>JBFYZU010000132.1:0-35543 GCA_041309365.1 Myxococcota bacterium
CGTGAAGCTCTCGCCCTCGGCCAGGTCGAGCGGGTTTTCCCTGGTGAACAGGCGATCGTAGAGCCTCACATCGGCATCCACGAAGTTGCCGGCGCTGACCCAGTGAAGGGTACCTCTGACCTTGCGCCCGTCCGGAGCATTGCCGCCGGCCGACAGCGGGTCCCAGGTGCACCTTATCTCCACCACCTCGCCCCTGGAGTCCTTGATGACGTCCTTCACCGTGACGAGGCACGCATAGCGCAGCCTCACTTCCTTGCCCGGTGCGAGGCGGTGCCACTTCTTCGGAGGATCCTCCCGGAAGTCCTCGCGCTCCACGTAGACGACGCGGGAGAACGGAACCATGCGAAAGCCCAGCGACGGATCTTCCGGGTGCAGAGGGCACTTGAGCATCTCCTCGTGATCGTCGGGCATGTTCTCGATGACGAGCCTCAGGGGGCGAAGCACCCCCATGTAGCGAGGTGCCATCTCGTTGAGGCGCTCGCGCACGCAGTGCTCGAGCAGGGCCACGTCCACCATGGACTCGTTCTTGGCCACGCCGATCTGGTCACAGAAGCGACGTATGGCCTCGGGAGGGTAACCTCGCCGACGCATGCCGCTGATCGTGGGCATTCGCGGGTCATCCCACCCTGTCACGAGGCCGTCCTTGACCAGCCTCAGCAGGATCCGCTTGCTCATCACCGTGTAGGTGAGATTGAGCCTCGCGAACTCGTGCTGGTGAGGCGGATCCTCGACACCGGTGGCCTTTGCGAACCAGTCGTAGAGAGCCCTGTGGTTCTCGAACTCCAGCGTGCAGATGGAGTGGGTGATGCCCTCGATGGCATCGGACTGGCCGTGGGCCCAGTCGTACATGGGGTAGATGCAAAAGCGGTCCCTTGTCCGGTGGTGGGACGCATGCACGATCCTGTACATGATGGGGTCGCGCAGGTTCATGTTGCCGGACTGCATGTCGATCCTCGCCCTGAGGACGTGAGAGCCGGCAGGAAACTCCCCCGCGCGCATGCGGGCGAACAGATCGAGGTTCTCCTCTACCGTGCGGTTCCTGAAGGGGCTCTCCGTGCCCTTCTTGTAGAAGTTCCCCCGAGAGGAGGCGATCTCCTCCTCGGACTGGCTGTCCACGTAGGCGTTGCCATCCCGGATCATCTTGACGGCCCAATCGTGGAGCTTCTCGAAGTAATCGGAAGCGTAGTACTCGCGCCCCTCCCAGTCGAACCCCAGCCAGCGTACGTCTTCCTTGATGGACTCCACGTACTCCACTTCCTCCGTCGTCGGGTTGGTGTCGTCGAACCTGAGGTTGCAGGTGCCCTTGTACTTTCTGGCCAGACCGAAGTTCAGGCAGATGGACTTGGCGTGCCCTATGTGCAGGTATCCGTTCGGTTCGGGGGGAAAGCGCGTTGCGACCTTTTTCACCCGGCCCGTGCGCAGGTCATCCTCGATGATCTGCTCGAGGAAGTTTCTGGTCTCGCTCCCGTTGTCGGTGGACATTCTCATCTCCTCGGATGGACGGCGGCCGAGACTAGTTCCACGCCGAGCGCAGAGTCAAGCAATGCCTCGCTCACCTCGCACGAGGTCTGCATATGTGCCTCGCGCCCGGATGAGGTGCGTGGTGCCCCCATCCACGAGCACCTCGGCCGCCAGCGGGCGCGAGTTGTAGGTGGAGGCCATGGAGAATCCGTAGGCTCCTGTGCTCATGACGGCCACCAGATCCCCCGCCTCGACCTCTGGCATCTCTCGCTCCCGGGCCAAGAAGTCGCCGCTCTCGCAGATGGGGCCGACCACGTCGAACAGTCCCATGGGCCGCTGCGCGTCCACAACGGGGACGATGGCATGGAACGCATCATAGAGACTGGGCCGGATCAGGTCGTTCATGCCCGCATCCACGATGGCGAACCGGCGCGTGGCGCCACGCTTGGTGTAGAGCACTCGGGTCAAGAGGATGCCCGCGTTCCCCACGAGGTTGCGACCCGGTTCGAGGATCAATGTGAGATCCTGTCTCGAGAGCACGCTGGTGAGTGCCTCGCCGTACTGGGCAGGCGACGGCGGGGTCTCCTCGCCGTAAGTGATTCCGAGGCCTCCCCCTATATCCAAATAGCCGATGTCGAACCTCCGGGAGCGCAGCTCGCGAACCAAAGCGACGAGCTTCTCGGCGGCGACGACGAACGGCTCGACCCGTGTGAGCTGCGACCCGATGTGGCAGTCCACTCCAATGACCTCGATGCTCCGGTGAGCGCGTGCCCTCTCGTATCCCTCGATGGTGTTCAAAAAAGGGATGCCGAACTTGGAGTTCGTGAGGCCGGTCGCAACGTAGGGATGGGTATCAGGGTCGACGTCGGGGTTCACGCGCAAAGCCACACGGGCGCGCCTGCCCATCCGGGCGGCCACGCAAGCGAGCGCGTCCAGCTCCGAGAAGGACTCGATGTTGAACATGAGGATACCGGCATCCAGGGCCTGCTCCATCTCCTCTTCGCGTTTGCCCACGCCGGAGTAGACGATGCGGGATGGATCGATCCCGGCATTGAGCGCCCTGAAGAGCTCGCCTCCCGAGACGATATCGGCACCGGCCCCCTCGCGCGCCAGCACCTCGAGGATGCCCCGCGAGGGATTGGCCTTGACCGCGAAGCAGACCAGGTGCGGACAGCCGGAGAAGGCATCCACGAAGACCCTGTGATGCCTCTCGAGCGTCGCCCGGCTGTAGACGTAGAGGGGCGTCCCGAACTGCTTTGCCAGCTTCGTGAGTGGCACGTCCTCGCAGTGAAGGATGCCGTCTCTTTCCTCGAAGCTGTTCATGGATCACGTCCCCGACTGCTCGAACAGCGCCGCGTGCAACCTGCGCAGGGCCTCTGCCACCCTGGCGTCGTCCACGACGAAGCTCAGGTTGACACCCGAACCGCCGTGGGTGATGAGATGTACGTTCACGTCGCCGAGGGCTTCGAACACCACGGCCGCTACACCCGGCGTCCTGGAGATCCCCTCACCCACCACGCTGATCACGCCGACGCCGGTGCGGATGCGGACATCCGCAACCTCTGCGAGCAGTGAGGCGAGCTCGGTGGTGCGATCCGTGGGGGCCAAAGTCACCGAGACGTTCACCTCGGAGGTAGCGATGTGATCCACCGACAGCTCCAGCCTCTCGAAGACCTCGAACACCCTCCTGAGGAAGCCCGAAGCGCCGAGCATCCTCGTGGAGAAAGCGTTCACCAGGATCTGGCCGCGCTTGCAGGCCACCGAGACCACGGATCGTCGGGGATCGCCGGACGTGTCATCGGCCGGTCGCTCGAGGGTGATGAGCGTACCTTCTGCGTCCGGCCTGAACGAGTTCTTGACCCGAACCGGGATCCCGGCGTCCACGGCCGGCTGGATCGAGGCCGGGTGGAGGACCTTCGCGCCGAGGAAGGCGAGCTCCGCGGCCTCCTGGAACGTGAGCACGCTCACAGGGCGGGCACAGGGCACGGTTCCTGGATCCGCGGTGAGGATGCCGTCGACGTCCTTCCAGTACTCCAGGGCGTCCGCCTCGATGCCGCGGGCCACTACCGAGGCCGTGAGATCGGAGCCCCCCCTTCCAAGGGTCGTGGTGACGCCGTCGGCGGTGCTGCCGACGAACCCTCCCACGACGGGCACCCGGCCTGCCTCCACGATGGGCAACAGTAGCTCGCGACACCTGCTGGTGCTCGCCGACTGGTCAGGCACGGCCCGGCCGTGGTGGCAGCTCGTGATGACGAGAGCCCTCGGATCCTCGGACTGGGCCAATAGACCGCGGCTCCTCAGGGCAGCGGTGATGAGGGGCGCGGCCATGAGCTCGCCCATGGCGAGCACCGCATCGCGGCTCCTGTCGCTCACCTCCCCCAGAAGCTCCATCCCCTCGACCAGCCTCGACAGCCTCGCGATGCAAAAAGAAACGGCATCCATGGCTTCGACCGCGTGGGCCTTCTCGACCACGACGTCCTCGATCACACGCTCGTGGTGATCGCGAATCATCCCTGCGATCTCACGGGCCATGTCCGCCTCGCCGCGCTCGAGGTGACCGAGGATCGAGACCAAGGAGTCGGTTGTCTTGCCCAGGGCGGAGACCACCACCACGGGCCTTTCGGCGAGCCTCCCTCCCACGACGCCAGCCACGCGGTCCACCGCGCTTGGGTCCTTGATCGAGCTCCCGCCGAACTTCATCACGAGCATGGATTGTCTCCGGCCGCCAAGCATCGCAAGTTATCACGGCCCGGTGAGGCGATCAACGCCCCTGCCCGGTGACGATTCGCAGTATGCTTCATATATTGCTATCGATGGATGCAATCCCGATCATCCGGAACCGGCTATCGACACGTCGATGGCCACGATCCATGCGTGGGGACTGCCGTCCGTGTCACCTCCCGGCATGACAGCCACCGAAAATACATGCTTGCCAGACCGGGCGAAGCTCTGCTAAGGAATATGACATCGCCTTTTGGAGAGGCGTGTTTAAGGAGGATAGAGATGGCCAAGAAGGCAATGACGAAGGCGCAGGTGGTCGGTCACTTCGCGGAGAAGTTCAGCCTTGCCCGCAAGCAGGCGTCCGCGATCGTGGACGAGTTCGCGAGTCTGGCGGTCAACCAGACGAAGAAGCAGGGCGAGTTCACGCTCCCGGGCGTGGGCAAGCTCGTGAAGCAGAAGAGGAAGGCTCGCATGGGCCGCAATCCGCAGACAGGCGAGCCCATCAAGATCCCGGCCAAGACGGTGGTCAAGATGAGGCTTTCCAAGGCCTGCAAGGACGCCATCCTGCCGAAGTGAGCAGTTTTATTCGGTTTTCGACACGACGCCCCCGCCTGCCCCGACTCGAACGAGCGTCAATCGGCTGAGATCAGATCGCGGGTAACGCCATCCTCGGCGTGATGCCGCCATCCGAGTCGGCGTCCAGGTAGATGGGGCTCGTGAACCCGAAGGGCAGGTGTCCCTCGACCACGGGGTCGAGGCTCGCATCGCCCTCGGCCACGAAGATCACCCATCCGTCTGCACCATCGCTCGTGGCCACCACGAGGGTGTCGTCGAACCGGACAGTCGGGTTCGAGGGATCCGCGGTGGTCCCGTCCAGGGCGATGGTCCGGGCGAGATCCCCATCGACGAAGACCTTCAACCGGAGGGCGTCGACCCAGGCCGGGGCCTGCACGACCACGTGGAAGTCCGCCGTGCCCCCGAAAGCGTCCACGATGTCCCCGGGCCCCTCGCCTCCGGGCCCCTCGGCAGTGATCAGGATGCCACCGCTGACCACGGTCTTCATGGCCCTGATCTTCTCCCGGATATCGTCATTTGTGAGGATCGAGGGATCGTCGTGTCCAACGACGAGACAGGTGCGAGGATAGCCGATCTCGCTCGACACGAAATCGTGAGTGTCCGAGTTGCCCATGCACGCGAAGCGCAGGCCCATGTTCAGCAGGGCGAACCAGTCGCGAGCAGTGGTCTCCTCGATCTCGGCGAAGGCCTCGCCGTTGACCACCTCCAGGGCATCGAAGTCCGTGCTCCAGAGCTCGGGCCTCTCGACGGTGCCTTCCACCGGATCGAAACCCAGGGTGGTGAAGTAACCCTGGAACGACCCGGACCTCGGATGATTGATCTGCACGATGGGATCCAGCGGATCTGCATGGGCCAAGGCCATGACCTCTGGCGTATCCTTGTAGTACCAGTCCACGGCCCCGTTGTTGGGAAGATCGGGCCTCTGGGTCTGGGGATAGACGTTGAAGTGCCCCCAGGAGAAGGTGGTGAGCTCGGAGCCGCTCACGCCGTGGATCCAGTCCGTGAGGCCCTCGGCCACCACATCATCCTGGTAATCCGCCACCCACTCGTGGTCCGTGGACACGAGGATCTCCACACCCTCGGCCACGGCGGCCCGGACCTTGTCACCGCGAGGGTCGCTGGAGTCTGCGCTGTGGACGGAATGCACGTGGAAGTCACCGCACAGAAGGCCGGTCGAGTCCACGGAGTGCACGACCGTGAGGTCGAGCGCCGCTGTCTCGCCGGCACCCACCGTGAACGACTGCTCGTCGATCTCGTACTCGGGGCCACGGGAGGCGACGGCGGTGTATCCGCCCGGCGGCAAGGTCACCGAAGCGGATGAACCGAAAACGTAGAGCGATGCTTCCTGTGGGTAGCGTTTCTCGCCGAAAGATCCGGGCAGGGACACCGGCACATCGTCCGCGAAGAAAATGACCTTCGCGGGGATGGGCTCGCCGAGCCCGTCCACCACGCCGTAGGTCACTGTGGAAGCCTGCGGGATGGCGATGTCCACCGTCGTTCCTGTCGACCCGACGGTGAAAGCCAGGTCCTCGACCGGCGCGTGGCCGTCGAGAACGGCCGTGGCCAGGTAGTCGCCGGCGGGCAGGGCCGCTGCGAAGATCCCTTCCCCATCCGCGATGATCGAGGTCACGTAGCCCCCGCCGGCATCGGTGACGTGTATACGCGTGGCAAGCGCGTCACCGCCGCCCGTGATGGTCACGTCGAAGTACGTCTTGTCGGGCTCGACATCCCCCGCGATCCCCCTCATGACCGAGAGCAGGGTCTCGGCACCACCTCCGGAGACCACGAGACGGATCACTGGCAAGGTCAGCTCCGTGCACGACTCCATGGGCACGGTGCGGCTCTTCTCCCCCACGAGAAAATCCGACTCCTCCATGACGTACCGCAGGTCCTGGCCCTCGGCGTCCACAAAGCCGTAGCTGATCTCGTCCCCCACGTAGCCATACATCCGGTGCGTGCCTGCGAGCGCGTCCTGGTCGAACCCGCCCTCGGGCGTGAAGAAGCGCAGGCCGTCTCCCTGCACCGATCCGAAGATGATCATGTTGACGTAGGCCCAGCGGTTGATCGGGTTGCGCATGTTGAACCTGACCTCGAGGAAATCTTCGTCAGCCCCGAGCACGTAGTCCACCGCGAACACCACCCCGTGGTTGATCTCGAAGATGAACCCGAACGCCACGTCCAGAAGAGGCATGCTCCTGTTCTCGCCGACGACACGCACCACGGCATCTCCTCCGTCCGTGCCATCAGCGACCACGGTGACGGACTGGGGGTCCACGAGCTTGAGTGAGATGCCGTGAAGCGACTCTCCGAACAGGTTGCGCTCCAGAGGCTCGCCATCCGGGCCCACGAGATCCGCGTGGACTATCTCGCCGCCGAACGGGTTGTACCCGTCCGACTCGTCCGGCGCCTCGATGACGAACATCACCTTGCCGTTTCTGAGCATGACGTCGCCCACGTCGACGTTGTTCTTCACACCCCTCGGGATCTGATCCTCGCTTCCGATGCGTCCCGCACGCGCCTGGCCTGCCGGCGGCGGCCCGGAAACGTCGGCCCCGTCGCCGCCCGTCTCCCATTCCGGAAACGGGGTCTCGCACTCGTAGGTGTTCGCGTCCGCATCCGCGTCCGAGCCTCCTTCATCGCAGCCCAGCAGGGAAAGCGAAGCGCAGAGGATCGAGGATGGGAGAAGCAAAGCCATGATGCGGTGAGTTGGGTGCATGAGCGCCTCCGAAGGTTTGATCACGCATACCTTAACCCTCCTTGCCCTCCCTGACCAGCCAGCATGCCAGCCGTCGCACGGGTCTGGACGACTTGCCAGGTGTTTGCTATCTGGTCCTGACGGCCCCGGCCAAGGAGGTGAAAGTCATGGACGTTCTATCGAAGCTCAAGAGCATCCCCATCTTCGGGGGGTTCGACCAGGGTTCCCTGGAAGAGATCGTGAAATCCTCCACGGTGTGCGAGGCGAATCCGGGCGACCGGATCATCGAGTACGGGCAGGTCGGCGAGTTTCTCGGCGTCATGCTGGAAGGCGAGGCAGTGGCCTCGCAGCCTTCCACGCAACCGGGAGAGCCCCCCCGGGAGCTGGGCAGGCTCAAGGCTGGCCAGTACTTCGGCGAGATGGCGCTGCTCACGGGAGAGCTCACGTCCGCGGACGTCACCGCGTCGAAGCCCAGCAGTTATTTGAGCATCCCGCAGGTGGTGTTCTCCCGCACGATGTCCCTCAATCCCCGGGCCGTCAGGGATTTCGCCAAGACCCTGGCGGACAGGCTGCGAAGCCGTGCCGAGAACCCGGGCGAGAGGCTCACTCTGGAGATGGCCTGGAACCACGCCGAGGATCCCTACCAGCTCTCCGTGGGTGCTGCCGTGGGGCACAGCCGAGTGCTGGTCATCAACTGCGGCTCGTCGTCGCTCAAGTACAGGTTCATCGACGGCACCAGCCACTCGAGCGAGGTCAGGGGGCTCGTGGAGCGCATCGGCATCGAGGGATCGGTGCACAAGTGGACTGGTCCAGGCGGCGAGAAGGTGGAGAAGGGCAGCATCGCGAACCACGCGGACGCTCTCGGGAGCGTATTCGCAGCCGTGTTCGGGAAGGCCGGAGCGGCCGGGAAGGTGGACGTGGTCGGGCACAGGGTCGTGCACGGAGGTGACCGCTACAGCGCCGCGACGCTCATCGACGGCGACGTGCTCGCCGCCATCCGCGACTTCAGCAGGCTCGCGCCCCTGCACAACCCGAACAACCTCATGGGCATCGAGGCATGCCAGAAGCTCTTGCCGGGCGTGCCCCAGGTGGCCGTGTTCGACACGGCGTTCCACCAGACCATCCCCCGCTTCGCACACGTGTACGGCCTGCCATTCGAGCTGTACCGCGAGTCCAAGCTGCGCAGGTACGGCTTCCACGGTCCATCGCACCAGTACGTGTCGCTCATGGCGGCCACGCACATGGGCCGTCCAGTGAGCGAGCTCAAGATCATCACCTGCCATCTGGGTTCCGGCGCCAGCGTGTGCGCCATCGACCATGGCAGATCCGTGGACACGTCCATGGGATTCTCACCCCTCGAGGGTGTCATCATGGGCACCAGGGCAGGTGACGTGGATCCCGGCCTCGTCTTGCACCTCATCACGGGCATGGGCATGACTCCCGCGCAGGTGGAGACCATGCTGACCAAGGAATCGGGCCTCAAGGGCATCTCCGGTCTCACTGGCGACATGCGCGAGATCAACGAGGCCGCCGACCAGGGCGACCCGCGCGCGCTGCTCGCCAAGCAGATGTACGCCTATCGCGTCAAGAAGTACGTCGGCGCATATGCAGCGGCCCTCGGAGACCTCGACGTGCTCGTGTTCACCGGCGGCATCGGAGAGAACTCCTCGGGCACGCGTGCCCGCATCTGCCAGGGCCTGGACCGCATGGGCATCCGCCTGGACGAGGCCCACAACCAGGGGCGCCACGGTGGCAAGCCCATGCAGATCTCCGTGGACGGTTCGCCGGTCACGGTGCTCGTGGTTCCCACGGACGAGGAGCTCATGATAGCCCGCGACTCGGTCAAGGCGCTGGGCACGGGCGAGGTCACCTCGATCATCCGCGCCCACGAGAAAAAGCCCATTCCCATCGAGGTCTCGGCCCATCACGTGCACCTGACCCAGGAGCACGTGGAGCAGCTCTTCGGCAAGGGTCATGAGCTCACGTATCGTGGAGACCTGTCCCAGCCTGGCCAGTTCGCGTGCCAGGAGACCGTCGACCTGGTGGGTCCCAGGGGCCGCGTCGACAAGGTCCGCGTGCTGGGCCCCGTGAGGCCGGAGAGCCAGGTGGAGATCTCCAGGACAGAGGAGTTCCGTCTGGGCATCGACGCACCCGTGCGTGCTTCCGGAGACCTGGACGGCAGCCCAGGGCTGACCCTCCAGGGCACCGCGGGCACGGTGGCCCTCGCCAAGGGGGTGATCTGCGCCCTTCGCCACATCCACATGAGTCCCGAGGAGGCCTTCTCCTACGGCCTGAGGGACCGTGACGTTGTCCGCATCAAGGTCGAGGGAGAGCGCTCGCTCATCTTCGGCGACGTGCTCGTGCGCGTGCACCCGAGCTTCCGTCTCGCCATGCACATCGACACGGACGAGGCCAACGCGGGCGAGATCAACCAGGGTGCCCTGGGTGTCCTGGAGTCCATCGAGAGCCGTCCCGGCCCGCAGAGGCGCACGGACATCTTCCCGGTCGCCCGCATGTAGACGGGCTTCAGTGCGAGACCGGCTCCTGCGGCACGAGTAGAATCTCGTTCAGGATGTGCTGTGCTCCCAGGACGAGGTCCAGGTAGAAGAGGATGGCCCGCACGTCCACCATGATGTTGCGCGACATGGCCGGATCGTAGCCGTAGTCGCCCGCCACGTTCTCCCATACCCTGTCGAAGTTCAGTCCCACGAGCCGGCCTTCCCCATCCAGCGCAGGGCTGCCCGAGTTGCCTCCCGTCGTGTCCGCGTTGGACATGAAGCACAGGGGCACGTCGCCGAGCGTGGGATCCACCCATCGCCCGGCATCTCCCTTGCGGATGGCTTCGAGCATGGCCGGGGGCGCATCGAAGGGCTCCTCGCCCGTGTTCTTGGCCACCAGGCCCGACATGGTCGTGAACGGCGCGTACCACATGCCATCGGCAGGAGCGTACCCGGCCACAGTTGCGAAGCTGATGCGCGGCGATGCGTCGGCGTCCGGGTAGAAGGCCTCGCCCCTGAACTCGATGACGGACTCCAGGTAAGGCGGGCGCAGCCGGGCGAGGCCTCCCTCGCGTTCCTTGATCCTGTCCTGCCAGGCATCGAGCTCGGGCGCCAGGGCCAGGGCCAGCTGGATCATCGTGTCCGTGCTCGCCTGCAACGCCTCGAGTGGAGAGTCGAGAAGAGACATCCTGCGCGCCTCGTCCGCGAGCTCGGTGCCGGCCAGAAGACCGTCCACGTACCGGGACAAAGACTCCTCGCCGAAGCCTCCCGGCAGGGCAGCGGTCAGGGCCGCGGGGCGCTCCCCCTCGGGCAGGGTGCCGACGCGTTCGAGGAACATCACGAGCACCCGCTTCTCGGCCTGGATGTGGATGCTCTTCTGTACCCTGGCGCACCTCGCCACCATGTCGTCGCGATCCCTGTCCTGGTAGCCGGGCTCGCGGTCGGCATCCGCCTTCTCGCGCTCCGTGGCCCACTTCGTGATCTCGCGCGCCTGGCCCAGAAGCTTCGATCCTCGCAGCATGTACCTCAGGAGAAGATCCCGATCCCGTCCTGCCTGCCGGGTGAGCAGGAACTGGTCCAGGTCGGCCAGCGTGCTGCCCCAGGCGGCCGCCCTGCCGGGATCCGCCTCGACCCACCCGGCCCACTCGTCCTGCTCGAGCTTCTTGGCCTCCACGAGGCCCGTGCGCTCGAGGCCCTCGATCATGCCTCTGGCATTTGAGAGCCCGTTGTACAGGCTTCGGAGATCTCCCTTCGTGGCCAGACAGCTCCCGGGCACGTCGCGGCATGTTCCCTCGAGGACACCCGTCCACCGGGAGAAGAGGTCCACTCTCGACGGGTAGTACCACTCGAGGTCCTCTCTCACGGCCTGGGCCGTGAGGTAGCGAGAAGTCGAGTAGGGAGTGCCCAGCACCATCACGAAGTCACCCTCGTCCACTCCGTCCTTGGACACCTCGATCCAGCGCGCAGGGCGATACGGCACGTTGTCGGGAGCGAACGCGGCGGGCTTGCCGTCGGGGCTCACGTAGGCACGCAGCAGCGCGAAATCCAGGGAGTGCCGTGGCCAGTGCCAGTTGTCCACCTCGCCGCCGAAGCTGCCCAGCGACTCCGGAGGCGCGGCCACGAGACGGACATCGCGAAGCTCGAGCTTCTCGATGAGAACGTAGCGTAGCCCGTCGTTGACCCGCGAGACATCGCAGCGCGTGTCCGGCTGCTCTTCGCACCGGGCCACGATCTGCTTCGTCTTCTTCTCGACGTACCTGGCTCGATCGAGGTCCGTCATCTGGGGAGGCATGTCGGCCTCGACGTCCACGGTCACGTCCGTCTGCCTGATGAAGACGAATGCCTTGATCCCGTGGCCGTCCATCTCCTCTGCCCGGGAACCGGCGACGAATCCCGTCTCGAGCAGGTTCTTCTCGTCCGTGGAGTTCCTCTGGATGGCCCCGTAGGCGCAGTGGTGGTTCGTGAGCATCAGGCCACCGGCCGACACGAACGACGCGCTGCACCCTTCGAGGCCCACCACGGCGCTGGCCAGCCCCCCCTGGCCAGCGGACCAGATCTCGTCCAGCCGCATATCGAGCCCCCTGGCCATGAGATCCCGATCGTCCATGTCGCCGAGGTCGTCCCATGGCCACATGCCTTCGCCGCTCGGCAAGAGAGGCTGTGTCTGGGGCACGAACCCACGGCTGGACTCGTGTCTTACGGACACGCTCCTTCCGGTCTTCGGCTTGCACCCGGCCCCCAGCACGAGCGCCATTGCCACGCTCCATGCGAGCGGTGTCAGCGTGTGCGACGTCATGGTTCTTCCTTTCATCGTCTCCGGTCCATCTCTTCGGTCCATCGAGGATGGTTCATGCCGCATTCCGTGTCAATCGCGCGCAGCGCCGGACCCCTGGCCATGATTTGGCAGACCAGCTACGCTCCTCGGGGACACGATGCGGACGAGGAGGCAGGACCGTGGAACACGAGCCATGGACGCTGGAAAGGCTCTCGGAAGTGGCACGCGGATACCGCGTGCCTCTCATGCTGCTCGCGCTCGTGCGTACGGGCGTCGTGGAGGCGCTCGCATCTGGCCCATCCGACGCATCGGCCCTGGCGTCGGCCCGGGGTCTTCACGAGGGGGCGCTGACCAGGGTCCTGGACGCGATGGTCGCCTGCGGCCTTCTCGTCCGATCCGGGCACGACTACGCTCTCCCGGCCGACCTCGCCCGGGATCTGCGGCCTGGCGAGATGGGCAGCCCCCTGGACAGCCTGCTCCACACGGCAGAGGGGATGGACAAGTGGATGGCGCTCGAGCAGGTGCTTCGCCTCGGTCACGCGGAGTATCCCGACTCGAAAGACGTGACCAGGGACGCGGAACGCAACGAGCATTTCATACGGGCCATGCACGCCCATGCCGGACCCATGGCCAGGAGGCTTGCGGATCTCATCGAACGCGAAAACGCCATGACGTTCCTGGATCTGGGCGGTGGACCCGGTACGTTCTGTCTCGCGCTTCTCGACAGGTGGCCCGGGCTCGTCTGTGCCGTGGCCGATCTCCCGCTCACGCTGAGGACCACTCGTCGGATCATCGAGGCAAGCGGTGTCGGCCACAGGATGAGCGTCATCGAGGCCGACTTCTTTGAGGACAGGTCCTGCGACCTGGGCGGGCCGTGGGATCTGGTGCTCGTGTCCGCAGTCATCCATTCGGAGGGAGAGGAGCCAAACAGGGACCTGTTCGGACGCGTCCGGCGGTTCGTTCGTCCGGGTGGACGCATCGTGGTCCGGGAGACACTCCTCGATCCAGGGCGCACCGGACCTCTGCGGGCCAGCATGTTCGACGTTCACATGCTGGTGTCCACGCGGCGTGGCCGCTGCTACACGCAGGCGGAGATATCGGACATGCTCGTGTCGGCCGGGTTCGTCGACCCTGCGCTGCTCTCTGGCGCGGACGACGGGTTCATCGTTGCGAGGGCCTGAGATTCATCCCTGGTAGAGCATCTCGAGCTCGGCGAGCAGCTCGTAGACCCGGACGGCTCGGGGCACGTCCATGGAACCGGTGCCACAGGACGGTGTGAGGAGCGTGCGTTCCCTGATCAGGTCCAGCAGGATGCCTCGCGACGCCATGACCTCGTGGGCCGCATGCAGCCTCTCGATCAGGGCCACGGCCGTGAAGTGGTTCACCTCGGGACGCGAGGGCACGATTCCCCAGGCCAGCCATCCACCGCCTTCGAGCAACCGTCGGATGTCGGGAGCATAGATGGCCATGCGGTCACCCAGCTCGAACGCATCGAAGCTCAGGATGTCCACCCCGGCGTCGATGATCATCGACCAGTCCGTATTGCCGCAGCAGTGGGTGGAGACCAGTGCGTTCTCGGCGTGCAACCCCACCACGGCCTCCCGCAGGGCCGCGACCACCTGCTCGCGGCTCACCGTGATCATGGCCGTCGAGCCGAAGGACGAGAGCACGGGCTCGTCCACTGCCATGATCACCCCGGATCCGAGCCGCGCCAGCTGTCGCGCCTGCCATCTGGCATGCAAGGCCACCGCCCGGATCACGACGTCGCGGAGAGTCTCGTCGTAGTACAGGGCCCTGTCATCCGTCGTGGTCAGGCCCAGACCCATGGTGAAGGGGCCCGTGCACTGGCCCTTGACGAAGGGAGGCGGCGGGCGGCCCCAGAGCCTCGACTGGAGCGCGAAGAGGCCTGGTGCGTGGGCCTCGTCCACGGCGAAATGGGACAGGTCGATGCCGTCCTCGGCCGCCATGGCACGCTCCCAGAACCTCTCCAGAGCGGGAAGGAAGCTCTCGGAGTGCACGTCCACCACGAGGCGGCGACCTGCCTCGTCCACCGTCACCCCCGGGACCGTCTGGCTGAACTGGTACTCCATCTGCTCGAGCAAGGATCGGGCCGGGAGCTGCGGCCAGTGGGGACAGAAAGGGAGGTGATCGAAGACGACGTCCAGGGCCGCGGCCGGATCCACGTGCGGAAGCGAGCCGATGGCGTAGGCCATTCCCGATGCTGGGCTGGGCAGCTTCATGGCGTGAAGAAGGCCATGGCCGCATAACCCACGGCGGAGGATGTTTCGCGATCGCGCATCACGTCGCGGCACAACAGCACGCCTCTTGCGTCCTGCGGCATGAGCTCCAGGAGGATGCCCAGGGCTGTGAGACCGCACACGTGATGGCGATCGCCCACCCGCCGTGCCTCCTGCCAGAAGGCCACCGGATCCACGCTCTCGAGCGCATCGATGAGAGCCGTCTCGTGCTCGAGTGCCGCGGGCAAAAGCTCCGAAGCGGTCTTCCCGTCTCCGAACCTGGGGCCCACATGGCACAGGTCCACCCCGGCCACCACGAACGTCTCGCCATCTGCCACCTGCGGCGCGAGCCACTCGATGACGGGCGCCGCGCCTGGCAGCTCCGAGGGACGGGAGACATCCTCGAGATGCCGGCTGGCATCGCCACACAGCACCGGCACCAGAGGCTGCAGGTCGTCGCCGAAGAGATGCTGTAGAAAGATGACCTGGAACTCGATCGAGTGTTCCCCCCTGTGGGCCAGATCGTCCCGATCCAGGCCGCCGATCTCGACGATCCTGTCCACGGCCTGGACGTCCGTTCTCGCCATGCCCAGCGGCGTGACGTAGTTCTTTCTGGTGGGGCATAGCACCTGCCTCTCGAGGGAGTGCCCTGTACCCAAAACCAGGATCCGCTCGGGCTCGGGAACCGCCAGGCCCATGAACCCGTAGGCCGCCCCGTAGACGAGCCAGCCTTCCCTGAGGTCGATATGCGGTGCGACCAGTGCGACGAGCTTGCCGGATGGCACGTCCGTCGTGATGCCCGGTGCGTGATCCAGGACGTCCTCCAGGGAGCGGGACAGGTCACCCGGGTCCTCGGGGTATCCCGAACCCGAGAAGGAGGCGGGGCGTTCCGGATCGGCACGCCAGTCATCGAGAATGCTCCTGACGGCATCCCTGAAGCGGGCGTTGTCCATGAGGTAGCGCTCGTCCAGGATCTCCAGCAGCGCCTGTGCATCGTCGCCAGCGCGGATGTCTCCGCCCGCCAGTGCGATGGCATCGAGCCTCAGGCGCGCCATGTCCCGCGAGCCGTCCAGAAGCTGCAGCACCTGCACCGCCCCGCCAGCCACCGCCAGCACCTGCGAGCTCATGGCCAGAGGGTCGCGCAGGAGGATCACGTCCTTCTCCTGCACCTTTCCCATGACCGGGGTGAGGTCCCGCCTCAACCTGAGCTTCTCGGTTCCGCTCACGACGTCGAAGCATAGGCAAGGCTGCCTTGCGACGCAATCCTCCAACCTATCGACCTCGGAGATCTTCAAGTCCTGTACTGGCGGAACTCGGAGATGAGAGCGCCAACGGCGATGAGCACCACGGATGCGATGCAGAGCACCAGCGTGGAGATCCATGGTTCCACCTCGATGCTCGCGGGCATGAGCATCTCGGTCATGCTGCGCTCGGGTGCGAACTCCAGGATGCGGTAGAGGTGGAAGCGGATGGAGAGCAGCTCGAGCACGGGCAACCTGGAGATTCCCCACTCGAAGATGATGAAGTACAGGATTCCGGCAAGGAGCGAGCGGCCGAACACCGAGGCCAGCGCCGCGAACAGCGACACGTAGGCCAGCGTGCCGAGGCCCAAGGCCGTGGCCATCCGGGCGATGCTCGGGCCGGCCAGCGAGGTGCCCTGTATCATGGGTGACTGCACGCCGATGAAGACGAGAAGCGAGACCAGGGTCAGGAGCAGGGTGGTGGCGCTGGCGGCCAGGAGCTTGCCGAAGAAGAGCTGGTAGCGTGGCACGGGCCTCACGAGCAGGTACGCATAGGTCTTCTGCTCGATCTCCTCGACGATGATGGGGCCGCCGTAGAACAGTGCCACCAGAGGCAAGAGAAACGGCGTGTAGATGACGCCCACCGCCCTCGTCAGCTCGGACCACGGTATGCGCGTGCCGTGCACCAGGGCGGCCACGGACAGGATCACGGGCAGAAGGAGCAGGATCCCCAGCACGATGACCTTGCGCCTCTTGAGGCACTGCGCGAACTGGACCCCGAGAAATGCCGTCAGGCCCGGCGCCATGCCGGCGCCTTGCGCGTTGGCCTCGGTCACCTTCTGCTCCTTCTCGTTCAATCCCACCTCGCGTCCGGAGTCATCCGATGAGGTACCGGAAGACCGCGGAGAGATCGTTGTCCGAGCACGTCAGTGCCCGGAGCTTCACGTCGTTGTCCAGGGCCAGCCGCGGGATCCTCTCGTAGCATGCATCCGGGTCCGTGGTGGCCACGACGAACCCGTTCGGGGTGAAGGAGATCTGCGTGACGTCGCCGAAGGGGGCGAAGCACGTGGCGAACCTGCGCGGTTGTGTGCACTCGATGACGATGTGGTGAGGCTGCTTGTCGATCATGTCCCGGATGTTCTGGATCTCGCCCTCGGCCAGCACCTTCCCCCTGTGGATGAGGACGATGTTGCGCGTCATGACCTCGACCTCGTGCAGCACATGGCTGGACACGAGCACGGTCTTGCCCTCCTCGCCCATCTGCCGGATGAGATCCACGATGATCTTGCGGCCAACCGGGTCGGTGCCGTTGAGAGGCTCGTCCAGAAGGAGCACGTCCGGATCGTGTACGATGGCCTGGGCGAGCTTGGTTCGCTGGCGCATGCCCTTGGAGTACGTGGAGATGGGCTCGTCCATCTTCTGCCTGAGGTCCACCTTCACGAGGGCACGGGTGGCCATCTCCTCTGCCTGCTTGCGTTCGATCCCGTTGAGCCTCGTGAGGAAGCTCACGAACTCGAACCCGCTCATGTCCCTGTAGAATGCATCCCACTCCGGACAGAACCCCAGGCGTCTCATGAGGGCAGCGTTGCGAAAGGGGCTCTCGCCCATCACCTTGACCTGGCCCTGTCCCGGCCTCATCAGCCCCGTGAGAAGCTTCATCATGGTGCTCTTGCCCGCACCGTTGGGGCCGAGCAGCCCTGTCACGCCAGGGTACATCGAGAGGCTCACGTCGTTCAGGCCGATGACGGACCCGTAGCCGCGGGTCACGCGGTCGAGCACGACGGTCGCCTCTGGTCGTGTCCTGCCCATCCGCTCACAGCCTCTCGAAGACGCCGATGCGCCACCAGACGATGCCGAAGGCTGCTGCCGCGATCCCCATGACGGCCGCGGGAGGCGCCCAGACGGAGATATCGTGGGTCCGGGTGATCATCACGTCGAACACGCCGGTGAGGTTCGCGGTCACGGACAGAAGGTGCGGCCACTCGGCGTCCACCACCTGCCCCACGATGAGGGCCGTCAGATCGGGGATGAAGATCACGGCCAGCCACGACAGCACCGCGTAGCCGCTCCTGCGGGTCAAGCTGGACACGGCCAGGATGACGAACGAGAACGTCACGAGCATGACGAGCTCGAAGGCCAGCACGGACCCGCACTGCGCCAGAGCTTCGCCGAGCAGGTCGGTGCGCGCCAGCATGGCGAGCCTCAGGCCAAAGATGAGGATGCCGGGTACGATGGTGACCGTTGCGCCAACGAGCACGAGCCCGAGGGCCTTGCCGAGGATGAACTGCAATCGCTTGAGAGGCTTGGCGAAGTAGAACTGCATGAGCTCGGCCTGGATGTCGTGCGAGATGGTCCCGCACCCCGTGGCGGCGAAAAGGAGGATGAGGCCGTAGAGCTTCAGCCAGACATAGGCCGTGACAGGAGCCGTGGTCAGCTCGGTGACGGCGTTGGGGCCTTCGCTCATGAGGTTGATGACGCCCGCCTCGATGAACACGAGCACGATGAAGATCACGTCGATGACGAGCGCCGCGATGAGCAAAAGCTTGGTCCTGAAATAGGACCAGGTGATGCCCATCTCGTTGCGGGCGATGGCCCACACCGAGTGCCAGTGAGAGCGCGACACGCCCTCGTAGGGCGCATACCTCAGGTCCCGGACCGTCATCCGGCGCCCTCCCCTGCCGTGCCGTCCTCCTGGCGAGCCTTGTCCACCAGCTCCATGAAGGCCATCTCGAGGGTCTGCTTGCTCGGCGTGAAGTGCCGGATCTGGTATCCCTCGGAGATCGCGGTGCGCAAGATGATCGTGCCGTCGTCGCCGCCGGGGACCTTGACGCTGAGCTTGAAGCCGGAGAAGCCCGTCGTGCACCCGGCCTTCTCCAGGTGCTTGCAAAACCCCGAAAGGTCCCTCTTCACCTCCACCAGAAAGGTGTCCTCGTCCGTTCGCTTGAGCCTGTCGATGGGCCCGTTGAAGATGATGGAGCCGTTGTTCATGAGGAAGACGTGGTCGCAGGTCCTCTCCACGTCGCTCAGGATGTGCGTGGACACCACGGTGTGGATGCCACGCTCCCTCACGTCGTGGATCAGGGTGAGCATCTCCTCGCGCCCGCCCGGATCGAGCCCGCTCGTGGGTTCGTCCAGAAACAGGAGGCGAGGCCCGTGCACCAGGGCCTGGGCCAGCTTCACCCTCTGGCGCATCCCCTGCGAGAAGGTCTCGAGCCTGCGGTAGCGGGCCTCGCCCAGACCCACGTGGTAGAGGATGTCGTGGGCCCTCTGGAACGCGTGCCCGCGGGGCATGCCGCACAGCACACCTGCGAAGGTGACGTAGGCGATGGCGGTCATGCGCGGATGCACGGCCTCGGTCTCGGGCATGTAGCCTATCTGGCGCCGTATCTCGAACACGTCGTCCGGCAGCCTGAGGCCCAAGACCTCCACGGACCCCGAATCGTGGGACACCAGGCCCAGAAGGACCTTGAGCAAGGTGGACTTTCCGGCCCCGTTGGGCCCGAGCAGGCCGATGGCCCCTCCCCGGATGGTGGCATCGAGGCCCTTGAGGGCCTGGAATTCACCGTAGGACTGTCTCAGCCCCGAGAGGTGGATGATGGCCTCGTCCCTGATGTCCTTCGTCTTCGCCACTCGGAGCGCCGCCTCTTGCCGCACCGGGGACCCCCCGATGCATTGGCGCAGAGTATACCCACCGGCGCCCTGTCTTCAAGGACCCCGCGGGTCGTACACCAGCTCCGTGTTGGGGGGGGTCGGGCAACACGCGCAGCGTGTTGCACCCATCGTGGTGGGCGAAGCCGGAGGAGAAGTCAGATGAGCTCCGTCTCCTGGCAGACCTGGATCTCCATGATGAGGTACCAGAGGATGAGCTCCTGGGTCAAGAAGCCCGGATGCTTGCCGCCCGTGGTGTCGCCCACCGTGTGATAGGTGGTGAACAGTACACGGCCGCAGCCCCAGGGCCAGCTCACGGTGAACGGGTGATACGTGTCGTAGTCCCACGCATCGGGGTCTGGCACGTCCTCGGCCTCGTAGTTCCACGTGCCCTCCACCCAGACCGTCGGGCTCATGTACACGGGCAGGCCCTCGAAGTCGTCGCCGACGTACGAGCTGAAGAGCTCCCCGATGGTGTCCCAGTTCTCCCGGGTCGTGAATTCCGCGAGCCCCAGATCGCTCTCCGTTGCATCGGGATCCACGGCGAGCAACCAGTCGCTCAGCCCCTGGCTGGGCGAGCGGCTGGGCGCGTCGAAGGGCGGGCCGTGGTTGCATCCGTCGGGGAACCGGTTCTCCTGGCAGCCGCCGTGCAGCGGGTCGTCGAACCAGACGAACTCGGTCCAGGGCATGTCCGCCACGGTGTAGGCATAGTCCGACACGTAGAGCTTGCCACCCCCTCGCACGTACTCCCGCAGGTTCTCCTGAATCGTGGCGTTCTCCATGAACTCGAAGATGGCGTTGTAGGAGCAGGCGAAGAAGATCACGTGGTAGTACATCATCCGCTCGGGGTGCAGGAGGAGGTTGTCGAGGTTCTCGCCGTGCGGGTCTGCACCGTCCGAGTTGTCGAACACGTCGAACACGTCCACCTCGCTGCCCCATTCGAAGGAGTACGATCCGTCCACCGCCCCGATGCCCGCCTTGCCCAGCACGTCCTGAATGGCGTCGTAGTCGCCGTACACCAGGGCGATGTTCGGGATCATGTCCCCGATGCCCGGATCCTTGATGTTGGGCAAGGTTGTCATGTCCTCCGGCAGGTCCTGGTCGCCCGGGGTCCCGGGGGCGCTGTAGTCGCGTATGCGTCTGAACTGCCCCTTCTGCACGGCGAGGTGGTAGTCGAGACCCGCCGGGACCTGCAGCTCGAACGACCCGTCCGGGCCAGACACGGTGTTCGGGACTCCGGACGGCAGCTCGACGCACCACTCGCAGTACCTGTACTCCGGGATGGGATCCGGCATGTCCGTGTAGGCGGCCACGACGGCCCCGCTCACGGGGAACATGCGGTTGGGTCCCCAGACCGTGCCGTGCAGGCGCACCCCCCAGGCCACGGTATCAACGGGCACGTCCGCGGCCGGATCGGTGATCCCGTCCACAGGGGCATCCGTCGTGACGTCGGTGGCCCCATCCCATCGAGGATCATCGCTCGAGCCGCATGCCCATGCGGCCGGTGCGATGGCAAAAAAGATCAAAATCGTCGTTCTCATGGAGCACCTCCCCGTGCACAATATACGGCAAGTCGGACCAGAAGTCGCGTGGTCTGCCTAGAGGTTGCGTGCGGCCTCGCGGGCAGCGAAGACGGCGTCGATGATCCGGGCCGGCTTCACGCAATCGCCGAGGCGGGTGACCGGGATCCCTGCCTTCTCGAGATCGGCGGACAGGGGATCCTCGGCCCTGGCGCCGAGGGCCAGGACGACGGATTCGAACCGCTCCCTGCCCGGCTCGCTGGACCCGTCGGGCATCTTGCGTGAGAACAGGACCGTGCCGTCGGCCTCGATGGCGTCCACTTCGACGCTGGTGCGGATCTCGATGCCGCGCTTCTCTGCCTGGACCATGACGACCCAGCGTGACGAGCGGCCCAGGTCCCTGCCCGCCTTGCGCATCTTCTCGAACACCACGACCTGCTTCGAACCGCGCTCGACGAGGGATTGCAGCCTGTCCCATGTCTCGGCCCGGTAAAACACGAGAAAGTGCAGAGTCTCCGGATCAAGCGTTCCCTTGGCCGAGAGGTACAGGGCCACGTCGAGGCCGACGGCACCCCCTCCTATGACGGCCACCTTCCGGCCCAGTGGCGGGTCGTTCCTGAGCACGTCCCAGGCCTGCACCACGTTCTGGCCGTCCGAGCCCGGGATGGTTGATGCCAGAGGGGCCGCGCCCGTTGCCAGGAGGACGTGGTCCGGGGCCATCTGCACGATGTCCGTGATGTCCAGCTCGCGCCCCAGGTGGATCTGTGCTCCGGCTTCCAGGAGCGAGCCGGAGTAGTAGTCCAGAAGGCGCATGAGCTCACCGCGCCCCGGAACCACGGAAGCCATGTCGAGCTGGCCTCCCAGCCAGCTCGCACGGTCGTACAGGTCCACCATGTGGCCCATTCGCGCGGCCGTGAGGGCGGCCTCCATGCCTCCCGGGCCTCCTCCCACCACGATCACCTTCTTCTTCTGGGGTGCGGACAGCCTCTCGTCGATCTCGTGCTCACGGCCGGCGTCCGGGTTCAAGGCGCAGGTGACCGCCTGGCCCTGCATGAGCCTGTCCATGCACCCTTCCATGCAGGCCACGCAGGGCACGATGTCCTCCACCCTCTCCTCCAGCACCTTGAGAGGCCAGTCAGGATCGGCCAAGAGGGGTCGCGCGAGACCCACCATGTCGGCCGCACCGTCGCGCAGGGTCACGTCGGCGACGAACGGATCTCCCAGGCGGTTGCTCGCCAGCACCAGGCCTCCGGTCGCCTCTCGGATGGATCGCGCCAGGTAGGTGTAGGCGCCCGCCGGCACCTCCATGGTCAGCTGAGGCACCCTCGTCTCGTGCCACCCGCCCGTCACGTTGATCAGATCCGCACCCGCGTCGAGGAAGATCCGGCAAGCACGGACGGACTCGGCGTTGCCGTGGCTCCCCGCCACGAAGTCGTTGCCCGCCACTCGCACGGCCACCACGTGGTCCTCGCCGACCTGGGCACGGACCTTCCCGACGACCTCGCGCCCGAACCGCGCCCGTTCTTCGAAGCTCCCGCCGTACATGTCGTCGCGCAGGTTCGTGAGCGGCGACAAGAACTGGCTGATGAGATAGCCGGCGGAGGCGATGATCTCCACGCCGTCGAGGCCAGCCTCCACGGCACGTCGTGCGGCCGCCACGAACGCATCCTGCACCTCGTGGATGTCGTCGAGGGTCATCTGCCTGGGCGTCTCCTTGGAGAAGTCGGAAGGCACGGCGGACGGGGCGATGGGCTGCTGGCCGGTGAGCATGCTCATGGCGTAGCGGCCGGAGTGGAAGAGCTGGGCGATGGCGCGACAGTCGTGGGCGTGCAGGCGTTCCGCGAGCCTCGAGAAGTCACCGACGGCCTCGTCCGTGTCGAGCCCCAGTGTCATCATGCCCGAACCCACGAGGTCGATTCCCACGGGACCCACGACGATGGCACCCGCTCCTCCCTCGGCCCTGCGCTCCCAGAATCGCATGTATCGCTCGTTGAGCTTGCGATCCGGCGAGAAGAAGAGGGTCAGAGCCGGCATCACGATCCGGTTCTTGAAGGTCACGCCCCGGATCGTGATCGGTTCGAAGAGTGTCTCGTACATGGACCACCTCCGGTGCCGCTTATACCGCACGCGCAAGCATCGCCCAAGCCCCTACGCATCCCTGGTGGATCGTGCTAGAAACCGAGTCCATGAGCTGGAGCACCGGCATGGGGTTTCTGGGAATGCTGCAGAGGCCGGAGCTGGCCGGGGATCCGGAGCTCGCGCGCATCGTGAAGCTCACGCGGCTCGCCAGCGGGCTCCAGGACGTGTGGATGCACCTGCTCCGCGTCAAGCCTCAGGTGCTCGACGGTCCGCTGTCGACCCGCCCGGACGATCCGCGGCCCGTGTCGAAGGTCATCGTGGCCAGCATGGACGAAATGGGAGAGACATGCGAGGCCTACCTGGACGGGACCATGGATGCCGCCAGCTTCCGCAAGCGGGTCTCCGAGCACGTCCGCCAGGCCAGGGCCCTGGCGGCCGAGATCCAGGAGACGGAAGGGATTCGCCAGCCGGGGTGAGCCGGCCTCCTTGCAAAAACCCCCACCTTCTTTCATTGTCTGTCCTGCGGCGCAAGGCCGTCTCGGAGGTGCAGAGCATGCCAACGACCCTGTGGGTTCTCACGGCGATGGCAATCCTCGCGGGGTGCAACTACCGGTCGCAACCCATCGGCGCACGGACGGACGAGTGCGGGGCCGTCAAGGAGGCCCGCCGCGCCATCGTCAACGGCGTACGCGAGCACGATCCCTCGGTGGTGGATCTCACCGAGAACCAGATCAAGAGCATAGGCGCCCTGAACCTCGACCTGACCGGCACCTGCACGGCCACCCTCGTCGCCCCGGACGTCGTGCTCACGGCGGCCCATTGCGTGGAGGGCATCTCGGGGATGCCCACGTTCCTCGTGGGCGAGTCCTACCTGCCGCCAGAGGCGTCCCTTCGCGGAGAGGAGGTTTACATCCACCCGGAGTACCGCGGCTCGGTGGGCGGGGTGGCCAACCCGCCCTACGATCTGGCGGTCATCATCGTGCAGGGAGACACGGCCGCCCTGGGGCTCGAGCCCATCCCTGTGAACTTCGAGCCCACATCCATGCTCGAGCAGACCATCCAGGCCGTGGGATACGGGACCACGGACCCCGCCGGGTCGGACTGGAACACCCGGCGCTGGTGGACCACCCAGGTCGTGCACATCGAGGCACCGGCGGTCTACACGACCAACGACGGAGGCCTGAGCGGCCTGTGCTTCGGCGACAGCGGCGGACCCATGCTCTGGACCGTACCCGGCGTCGGCCCGACGGTCATGGGTGTGGCCTCGGCCGTGGACAGCGACGACTGCCTGGGCAACTCGCTCTACGCCCGCACGGACATCGCAGCCGAGTGGCTGCACGGGTTTCTGGATCCGGGGCCTTGCGGGGACGAGACCTTCGAGGGCCGCTGCAACGGCAACATGGCGGTGTGGTGCGAGGACGAGGAGATCTACTACCACGACTGCGCGGATTTCGGGTACGAGTGCGCGGCCGACGACGCGGGCCTTTTCCGCTGCAGGCCGCCCTGCGGGGACGAGACTCTCACGGGACGCTGCGACGGCAACGTGGCAGTGTGGTGCGAGGACTCGGAGATCTACTACCACGACTGCCGGAGCTTCGGCTGGATCTGCGGGCTGGACTCCTCGGAAAGGTCGCGCTGCATCCCGCCCGACCCCTGCCGCGGGATCACGTTCGACGGCATCTGCGACGGCAACGTGGCAGTGTGGTGCGAGGGCGGCGAGCTCTGGTACCACTACTGCGACGACTTTTCTGCAACCTGCGGCGAGGGACCATACGGTCTCACGCGCTGTCTCGACGAGTGCGACACTTTGGGGTTCGAGGGCGAGTGCGACGGCGACACCGCGCGCTGGTGCGAGTACGGCGACATCCTCGAGCGCGACTGCGCGGCCTGCGACACGACGTGCGAGTGGACCGGTGAAGCCCTCGGCTTCTACTGCCTGTAGATCGCCCGTGGAGAGGCTCGCCTGCATCTGCGCCATGATCCTCGTCGCTTCCTGCGCGGGCGAGGATGTCACGGGGGATGCGGACACGGATGTCACGGCATGCGACGGCGATCCCTGCTCGACGAGGCTCGGCGTCACCCTCGACGACGTCACCGTGGATGGTTCGGCCGGAGGGACCAGCGTGTCCTTCGGAGCCACCCTGGACAATCCCACGTCCTCACCGGCCCGCATCCTGGGCTGGGTGCTCGAATGCCGCTACCTCGTTCCCGACGCGAGCATGCTGCGTGGATCGGGGACCATGGACAGCACCGTGCAGGCCTGCAGCGGCGGCTCCGTGTCGGATCCGGGGTTCACGCCGGGCGTGCTTCACTGGGAAGGAGCTCCCACGGGCGACGACATCATCTGTATCCTCGACCTGATCTACTCGTACGAGGGTTGCACGACCCCGCCTCCCCAGGTCCGTGTCACCGTCACCGGGTCGGACGCGATCATCGTCCACGCCCCTTGACGATCCGCGATGGCCCGCCGTCCCGATCAGATGCAGGGGGCCGTGCCGTCGAGCCATGCGATACCCGACCCCAGGATGTCGTCGCAGGGCGCGCCGAAGAAGCGGATCCGGTCGGGCGCCACCAGGTCCCAGCCGGCGAGCCTGGCCGGATCGCGGCTCCAGGTCACGCCACCCACCTCGAAGGTCACCGAGTCCGGATCGTCCTCGAAGAAGTCACGGTCCACGTCGAACAGGCAGGGGGTCACGTGGCGTGCGAGCTCGGACATGACCGGCAAGATGTCCTCGGGATCCGAGACCAGGGTCGCCTCGCCCGTGCCTCCCGCGTCGGCCATGGCGTGCATGACCTCGGTCCACGACGTCCCCGAGCCGCCCACGAGGCCCACCACGTACACGAGGACTCCGGCGTCCCGGGCGGCCCTCAGGGCATCGTAGGTGCGCGTGTCGTCCAGGCACTGCGTCGCGTTGTCGCAGACGCCGGACGGGTTGGTGCACACGCATCCGGGGTGCGAGAGGCTGTCGTTGCAGTTGGGCACGCCATCGGTGACGAGCATGATGAAGGCGGCCCCCAGGTCGATGTAGCTGGTCAGAGAACCCAGCGACGCCGTGACGCTGGGCGCGGTGGGAGTCCCGCCGTCCACGTACGTGGCGTCGAGCGACGCCCTGATGGGTCCGAGGTTGGCGAGCCTCACGGGCACGGCGGCCTCGCTCATGCCGCAGCAGTTGGGCTCGTAGGCATCGCAGGCCTCGTCCGGGAAGTAACCCAGGCCGAAGGCCACGTCTTCCTGGAGCTCCTCGACGACTCCCTCGATGGCCTCGCAGGCAGGCTCCCAGTAGAGGAGCCCGTAGTCGGGGTAGTCCATGGAACGGGATCGGTCCAGAAGGACGAACACGCCCGGCGTGATGCGCCGGGCCTCTGTGACCCGCGGCGTGCAGGGGATGTCGACGGCGTCCTCGTCCACGGCGATGCGCGGGTAGGACTGGTAGCAGGAAGCGAAGAGGAACGCCGCGCTGAGAACCGCGAGCCTGTTAACGTAGAAGTCCATGGTCATGCATCACCTGTGCCAGGGCCACCTCACCGAGCATGTTCACCTCGGACGCGTGCTGCGCCCAGGCGCGAATGGAGCGCAGCAGCCTGGCGTTGTCCTTGCTGCGCGTCTTGAAAGACCCGGGCCCTATCTTGACGAGGAGGCTCTCGAACGCCCGGGCCGCGTCCGCGAGCGTCATGTCGTAGAGCCTGGGATCGTCCGCGAGGAACTCCTCGACCAGCAGCCTCAGGTAGTCTCGGACGAGATCCGTGAAACGCGGGTTCTTGCTGAGATCGCCTGTGAATTCGTTGACGAGGGCGTTGGCTCGCGCCGCGAAGTCCTCGAACGCCTCGTCGTCATCGCCCTGATGGGCCTGCACCATGACCGAGATCTCCGTATCGAGCCCCACCGCTTCCTCCAGGAAGTAACGCGTGAAAGGCTTCCAGTCGATCGAGAATCGCAGCGGGGCGGTGGTCGAGGCCCTGACCAGACCGACGCTCGTGGCCATGGACAGCACCTCCTCGACGCCGGCCCTGTCGAGCCCGGACCCTCCCACGAGCTGGTCCAGGGTGCGTCCAGAACGGACCATGAGGGCGAGCACGAGAAACGCCTCCTCGCTCTCCATGATCTCCTCCTCGCGAAAGCTCTCGTCGAGCAGGCTCTGCAGGTCATCCATGTCCGAGTCCTCCATTCGTGCATTCATGGCTCTGGCAACCCTCCCGGCTCACCGGGTGTGCCCTGGACGAAGGGAACGAAGTCGAGCAAATTGCGTTGCGTGTCGATGGACCACAGACGACCTGCGGGAAGGGCAGCCGGATCCAGCGGATCGCCCTCCCCGTAGGAGCCTCCCGTCCCGACCTGAACCGTGTCGCACGTTCCACGGCCCGAGTGGCACAGCCTCACCGCGTAGGGGACGATCATCTGGTCCAGAACGGCGCTGGTCAGGTCCGCGGTCACGGGCGCCGAGGGGGCGGCAACCAGGACGATGCCTCCTGCAGGCATTGTCCCCACTGGCGAGAGATCCACGAGCCCGCGCGACGAGCCCGAGACTCCATCCAAGATCTCGATCGTCCAGCCGGCGAGGGAGGTGGCCTCGGGCCCCTGGATCTCGATCCAGCGGCCGGAGAAGGGGCCATTGTCCAGCTCGTTGATCAGGACCGGCCACCGGGGCACGAGCAGGTACGGGCCGCCCGTTCCCGCCAGGCCCAGAACCCGCAGGTAGCGAGTGGCGCCGGGCTCACCCTCGGTGCAGATCACCGGGTCCATGTGCCCGTCGCCGCCCGTGACCCGGTCGACCTCGGCGCCCGTCTCGTCCAGGAGGGTCAGAGAGACGAACGGAGAGCTGAAAGTACCCGCGGCCCAGCGGGTGGACACGACCTCGAAGCACGTGACCGGACCCGGTGCAATCTCGTAGAAGTCCACGTCGCAGGCGTCTCCGATGGAGGCCAGAAGGACCGACGACGGCAAGCCCGGCCCACCCAGGCCCCGCGCCTCGGTCAGGCTGTCGTTGGGCTCCACCTCGATCCTGTCCACGCCCGAGAGGGTCGCAAGCACGCTCAGCCAGTAGGAGGTCCCCGAGGTGTCGGCCTCTCCCACGCTGGCGTAGCGCCTCTCCGGTGACGTGTCGGGCAGGGCCATGATGCCCCCGTGACCGGGCCGGCCCGTCACGGAGATCCCGTCCTGGCCGAGCATGATCCACGGCACTGCCTGCAAGCCCCCTTCCTGGACCGTCCACAGGATCAGGGTCGCATCCGCCGCCGGCGTGAACCCCACCAGATCGGGCCCATCCGCCGGAACGGATTCCAGGACCCGGGAAGGAATGCCCACGACGCGGAGCGGTGCGCGCATCAGAGAGAGGGGCACGGGCATGGCCCACGCGGAAGGCTCGGGCATGGCGTAGAGCGTGGCCTCGACGACCGACTCGTGCACCGGAGCGTCGTACACCACCCTTGCCGAGGATGCTCCCGTGGACTGGATCGACTCCACGAACATTGCAAGGGACGGCGCGGCCGCGCGCAACGATGCGTCGAAGAGGCCGAACCCCTGGCTCTCTATCTCCAGCGTGCCGCCCACGACTCCCGACGCCACGTCCGACCCTGACTCGAGGGTCAGGGTCAAGGGAGGATCCAGCACGGGGACGACCAACAACCAGTCGTAGCGCGTGCCTGCGAGCCTTATCAGGACGACCGACTCCATGACGAGGCTGGCGTCGGCCACCTGGACGTCCACCTCCATCGTGGAGGCAGAAAGTCTCCTCGAACCGCTGATCGCGACTCCGGTCGAGGCGGCCGAGATCTCGGGGGGATCGTCGCCAAAATCGATGGGCGGCGTGCCCAGGGATTCCACGGTGAGAGTGGCCGTGGACGAGGAAGGCACGAAGACCGGGGAGAAATGCGCGTGAGGCTGGCCTGGCACGAGGACCATGGCCACGCAGGCCCGCCGGACGTCGGCGCCTGTCTCGAGGGTCAGCGGCACGACCTGGCCGTTCATGCCCGAGTGGGCGAACAGCGACACCTCCATGGTGCCCGGATCGATGACGCTGGGAGCACCCGGTACGAGCCCGTGCACAGGTGAGCTCACGACCGTGGTGGAGTCGAAAGAAGCACCACCAGAGGTGATGCGCACGGTGGTCGAGGCCTCCACCACGATGACTCCCGGATCGGCCTTGGCCTTCACTGCCAAGGCAGGCTCGGTCACCCGGATGGACCCGAGGCCCACCTCGCCTCCCGTGACCAGCGTGAGCCCGTAGAGCCCGGGGCTGGCCTCGGGGGACGACTGCAGCTCCACGATGGCCAGGTCCGGGTCGTAGACCGTCACCGCGCCAGCACCCAGCCCCGACGAAGGGGGCAGGATGCCCATGGTGAGCCCGTCGAGGAAGGCCGTCGAGTTGCCCACGGCCAGCACGTTGATCTTGTCCCCCGCCTCGATCGTGTCCGGAAAGAAACGCACGTCGCGGTAGGAAGTCGTCAGCATGGTCCACCAGGCGGCCTCGAGAGAGGACGTCGATGCCATGTAGGCCACCACCCGCCTCGAGGTAATCCATGCTGGCCCGCGAACCGTGGCCGTTGCCTCCGTCGGTCCCGTGATGTCGAAATCCAGCACCTCGATGGAAGGATCCGAGAAGCGGAGCGTGACCTCTCCGGCTCTCCAGTCCGTGCCTGTGCCTTCCAGGCCGATGGTCACCTCGCCCGACGGGATGGAGAGGAAGGGCGGCTGGATCGTGAACGACCCCCCCGAGTCGGAAGCGAGCACGACGAGTGGTGCGCTCGCGGTCTGCCCGTCCACATCGAGCGTGAGCAGGGTGGAACCGGTCGGCGCGGTGGGGGTCACGTCCATGGCAATCGTGGCCTGCGAGGAGGAGACGACGGAGATCTCGCCCGCGCCCAGGCCCGCGCCCACCGGGAAAAAGACCTCGAGAGACGATGCAGAAAGCAGGTCCGCACCCTCCACGAAGAGCCCGACGACGAGGTCCGTATCGCCCTGGATGACCGTCGAGGGAACGAGCCTGACCGCCAGCGCCGGGGACCTTATCACCGTGAGCACGCCCTGCGCCGATTGCTCTCCCGTTGCGATGGTGACCACGGAGGAGCCGAGGTCCGCATCGGCGTCCACGGTCAACCGTGCCACGGCGCGTTGCTGGGCATCGTCGATGACCCAGAAGCCGTCCACCGCGATCCCGTCTCCCGGGGTCACGGCGAGTTCGCTCCCGCTGGCGGAAAAGCCCGTGTACACGCCCGTGATGAACACGTCGCGCAGGGTGGCGCCCTGCTCGACGACGGCAGGCGAGAGCCTGAGAAAGGGCTCCGTGTTGGTGGTGGGCAGGACCTTGAAGGTGGAGCTCGCCGTTCGGGAACCCGAGCGCACGAGGATCTGTGTAGGCCCTGCGGGTGCATCCGAGGCAATGGCGATCGTGGCCGATCCAGAGGACGCGCTGGCCCACGTCACGTCGGACACCGTGATCAGGGGGTTGTACGGGAGCTCCACTGTCAGGTCGCCGGGATTGAGGGTCAGCCCTTCCACGACGAGGTTGACGGACAGCGTCGTGTCCTGGTGCGCCTCGGCCGGGATGGCCCAGAGCCTCGTGTCCGGCATCGCATGGACCTCGAACGGATGTGTGGCCACGTCCCCCGCCGTCGTGACCGTGACCGATGAAAGGCCCTCCGGCGCATCGTCGTCTATGTGGATCTCCAGCCTCACGTGGGAAGGTCCGGTGACCTCGGAGGCGTCCACGTGCACGCCCGAATCGTCCGTGAACGTCACGACAGTGTCCTCCCCGAAGGACATAGCCGGGCTCGTGGACAGGACGTCCACCGTAACCCCTGACGTGCCCGCCACGCCCGAGTCGGGATCGATGCCTATCCGCGGCAGCGACGGCGACGCATTCACGGAGAAATCGAAATCCCAGGTCCGCCCGCCCGAGGTCACGGCGATGCTGCGAACGTGCGAGCCGTCGCTCCCGGTGACGGCCGCCGACGAGGCGATGTGCAAGGGAAAACGTGCGCGGTGCTCGTTGTCGACCACCACGTGTCCCGTGACCACCCCGTCCGCTTCCCCGGAGATGGCGACGAGAGGATCCGGCCCGCTCTGCGCGAAGCGCGTTCCCACCCCATCGATGAAGAGCGTGAGGGTCTCGCCCTGCTTGCCGGACAGGGGCGAGAGGCTCACCTCCATCTCGTCGACCCGCAGCCCCTGGCCGCATCCGGCGAGAAGCACGAGGCAGATGAACGGGATCTTGCGCACCGAGGTAGATTATAGAGGAAAGAAGGACAGGGGCAACGCCATGTCGCCACGCTGTCGATCCAGCGCCGACCCCCGTTGCGGTGGACCGGGATCCCGATTAACCTCTAGCCGTCGCAAGAGACAGGGCACGGAGGCTCTCTTATGTACATTCCCAAGGAAGAGGAAAAGCACCACTTCTGCCACAAGTGCAAGAACGAGATCGTGTTCGAGGTGAAGATGCAGCGCACGGATACCTGCCCGCACTGCGGGGCCGACCTTCACGTGTGCAAGAACTGCGAGTACTGGGACGTGGGAGAGCCGAACCAGTGTCGCGAGCACATCACGGAGTACGTTGCGGACAGGGAACGGACCAACTACTGCACGTTCTTCACGTACAGGAGCGGTGAACCCGAGGCATCCGCGGACAAGAACGCGGTGAAGGCGAAGCTGGACGCTTTGTTCAACCTTCCCAGGAAATGACGGCGCTCGCCCTCATCACGGGCGGCGCCGGGTTCATAGGATCCAACCTCGCGCAGGCCCTCCTCGAGCAGGGGACCGAAGTGCGCATCCTGGACGATCTCTCCACGGGGAGGCGCGAGAACCTGGATGCTTTGCCGGGCCTGCACCGTTTGATCGTGGGCGACATCAGGGACATGGAGACGGTGCGACGCGCGGTCGAGGGCGTGCAGGTCGTCTTCCACCTCGCGGCCGAGGTGTCCGTGCCCAGGAGCGTGGCCGACCCCGTTCGCGCCTACGAGGTGAACGCCACGGGAACGGTGAACCTTCTCGAGGCCTGCGTCGAGGAAGGTGTGGGCAGGGTCGTCTTCTCCTCCTCGTGTGCGGTGTACGGCGACGACCCGAGGCTGCCCAAGACCGAGGACATGCTGCCCTCCCCGCTCTCGCCCTACGCCTCGACCAAGGTCACGGGCGAGCACCTCATGACCATGTACGGCCGGTTGCACGGGCTGTCGGCCGTGAGCCTGAGGTACTTCAACGTGTACGGCCAGAGGCAGGACCCTGGCTCCGAGTACGCTGCCGTGATTCCCAGGTTCATCGAGCGGATGAGCGAACGCCTCCGGCCGGTGATCTTCGGGGACGGGAACCAGACCCGCGACTTCGTCCACGTCTTGGACGTGGTGACCGCCAATCTGGCCGCTGCACGAGCCGATGACCTGTCGGGACGCGTGATGAACGTGGGTTCCGGCCGGGCGACGAGCCTCCTCAAGCTGGTCTCCACCCTCAACGAGGTGATGGGAACGTCGCTCTCGCCGGTGCACGAGCCGCCCCGGCCGGGCGACATCCTGCATTCGACGTGCGACAGGAGCCTGGCCTCATCTCTGCTCGGCACTGGACCAGGAACGGATCTGCGCGATGGCCTGGCGATGACGGTCGAGTGGTTCGAGCGAAAGAGACGAAATCCATGACCACGACGAGGCCTGGCATCTCTCACACCCTCCAGCTCATCGTCCTCTCGTCGGCCTCGGGCGCGGGCAAGACCACTCTCTGGCACATGCTGATCGAGGACCCGGCCATGGCCGGCTTCCACGTGTCCGTATCCCACACCACCCGCAAGCCGCGCCCCGGCGAGCGCGACGGGATCGACTACCACTTCGTGAGCGAGGCCACGTTCGAGGCCATGATCGCATCGGACGGGTTCCTGGAGCACGCCAGGGTGCACGGCAACCTCTACGGCACAAGCACATCGGAGGTCGAGCGCATCGCCTCCTTGCCGGGCGCGCGAGGCATCGTGTTCGATATCGACGTACAGGGGGCGCGCCAGATCGCCCGGCACCATCGTGGGGCGCTCACGGTGTTCGTTCTGCCCCCGGACGTGGAGACACTCAGGCGCCGCCTTGCCTCGAGGGGCACGGAATCATCTGCCGAGCTGGACGTGCGCATGCGCAACGCCATCGACGAGATACGCCAGTACGAGAGCTTCTCGCACATCGTCGTGAACGACGACCTGCAGACGGCCTACCGCGAGTTCGTGACGGTCATCGAGGCGCACAGGCTCTCCACCTCCATGCGCCGGAGCCTCGCGGAGGCATTGCTCGCCGACCGGAAACGGGAGACGGTCCGGTGAGGGCCCGGGGCACGCCGGCCATCGCCCTCGCGGTCGCGCTCGCCTGCGCCGGCTGTCCGGGACGCAATGGGCCCAAGACGGGGGGCGCTGCCGTGCACGAGCCTCCTCTCCTGCAGATCTACTTCATGGCCCAGTGCCCCTACTCGGCAGCTTTCCTGCAGGACCTGCCGGGAATCGTCGCGATGATGGAAGGAAAGGTCCGGATAGAGCTCATCGCGCTGGTGGGCAAGACCGACCAGGGAGAGATCGTGGCCAAGAACGGGCCGGCAGAGCTCATGGGCGACACGATCATCATGTGCGCGGCGGCCCACTCCCCCTCGGCCAAGGCCACGGCAGCCGTGGCGGCATGCATGTCGAAGAACAGGACGACGATCCCGCTGGGCTGGGAGGATTGCACAGCAGACACCGGTATACCTCTCGGACCCTTGAAGACGTGCATCCTGACGGGCGAGGGCCAGGAGATGCTCGAGACGTCGTACAAGGCCACGATGATCGAGGAAGTGCCAGTGAGCCCCTGGGTCGTCATCGGTGGCCTCCCGTACAACCTCTCTCTTGCCCCTCGTTCCGTGGCCGACGCCCTCTGCTGCGCAACGCAAGAGGCCCACAAGCCGAAGACCTGCCCGGTGGGAGACGCCTGCTTCAACGCGCCCGTCGGCGTCACCGTGATCACCGACGACCGGTGCATCGACTGCACGGAGCAGATCGAGGAGGTCCTCGCGAACCTCGCCGTGCCGTTTCCGGCGCTCGTGGTCGAGGTGGTCCGCTGGGACGAGCCCCAGGCCCCTGAGCTCCTGGCGAGCTCGGGGGTCGGCGTGCTGCCGGCGCTGCTCCTTCACGAGGACGTGGTGCTGTCGGCAGGATGGCCAGCCGTGGAGCCCCTCACCACGGCATCCGGCGGCTATCACGTGCTGAGCCCGGACGTCATGGGCGCGAGCTTCGATCCGGGAGCGGAGATCTGCGACAACGGCCAGGACGACACGGGCGACGGGCTCGCGGACTGCCTCGACCCCGGCTGCGCCATGAGCCTGCCCTGCAGGCAAGAGCAACCGGCCACCCTGGACCTGTTCGTGATGAGCCAGTGCCCGTTCGGCAACGACGCCCTCTTCGCCGCCTACGACGTCGTGCACCACTTCGGAGAGGCCCTCACGCTGCGGGTGCACTGGCTCACATCGCCGGAGAAGGCCAGGAACCTCCCGGACGGCGTGCTCGACGATTTCTGCGTCACGAGCGGCGAGACGGCCCTGTGCGCGGGGCACGGAGCGAGCGAGGTCCTGGAGAACCTCAACCAGGCCTGCGTGCAGGCCCTCTATCCGATCGGGACCTTCATGGACTACGCACGCTGCATGACGGCCCTCGGGCAGATGAACTGGAAGGAGTGTGCGCTGGCCGCCGATGTGGACACGAAGAAGGTCTCGGGGTGCACGGCAGGCGAGCAGGGCTTCGATCTGCTCGTGGCCGACGCAGGGCTCGCAGACACGCTGGGCGTCGATGCGAGCCCCACCTGGCTCGTCAACAACATCCACCTCGAGTCGATCCTGTCGACTCCGGGGGACATCGCCGATGCGCTGTGCAACCACAACCCGGGGCTGGCGCGCTGTGACGACGTCGAGGAGTTGCCGCGCACCGACCCTCTGAGCGGCTCCGCCTCCGGCCAGTGCGAGGACTGAGGACTTGGCAGGCTTCTGGAAGAGCGTCGGGCAGAGGTTGAGACCTCCCCGCCGGCTCAAGACCACGACCCAGGGCAAGATCTTCATCCTCGTGACCATCGGCGTGGGGATCGCGGCCATCAACACGGCCAACAACCTCCTCTTCCTGGTCCTGGGCTTCATGCTCAGCCTCATCGTGATCTCCGGGATCCTGTCGGAGGCAGTGCTCCGGCGGATCGAGATCCGCCGGAGGCTGCCGACGCTGCCCTGGGCCGGAGAGCCCTGCCCCATCGAGATCACGGTGAAGAACCTCAAGTCCTTCCCCTCCTACTGCCTCGAGATCCAGGACCTCTCCTCGAACTTCGTGATCAACCGCAGGTGCTTCTTCCTCAAGATCTCCGGCAAGAAGAGCCAGTCCACCACGTACCACTGCGTGTTCCCCGGACGCGGGACCTACCACTTCACGGGCTACAAGGTGATCACGCGGTTCCCATTCAGCCTGTTCGCCAAGAGCACCTTTTGCGAGGCGCCAGACGACTTCGTCGTGGCCCCGCGCCGCGTGCCGCCCCGCAGGCCTCCCGAGAGCGAGTGGGAACAGGGCGAGGACATCATGGGCCGGGAGCCGGACCGCCTGGACCCGGAGCCGGCCTTCGTGCATCCCTACAACCC
>JBFYZU010000133.1:0-15661 GCA_041309365.1 Myxococcota bacterium
CGGATGCAAGTGCAATGCCAGCCACCCCGGCCACGCAGCGAATCATGCAACGCAATGAAATTGAACAGAAATAAACAGGATCACGCTTCCCGTGTCCACTATCCCGGCCCTGCGGTGTGAACCGGAGTCCACACCTGTGGGCGGACGGTGAGCATGAACGGACCGAGCGTTGCCCCTCGGGCCTCGAGAGGCTACCCTGGACACCCATGGCAACCGAGTCGAAACATCGCGTCCTGAGGCCGTCGCCCTCTCGCGCCTTCTCCGTCATCCGGCGCCTGGCAGGCCCGGGATACGAAGGCATGGTCGAGCGAGTCGGGAAAAGAGATCCATTTCTCGTCCTGGTGTCCACCATCCTCAGCCTCAGGACCAAGGACGAGATGACGGAGGTGCGCAGCCAGGCGCTCTTCGAGCACGCCCGGACGCCAGAACAGATGATCGACCTGGGCGCGGCCCGCATCGCGAGGCTCATCTACCCGGTGGGTTTCTACCGCCGCAAGTCCGTGCAGATCGTGTCCATCAGCCGCATCCTCATCGAGAGGTACGCGGGCCGCGTGCCCGACGACATCGACGAGCTCGTGTTGCTCCCGGGAGTGGGACGCAAGACGGCCAACCTCGTCGTCAACGTCGGATACGGCAAGCCTGGAATCTGCGTGGACACCCACGTGCACAGGATCGCGAACCGCTGGGGATGGGTGCGTACAGGACACCCCGACCAGACCGAGCAAGCCCTGCGCCGTGTCCTGCCTCGCCGCTACTGGATCGAGAGCAACCTTTTCATGGTCTTCTTCGGCAGGAGCACATGCCAGCCCGTCTCGCCCAAGTGCACGGGCTGTCCGCTGCGTGCGGATTGCTCGCGCATCGGCGTGAAGAGGCACCGCTGAGAAGACGTCAGCGACGACGGCGCAGGGCGACGAAGACGCCGAGCACGACGACGAGCCCGGGAATGGTCACGAGCACCCACACCAGGATCACGAGGATGTCCCGGATGGTGAGGCTGGCCTCGTACTTCTCGATCTCCTTGGGTGGGATGGATATGAGGTTCTCGCGCTCGGTGAGCCAGGCCACGGCGCCGACGAACAGCTCGCGGTTCACCCAGGTGGGATCCTCCACCACGCCGCTGGCCAGAAGGTGGACGTCGCCGTAGGCCACGACACGGCCTCCCTCTGCCGAGCCATCCTTGACGTCACGCTCTGGCTTCGTGCCCATGAGACCTTCGGGCAGGCGGCTCGCCACGCCGAGGGTGAGAGGCCCCTCGATGTCGTCCGCGTCCTTCTTCACGCCATCTTCCGAGTCCGACTCGCCGATGTGCCTCTCGCCCCAGGAGGACTCGGAGGTCTTCACGAGGACCGTTGGAGCCGCGCCGGAGCTCTCTATGACCGTGAGCGGGCGCGCCAGGGTCCACAGCGAGAGGAACTTCTCGATGGGCTTGACGATGGCATGCTCCCCGTAGTCCAGGGTGACGAAGATGCCGACGCCACCACCCACGAGCAGACGGTCGTTGTCGGTCTCGATGGCCACGGCGTTCGTGGAGCCTATCCCCACCTTCTCGAGCAGCCCCTCGAGGCCCGTTGGCAGCACCTCTTCGCCATCGATGATGGGCTCGAGGAACAGGAGCAGGTTCCCTCCTGAAGCGAGGTAGGACGAGAGCAGCTCCACGTGCTCCTTCGGCAGGGGACGTTCGGGACCGGCGATCACCGTCACGGCGCACTCCGGCGGCACGGCCTTTGCCTGCTGCAGGTCCACGGTCTGCACCTCGTAGTTGTCCCGGCGCAGGAACTCCACCGCGGTGCCCAGCCCGTCCTCGTTCCAGCTGGTGGACTCCCACTCCCCGTGCCCCTCCACGAAGCACACGGTCAGCTTCTCGCCCGACGTGACCTCCAGGATGGCGCCCGTGATGGCCTCCTCGGCCTTGAATCCCTTGATCTCCGCGTCGCCGCTGGACATGAAGTCGTCGCCGTATTCGATCTCGGTCATGTCGTCCACGTTGACGAACTTGGACGAGTCGCCCGAGCGGACCACGACCACCTGCTCGCTCATCTCCGTGAACTCGTCCACCATGCCCGAGCGGACCTTGTACTTCTTCTGCAGCACCCTGAAGCGGGCCGGATCGAGGTCCGGGTCCACGATCTCCACGCCGAGGTGCGAGGTGTGCGAGCCGTAGCGATCGAGCACCTCCTCGATATCGCCGTGCAGGCGCGAGGAGCTGGAGATGAAGACGACGATGTCCACATCGCGATCCAGGCCCTCGAGCACCTTCACCGTCTTGTCGCTCAGCTCGTGGAAACCACCCTTGGTCCAGTCGGATCTCGAGTAGTGACGGTTGGAGATGTAGTTCACCATGACCACGAGCAGGACGCCCAGGACCAGCGTGGCCGCGATGTTGAAGCTCATGCGGGACCGCGGCACGGCCTTGCCTGGTCTCCCGGGCACCGGCGCGGGTATCGTCTGGTCCGTCTCCTGCGCGCTTCCGGGCACCTTTTCCTCGTTCCCGCTCACGACCTAGCTCCCTATCCTCTTGATCTGCACGGCGCGCACGGTGATGAAGATCACCGTTGCGATCGTGGTCAGGTAGAAGATCACCCTGCGCGTGTCCACGATGCCCTTGGCGAACTCCTCCATGTGATCCCACATGTTGATGAACTCGAAGAACGGCGTGGCCTTGGCGCTGATGTTCAGGTACGAGAGGATGCCCAGCACGAACAGGGCGAAGCCGATGCTGAAGCTCAGGATACCTGCCAGGAGCTGGTGTCTGGTGATCGACGACGTGAAGATCCCGATGGCCACGAGCAGGCCTCCCAGAAGCAGGGTCCCCAGATATCCCGAGGCCACGGGGCCCCAGTCCAGGCTCCCGTAGTACTCCAGGAGCAGCGGGTAGCTCACGGTGGGGACCCAGAGGATGGCGAAGAAGCTGTAGTAGGCCAAGAACTTCGCGATGACGAGCTGGGTCTCGGTCACGGGCGCGGTGAGGATGGTCTCGATGGTTCCCGACCGCCACTCCTCGGCCATGGCGCGCATGGTGACCAGGGGCGGCCCCATGAGGATGATGATGTAGAAGAAGATGGTCTGGCCGAAGAACATCTCCATGGGAGGCATGTTGATGCCCTGGGGCTCGTGCAGCACGAACACGTAGACGAGGAAGACGCCACCGTTGGCGATCAGGCTGAGGACGAGCACCGCGTAGGCCAGCACGGTCGTGAAGATGGACCGGACCTCCCTCACGTAGAGGGCGACCACGGATCTCAGCCAGCCCAGGACGAGGGCCGCCAGGTCGGATCCCTTCTCCCCTGTCGCCTGGGCGCTCATGATTTCTCCTCCGGGCTCTCTGCCTCGTCCGGCACGGCATCTTCGCCGCCTTCGTCGCCTTCGCCGTCCTCGTCGCCTCTCCCGTCCTTTGTACCGGCTTCGTTGGCCACGATCTGCACGAAGATGTCCTCGAGGCTCGGTGCCGATCGGGACAGTGCACGAAGGACCCATCCCTTCTCGACGCACAAGCGGAAGATCTCCTCCTCGAGCCGAGAACCGGCCCTCTGCGCGGCGAGAACCTCCACGGCGTGCACGTCATCTCCCACGCCGTGAGCCTGGACCGACTCGACTCCCTCGATGGACTCGAACGCGGCAGGATCGAAGTCGGCTCCGCGGACCTCGGCCCTGGCACCGGTCCTGCCCTTGAGCCTCTGCTTGAGCTGATCCGGCGTACCCTCGCCGGCCAGGTGACCCTTGTTGATGATCACGACCCGGTCGCAGACCATCTCCACCTCTGGCAGGATGTGCGACGAGAGGATGAGGGTCCGTTCGCGGCCCAGCTCCTTGATGAGCTTGCGGATCTCCCTGATCTGGGCCGGATCCAGCCCGATGGTGGGCTCGTCCAGGATGAGGATCGGGGGGTCGGAGACCAGGGCGTCGGCGAGCCCCACCCGCTGGCGGTAACCCTTGGACAGCTGACCGACGATGCGGCCCTGCACGTCCCCGAGTATGCACTCCTCGATGGCGCGGTCCACGGAGACCTTCATCCTGGCACGCACGACGCCCTTGAGCGCCGCGCGGAAGGACAGGTACTCGCGCACGCGCATCTCCTGATAGAGGGGTACGCTCTCCGGCAGATACCCGATGAGCCTCTTGACGGCCAGCGGATCGTCCACCACGTCGTGCCCGTTGACCACCACCGTGCCCTGCGTGGGAGGCAGAAACCCCGTCACGATTCTCATGGTCGTGGTCTTGCCGGCGCCGTTGGGGCCCAAAAAGCCCAGGATCTCCTTTTCCCGGACATCGAAGCTCACGTCGTCGACGGCCATCCTCGCCGGAAAGGTCTTGGTGAGATGCTGTACCTGAATCACCTTCGCTACCTCGGTCACGCCCGGACGGGCACGATCTGACGGATTTTGTATGAGTCTAACGAACGAATGTCAATTCCATTCCTCGCAGCCGTGGTTTACCCGCGGTTCCCAAAGGGCTATAGATATCCGGATGCCTGCGTACCCGGACGCCCCTCGAGGCGTGTTCCTGCCAGAGATCCTCGTCATGTACTGCCAGCGGTCGGCCCCTGGTGTCACCTCGGGGGTCGTCGAGGACGAGGCCTGCCTGGTCCGGATGGTCGCCATGCCCTGCACGAGCAAGGTGGAGCTGACCCACTGCCTGGCCGTCCTGGAAAGAGGCACCGACGCCGTGCTCGTGGTAGGCTGCCCGGTGGACACCTGCCGCTTTCTCACGGGCAGCCACATGACGATGAAGAGGATCGAGCGAGGCCGCGACCTGCTCGGCCAGGTGGGCATGGGCGCCGAGAGGCTCTCCATGCGCCTGGCATCGGAGCTGGATTCGGGCGCCCTGGTGGGGCTGGCCCGCGAGCTGGCCCGTGCCGTGAAGCCTCTCGGACCAAGCCCCATGAAAGGAGTCACCCCGGCATGATCACCGCGGAGTCGAAGCCCATGGCCGAGCTCGTGGAGATGGCGAAGAGGCAAGAGCGCCTGCTGCTCGTGGGCTGCGCAACATGCGTGGCAGAATGCGCCGCGGGTGGGGAGAAGGAGGTCCTGACCCTGGCACCCCTCTTGCGGATGGCCGTGATCGGGGCAGGAGGACGTCTCGAGATCGCCACCGCGACGCTGGAGAGGCAGTGCGAGTGGGAGTTTCTCGAGGCACTCGAACCTCTCGTGAAAAAGACGGATGCCATCATGAGCCTGGCCTGCGGTATAGGAGTCCAGGCCCTGGCGGAGAGGTTCTCTCCCGTTCCCGTCTACCCGGGAGTGAACACCACGTCGCTGTGCATCCGCGAGCAGCCAGGGATCTGGAGCGCCCGCTGCGCCGCCTGTGGCGATTGCGTCCTGGGCGAGACCTTCGGGCTCTGTCCCGTGGCCCGCTGCGCCAAGAGCCTCATGAACGGCCCTTGCGGCGGAACCCGCGCCGACGGAACCTGCGAGGTGGACCCGGACACGGACTGCATCTGGGTGAAGATCTGGGAAAGGGCCAGCGCTCGCGGTGAGGTGGATGCCCTCGTGCGAGTACGCCCCACCAGGGACTGGTCCGGCTCCGGCCACGGTGGACCCAAAAGGATGGTGCGAGAGGATCTCAGGACATGACCGCGAGACCCCGATCCAGGCTTCAGGCCGTCATCGATGCAGGCCATTTCGCGCTCACCATGGAGGTGGGACCTCCCCGGGGGCCCGACCCGGAGCCCCTGAGGGAGAAGGCCAGGATGCTGGCAGGGATGGCCGACGGCTACAACGTCACGGACAACCAGACCGCTGTGGTTCGAATGTCGAGCATCGCCGCATCGGCCATCCTCATCTCCTCGGGGCTGGAGCCCGTGATGCAGATGGTCTGCCGCGATCGCAACCGCATCGCCATGCAATCCGACCTGCTCGGCGCATCCGCACTGGGCGTGAAAAACTGCCTGTGCCTCTCCGGCGATCACCAGAAGGCAGGAGCATCGGGCAAGCTTCGCGGCCACCCCGGCGCAAAGAACGTGTTCGACGTGGACTCCATCCAGCTCGTCTCCATCCTCAGGGGCCTGCGCGACGATGCGGCGCAGGACTCGGGCGATCCCGTCACCGCGCCCGTGCCGTTCTTCATCGGCGCGGCGTGGACGCCTCTGGCGCCTCCCGTCGGATTCAGGCCCCTGCGGCTTGCCAAGAAGGTGGAGGCGGGCGCGGACTTCATCCAGACCCAGGCCGTCTACGACCTGGAGGGGTTTGCGGCGCAGGTGAAGAGGGCCAGGGAGATGGGCCTGACGGAAAGGACCGCGATCCTCGCAGGGGTCATCGTGCCGACGAGCGCCGGGATGCTGCGGTACATGCACCGCAACGTGCCGGGCATCAGCGTCCCGGATGCGCTCGTCCAGCGGATGAAGGGGGCCAAGGACCCCACGGCAGAGGGCCAGGCCATCGCCGTGGAGATCATCCAGGCCGTACGGGACATCGAGGGTGTGCGTGGAGTGCACCTGCAGGCCATCGAGGCCGAGCACCTGCTGCCCGGGGTCGCGAAGAGGGCCGGCCTCCTGCCTCGACCGGAGGTGGAGGCGCACTAGGGCATGCCGAAGAAGTACCATGTGGCGATCCGGCAGATCCCACCTTTGAGGCCGCGTGTGTCCAGGTACAGCCGCATCGAGCTCGACGGTTGCCTGGGATGCATCGACTGCGTCAAGCGGCGCTCGTGCCTCTACGAGGCCTACGATCACCGGCGGTTCGATCCGGATCTGGTCATGGACGTGGGAGATGACTTCTGCGTGAGCTGCATGCGCTGCGTACAGGAGTGCAAGAAGGGCATCCTGACGCGCGCCGTGAATCCGAGGTTCGAGAGGATTGGCAACGACTACTGGACCCCGGATCTCGTTCACCGGACATGGAAGCAGGCCGAGACGGGCAAGATCCCGGTCTCCGGCGCAGGGTACCGCGGGCGCTTTGCAGGACCCGGCTTCGACTCCATGTGGACGGACATGTCCGAGATCGTCCGGCCCACCCGGGACGGCATCCACGGGCGGGAGTACATCAGCACGCTCATCCAGCTGGGAAGGAGGCCTCCCTGCCTGTGCTTCGACGGTCAGGGGGCCCTTGTCACTCGCACGTTGCCCCTTCGCGACATCATGATCCCGGTGGTCCTCGCACCTTCCACGACGGGCCTGCGAACTAACGCCGTGCGCCGCGCGACGGCCCTGGCCGCGCGCAGCCTGGGAACTGTGGCCGTGGCCACGGCCGCGGAGGCCGGGGGGGTGCTCGCCGATCTGCGCGAGTGCCTCATGGTGGAGCTGGCCCCGGACGGGTCCGATCTCGCCATGGCCGCCGGGGCACCCGTGCTCGTGCTTCCCGACGGGCCCGACGTCGAGCACGTGGCCCGTCTCGTTCGCGAGAGCAGGCCGGACGCCGTCGTGGGAGTGCGCGTTCCCCTGGACGGGGACGCCGTGCGCCGGACATCCGCGCTGGCATCCGGGCCGGCCGATCTCATCGACCTCGAGGCCGATCCGGCAGGGCGGGGGCTGGGCGACAGGAAGGACGCCTTCGTGACCACGCTCGTGAGGGAGGTCCACCTCGGTCTCGTCTCCGATCGCGTGCGCGATAGAGTGACCCTGCTGGTCACGGGAGGCATCGCCCAGGCCGAGCACGTTGCCAAGGCCATCATCTGCGGCGCGGACGGCGTGGGCATCGGCCACGCGGTGATGGTGGCCCTCGAGTGCCGGCTGTGCGGGCGCTGCGCGAGAGGTGAGCCTTGCGACGCGGACATCCCCGGTGTCACCGAGCAATGGGCCACCCAGCGCATCGTGAACCTCGTCGGCTCCTGGCACTCGCAGATCATCGAGGTCATGGGCGCCATGGGAATCCGCGAGGTGAGGAGGTTGCGCGGCGAGGTGGGCCGTTCAATGACGTTCGAGGAGCTCGAGAGGGCGTGCTTCGTGCCCCTGTTCGGGCCGCGCGAGAGGTTCGTCCCGGATCCACCGGATGACGATCCGCCATCCCGGCCGGCGGCTCCGGTTCCTCCTCGGGATCTCGAGCCGGCACGCTTCGCCGGCCTGGCGTCGACGCAGCCGTCGAGGTTCAGAAACGCCCTGGGCCGGCACAGGGTGACGAGGACCACCGCCTGCATCTCGTGCGGCAAGTGCACCGAGATCTGCGAGCACGGAGTCCATCGCCGGGCTGGGGCTCGAATGCTCGCCCCGGCATCGCACCTGTGCCGCGGAGCCGATCACTGCAGGTCCCGGGGGCGTTTGTGCGTGGAGGCATGCCCCCGGGGAGCACTGCGCGTGGGCCCGGATCCCGCGTGGGATACCTTCGGAGATCCCCGCTGGACGCCGGACCTGATCCTGGCCACATGGGAGCAGGCCACCACGGGCCGCCCGCCCGCGAACGGCCTCGAGTACCGCACCGGCCGCTCGGGAGGCGGCTTCGACAGGATGGACATCCTGCTCCCCGACGAGCCGGTGGACCTTGCCATGGACCCCGGCCACGTGGACCTGAGCATCCCTCTCAACCGCACCGGGGACGGACGGCCCGAGGTCGTCATCGGCATCCCCATGTACGGCGGCGGCATGAGCTACGGCTCCATCAGCCTCTCGACCATGGTGGGGAGGGCAAGGGCCTGGACGGCGTTCGACTCGTTCACCTGCACGGGGGAGGGCGGCTACCCTGCCGAGCTCGAGCCCTACGACGATCATGTCATCACCCAGATCGCCACGGGGCTGTTCGGAGTGCGGGAGCAGACCATCCAGCGAGTCCGGATGGTCGAGTTCAAGTACGCCCAGGGAGCCAAGCCCGGCCTCGGGGGACACCTCCTGGGAGACAAGGTCACTTCGGCGGTGGCAAGGATACGCGAGGCAGTGCAGGGCAGCTCGCTGTTCTCCCCGTTCCCGTTCCACTCGGTCTACTCCGTGGAGGACCACAAGAAGCACGTTGACTGGGTCAAGATGGTCAACGAGCGGGCTATCGTGTCCATCAAGGTATCGACCCCCACGGACGTGGACATGGTGGCCGTCGGTTCATACCACGCGGGCGCCCACGTCGTGCACATCGACGGCAGCTACGGCGGCACGGGAGCCGCACCGGACATCGCCAAGAAGAACATCGCCATGCCCATCGAGTACGCCATCCCCAAGGTCCACGGGTTTCTGGTGACCGAGGGCATCCGCGACCGGATCACCCTCATCGCCTCGGGAGGCATACGGAGCGCCCACGACGTGGTCAAGGCCATCGCCCTGGGTGCGGACGGAGTGGTCATCGGAACACCCGAGATGGTCGCCCTCGAGTGTGTCCGCTGCGGGGTGTGCGAGAGCGGGCGCGGCTGCCCGCGCGGCATCGCCACCACGGATCCCGATCTGTCGCTGATGTACGACGTTCCTTACGCGGCGCAGCGGATCACGAACCTTCTCAACGCGTGGTGCGTGGAGCTCACCCATGTCCTCTGGCTCCTCGGGATCAAGAGCGTGCGCGATCTGGTGGGCCGGAGCGATCTGCTCAGGCACAGGGACCATGATGCCACAAAAGGACCGCGATGACCGGCATGTGGCGAGAGCGAATGCTGGCGAGCAGGCCAAGGCCATCGCCGGGGAGCCCACCCGGCGCCCGTGAGGCCGAGGAAGGCGGTTGCGGCGTGGTGGGGTTCGTCTCCAGCGTCCCGGTCGGGGGGAGGCACATCTACGAGCCTTCCGTTCGGATGCACAACCGCGGCAACGGCAAGGGAGGCGGCGTCGCCGCCGCCTCGCTCGATCCCGTGCAGATGGGCGTGGATGCACGGACGCTGCGCGAGGACTACATCCTGCAGCTGGCCTTCATCGATCCCACCGCGCGGGCGCAGGTCGAGGACGAGTTCGTAACGCCATGGTTTCGAGTGGATCACGGCATCCGCATCGAACCGGCAGCCGACCATCGCGACGTGGGTCTCGAGGTCGAACCACCCGAGGTGGTCCGCTACTTCGTGAGGGTGCGCGAGGAGGAGCTCGATCGATTCGCCGAACGCAACGGCCTGGGCGATGCCCCACGAAGGGATCTGGAGGACGAGTTCGTGTACCGCAACACGGCCCTTCTCAACGGTCGCTTCTACGCGTCCACCGGAGAGAGGAGGGCGTTCGTCCTGTCCCACGCCCGGGACCTCGTCATCTTCAAGGTCGTGGGCTATGCCGAGCAGGTCGTGAGCTACTACGGGCTCTCCGACACGAGAGCGAGGCTCTGGATCGCGCACCAGCGCTACCCCACGAGGGGTCGCGTGTGGCACCCGGCCGGATCGCATCCGTTCATCGGTATGAACGAGGCGCTCGTGCACAACGGGGACTTCGCCAACTACCACTCGGTGAAGGAGTCTCTCGAGCAACACGGCATCGCTCCGCTGTTTCTCACGGACACGGAGGTCTCGGCACTGCTGTTCGATCTGCTCATCCGCGGCCACGGCTACCCTCTCGAGCACGTCATCGAAGCCATCGCGCCCACGACCGAGCTGGACCTGGACCGGCTCGACGCCCGCCGCCAGGAGGCCTACAGGGCCATCCAGGCCATGCACGTGCACGGGTCGCCCGATGGGCCATGGTTCTTCATCATCGCCCGCAGCGAACCGGATAGAGGCATGCACCACCTCCTGGGTATCACGGACACGTCCATGCTGCGGCCCCAGGTGTTCGCCCTGCAGGAGGGCGAGGTCAGCATCGGCCTCGTGGGCTCCGAGAAGCAGGCCATAGACGCCACGCTCGAGTCGCTCAGCGCCGAGGATCCTCGGTTCAGGCGCGTGGCGGACCGCTACTGGAACGCCCGAGGGGGGAGCTACACCGACGGAGGCGCGTTCTCGTTCACGGTCGCCACGTCCGGTCCCTCGTGCACGCTGACCTGCGCGGACAAGTTCGGTCGGATCATCTCGGCGCCCTCGGGCCAGGCGAGGATCGATCCCGGGCAGACGCCACGGCCTCCCGACGCGCCCCGGGACCTGGCAGGGAGGATCGACGCCATCGGCAGTGGAGCGGGGGCGCAGGGCTTGTATGGCGACATCGCCTCCGCCATGGCCGGCTCGCGGCTCGAGAACGTGGCATGGATCGCGGACCGTATCGAGCGGGCCGGTCGCGAGCTCGCCGACCCCTGGCCGGCCATCGAGCTTCTCGCCCTGCTCAACGACCGGCGTTACGACTGCGGGGCCTCCCGGCGCAGCGCTTGCATCGAGATGTGGCGAATGGCCATCGACCGGATCCTGGACGCCGTGCCGGCGATCGACGAGCCGGTGGCCTCGACCCACCGACGCATCGATCGCTCCACCGTATCGAGCCTTCGCGCACCTGCCGGGGGGGAAAAGGCGCTCGTGATCGACGCACGGGGGTTTGCGCCCGAAGGTGATGACTGCGATGCGCGGCTCCTCGTGGCAGCTTACAGGCTGGGATGGCGGCGCTTCGTGCTCTACCGGTTGCGCGGCCAGAGGTTCACGGGGTGCGGTTTCGGCCCGGACACACAGGACGTGCGAATCGACGTGTTCGGCAGCAGCGGCGACTACCTCGCCTCGGGCATCGACGGCATGACCATCCACGTCCACGACAACGGCCAGGACCAGCTCGCCCAGATCATGAAGCGAGGGACGCTGGTCGTGCACGGCGACGTGGGCCAGGCCTTCATGTACGGAGCCAAGGGTGGCGAGGTCTACATCCTCGGAAACACCGCCGGCCGGCCGCTCATCAACGCCGTGGGCCGGCCTCGCGCGGTCATCAACGGCACGGCCCTGGACTACCTCGCGGAGGCCTTCATGGCTGGCGATCCGCACGCGGGCGGCGGGTTCGTCATACTCAACGGCATGGGCTTCGACGACCGCGGCCTGCTCGTGGAGCAGGATACCCCCTATCCCGGATCCAACCTCTTCTCCCTCGCATCCGGCGGCGCCATCTTCGTGCGGGATCCGCACGCGAAGCTCGTGCCCGAACAGCTCAACGGCGGCGAGTTCGCCGAGCTCACGGACGAGGACTGGACCCTGATCCTGCCCTACCTCGAGCGCAACGAACAGCTTCTCGGCATCCTCGTGGCGGACCTGCTCACCGTGGACGGACGCAGGCGTGCCCCGGCCGAGGTCTACCGCAAGGTACGCGCCGTGAAGCTGGCCGTCCTCGCCCGGATGCAGGTCCCCGAGTGATGGAGATCCGGGTGGCGGACGCGGGCCAAGTCATCTAGCATGTCGGGCATGTGGACTGGCCGGGGCCATCACAAGGTCATCCTGCTGGGGGAGCACGCTGTGGTGTACGGACACCCGGCGCTGGGGATTGCGCTCGAGCCCGGCATCGAGGTGCGGGTGCGCCGGACGCCCGGGCAGATGACCGTGACGGGCGTGCACGACCCCGCGGCCGTGACCGGAGCCCTTCTGGCCATGGCCCGCCGGTCGGGGATGGGCCCAAGACTCGCTGTGCACGTCGAGGCCGGACTACCGGCGGGCGCAGGCCTGGGAGGCTCGGCGGCCCTGTGCGTCGCTTTCGCGCGTGCGCTCCTCGGGGCCCGAGGCGGCGCGGAGGATCTCGAGGCCGTGGTGGAGCTGGCCTCGCACGGCGAGATGGTTTTCCACGGATCGCCTTCAGGGCTGGATGCGTGGCTCTCTGCTTCGGGCAAGCCCGCGCGCTACACGAGGGGCCTCGCCCCCCAGGTCATCGAGGTCGGGCAGGACCTGCACCTGGCGATCCTCGTGGATCCCGGGCGATCACCCACCTCGGTGATGGTGGACAAAGTCCGCAAGAAGCTCGAGGCCGAGCCCGAAGCCACGCGATCCGTCTTCGAGCGGATGGAAGCCCTCGTGATAGAGGGCGCAATCGCCATGACGGAAGGAGCCACGGTCAGGCTCGGCGAGGCCATGACCGCGAACCACGCCCTCCTCTCGAGGCTCGGCGTGAGCACCCCTGCCCTCGACGAGCTCACCCTCGTGGCAACTCGCGCGGGGGCCCTTGGAGCCAAGCTGACCGGCGGGGGAGGGGGAGGTGCGGTCATCGCACTGGCGCCGGACGCGGAGGCTGCGGCACGCATCGTGGCGCTCGCCTCTTTTTGCACGCAGGCAGCCACGACCACCGTCATCCGGGCCACGCGAGAGGGAGGTGGGGATGGCTGAGGATACGCGCACGAGGGCGACGGCCGCGCCGAACTTCGCGCTGGTCAAGTACTGGGGCAAGGCGGACGACGAGGCCATGATGCCCGCGGTGCCGTCGCTCTCGATGACGCTCGAGGGCCCGCTCGTCGAGGTGTCTCTTTCGGACGGCGGAGAAGAGGACCGGGTGTGGCTCGACGGCACGCCCGTCCACGAGACGTGGAGGGCCCGCACGGCCCGCTTCCTCGATCTCGCAAGGCAGAGGGCCGGGGCTTCCGGTCACGTGGACGTGAGGTCCGTGGGGGGGATGCCTCCGGCCGCCGGGCTCGCATCGAGCGCAGCCTTCTTCGCCGCCCTGGCCCGGGCGGCCGCAGCACGCTGGGGGCTCGGCGAGGACACTGGCACGATCAGCGACCTGGCCCGGATGGGATCGGTCTCGGCCTCACGCAGCGTGCCGGGAGGCTGGGTCGTGCTCGATCCGGCCGGCAGGCGAGGCCCGGTGCTGGAAGCCAGGACCGTCTTCGCCCCCGACCACTGGGACGTGACCGTGATCGTGGCCGTGGTGGACACGGCCGAGAAACAGGTCGCGAGCAGCGACGGCATGCGCCTCACCCGTGACTCGTCACCGTACTACGGCGCCTGGGTGGATGCGTCGGTCGGGCTGTTCGAGGATGGGCTCAGGGCCGTCGGGGAGCGGGACATGGAAGGGCTGGCCAGGGTGGCGGAGAGAAGCTGCATGATGATGCACGCCAGCGCCATGGCCTGCGAGCCACCCATCCTGTACCTGGCTCCCGCGACCCTGGCCGTCACCAGGGCGGTCACCCGCATGCGTGCCAGCGGCCTGGGCTGCTTGTACACGATTGACGCGGGTCCGCAGGTGAAGGTAGTCTGCGCGAAGGAGGATGTGGATCGGGTGAGGGAGGGTGTCCTTTCCGTTCCCGGCGTTCTCGGGATCATGGAGCATGCACCCGGCGCTGGCTGCCGTCTCCTCGGGGCCGGGTCCGATCCGCCTCGGTCCCCATGATCGGCGCCAAGATCATCGTCAACGACGACCCCTGGGAGACACGGCTCGTCGTTGTCGAGAGCGGCCTGATCACGGGCCTGCACATCGCACACAAGGGAGAGGACAACCTCCTGGGAAACGTGTACCTGGGAAGGGTGGTCCGCGTCATGCCGGGCATGCAGGCTGCGTTCGTCGATATCGGCCTCCCGAGAGCCGCCTTCTTGCCGGGCCGGCAGGTCCTCAGCCCCGAGATGCGCGACGCGCTTAAAGAGCAGCACGACGCGAGCGAGGACGAACAGGCCGATGACAGGACCGGGCCGGCGCCTCCCCGGCGAGGCCGGCCGCGCACCGGCCCGCGGCCCATCGAGGAGGTCCTCAAGGGCGGCTCCGAGGTCATCGTCCAGGTGATACAGCTGCCCCAGGGGATGAAGGGCGCCAAGGTGACGACCTACGTGTCGCTGCCGGGCCACTACTGCGTGTTCATGCCCACCATCCGCGGCGTGGGCGTCAGCCGCCGCATCGAGGAGCGCAAGGCGCGCGTCCGCCTGCGCGGCCTGGCAGGACGGCTCCGGAAAAAGCACGACGGCGGTTTCATCATGCGCACGTCGGCCGCCTCCGCCCGGGACGAGGAGGTGGAGAGGGAGGCGGACTACATCGCCAACCTCTTCAGGGACGTGGTGCGCAAGGGGCGAGACCGCAAGCCCCCCAACCTCCTGTTCAGGGAGTGGGATCTGGCCAGCCGGATCCTGAGGGAAACGCCCGATGCCCAGATAGAGAGCATCACGGTGGACACCAGCGAGGCCCACGACCGGGTGAAGGAGTACCTGGGGCTCGCAGCGCCCCAGCACCTGGGCAAGCTGACCCTGTACACGGGCCAGCGCCCGATCTTCGATCAGCTGGGCATCGAGAAGGAGCTCGAGAGGGTCCTGCAGCGACAGGTCGCCCTGCCGAGCGGCGGCACCATCGTCATCGACCAGGCCGAGGCGCTCACCGCCATCGACGTCAACACGGGCAGCTTCACGGGCAAGGGAAAGAAGGACGCCGAGGAGACAATCACCACGACGAACATGGAGGCGGTCCGTGCCATCGCCTATCAGCTCAAGCTGCGCAACATCGGCGGCCTGGTCATCCTCGACCTCATCGACATGGAACGCCCCGAGAACCGCGACAGGGTCTACCAGGCCCTGCTCAAGGAGCTGGAGCAGGACCGTGCCAAGACCCTGGTCAGGCCCATCTCCGAGCTGGGCCTCATCGAGATGACCCGGGAGCGCTATGGCGACAGCCCCATGAGGCTGCTCAACGAGCGATGCTGGTACTGCGACGGCACGGGTTCGATCCTGTCGAAGCGGACAATATGCGCACGCGTCCTTCGGGCAGTGAGGCAGGCCCTGGCCACAGCCCCCGCCGGTCACGGCCTGAGGGTGTCGGCCCACCAGGCGGTGGTGCTGGCTCTGGAGCACGACGAATCCGCGCCGCTGCCGAGGTTGCGCACCGAGCACGGCCGCGATATCGTCCTCGAACCGCGGGTGGACATCCACATCGAGTACTTCCGCGTCGAGGTGGAGCGGCCGCCGAGGTGACCGGGAGACGGACCATGGAGAAGAGGCGACAGCAGGAGAGAGTGACCATCAACAGGGAGTTCGAGAGCTTCGACTC
>JBFYZU010000134.1:0-19191 GCA_041309365.1 Myxococcota bacterium
TGACGACCACCTCCTGGGCGTTGAGCCTCTCAAGCTCCGCGAGGTACTGCGCCTTCTGGATCTCCGCCTCGGCCTGGCGCCTGGCCACCTCCCCGAGCTGCAGTGCCATGGCCTGCTTGACCGCGAGCTGTGCGTTGTAGTCCGCGATGTTGGCCGCGGCCAGGTTCTCGCCCTTGACCGCTTCCGCCTCCTGGCCCTGCACGTACACGCGCCGGTCCGCCTCTGCCTGCTTCTTGCCCTTCTCCGACTCGGCCACGTTCTGGGCCACCTTGATCTCCATCTCCCGGTTGGCCGCGGCCTCGCCCACCATGGCGGCCGTCTCCTGCTGCTGCACGTACACCCGCCGGTCCGCCTCTGCCTGCTTCTGGCCCTTCTCCGAGCCGGCCACGTTCTGGGCCACTTGAATGGCCCTCTCCCTGTTGGCCTCGGCCTCGCCCACGGCGCCCAGCTTCTCCTGCTCGGCCACGTCCACCTTGGCCTTGTTGATGGCCTCGGCCGCGGCCTTCTTGCCCAGGGCGGCGATGTACGCGGACTCGTCGGTGATGTCCGTGATGTTCACGTTGATGAGGTAGAGGCCTATCTTGTTGAGCTCGGGCTCCACGTTCTTGCGGATGGACGTTAGGAACGACTCGCGATCCTGGTTGATCTGCTCGATGGTCAGCGAGGCCACCGTGAGGCGCAGCTGTCCGAAGATGATCTCGCGCGCCATGGCCTCGATGTTGTCGACGTGCAGCTCGAGGAGCCGCTCGGCCGCGTTCTGCATGGTCTCCGGCACGGTGCTGATGCCCACGGTGAAGGTCGAGGGCACGTTGATCCTGATGTTCTGCAAGGACAGGGCGTTCTGCAGGGGGATGCCTATTGTGATGGGAGTCAGGCTGAGGTACCTGTAGTCCTGAACGAGCGGCCAGACCAGCACTCCACCGCCGTGGATGCACTTGGAGCTCTGACCCTCGCCCACCTTGCCGTAGACGACGAGGATCTTGTCGGACGGGCACCTCCTGTACCGGCTGGCCAGGTACATGAGGGAAACCGCGAGAAAGATAGCCAGGGCGATGACAGGCACCACCCACAGCATCACGTTGACGGGCATTGCTGCGATCAGGGACTGGAACATCTTCTCCTCCTGTTATCGAAACGCTGTTCGGACGTGTCAGATCTTCGTGACCACCAGCTGGTTCGTACCTTGCAGCTCCACGACCTTGACCCTCGCATCCGTGGCGATGTGCGCTCCATCCTTGCCCACGGCGTCGAGGGTCATGAGCCGGCCCTGGATCGTGACCTGCACCTTTCCGGGCTCATCGGGCTTGATGGTGAGGTAGACCTTGCCTTCCTGACCCACGGCATTCTTCAGGTTCAAGGTCCCGCTGCTCTGGAGCTTGCTGAAGCTGCGAAACAGCCGATCCGTCACCCACACGGTGAGCAGGCCTGCCGCGAGTGCCCCTCCGAGGGAGATGAGATAATGAAGCCCGCTGCCTCTGCTCATGGCCAGCCCCACCAGGCCGAACATCATGAAGAAAGCCGTGATGCCCTGGAAGCTGAGCAGCTTGAACGCCGCGTCCGCGTCGACTGCCTGGTGTCCGTCGGCCTGGACGTCGGCGTGCACGTCGCCTCCTCCAGCACCGTCCGCAATGTCCGCGCCGTCCGTGTCGCCGCCGCCCACGAACATCATGACCAGCCTGACGGCAAATAGCAGGCCTCCCACGAGGGCGCACATGAGAAAGACCTTCTCGAACGCGTTGAGCGCCGCAAACCAGGTCAGCATGTAAACGGACCTCCCCGGGGTGATCCCCGCATCCCGGGGAGAGTACCCCCGGTGATGGTTGCTTTCAAGGCCAGTAGATGGCATCAATGTGACATCCTCCGAGACAGACGAGGTCCAGCCATGAAGCCAGCGAGCACCATCAGCACGGCGGTATCGACCTGTGCGCTCGTGATCATCGCGGGTTGCGCAGGTCGGGCACCAGCACCCGCGAATCCCGAAGAGCACACCGACGGCAGCCAGGATCCCGAGCTCTCGAGGCTCGCGGGGAGCTGCGACTCGGGAAACGCCGGCGACTGCCTGATCCTGGGCAAGAAGCTGTGGGACGAGGGATACGGCGCGAGCACCCAGCAGGGAGACGAGACCGCGCGCGAGGCCCTTGCCAGGGCCTGCGACGCAGGCCTCATGGAAGGCTGCTCCCTGCTCGGGGAGATGGTTTTCGACGGCGTCGGCGGTCCCCAGGACGCAGAGGCCGCCAGGGACCTGTACGTCAAGGCCTGCGAGGCCGACGAGCCTCACGGCTGCTTCCGTGAAGGCGAGCTCATGCTCGGCGACGACGACGAGACAGCGCGGGCCCGCTTCGAGAAGAGCTGCCAGGGCGGATGTCCCCATGGATGCGCGGCCCTCGCGGAGCTTCTCTACACCGGGGAAGGCGGACCCGAGGACGAGGATAGGGCCATCGAGCTGTGGCAGGGGGCGTGCCAGGAGGGAGTACCCGGGGCCTGCGAAGCGCTGGAGGAGATTGAGAGAGAACAGTGCAACGACGACATCAAGGAAAACGCCTCGTGCGACGAGCCCTGATCCTCGCCCTCGCGGGGCTCGGCACGGCGGGATGCCCCGGAGAGTACCTGCTCGGAGGGCATGTGCCCGATGCACAGCCCGACGTGGCTTCGGAGCCCGATCCTGATCCCGACCCCGACCCCGATCCGGACCTTGAACCCGACCTGGACCCGGACCTTGAGCCGTGCGGTGGCTCCACCGTGCTTTTCGTATCCCACGTGACCCCGGACGTGCTCGTACTTCTGGACAGGTCCAGCTCCATGGACGACACCCCCCCCTTGCCCTCGCTCTGGAACACCATCCGGGAGGCCATCCACCAGCTCACCCATCCGCCCTACGACTCGGCCATCTGGTTCGGCCTGATGACATTCCCGGGACCGGCCTGCACCTACTACGAGAACTTCTGCACGCCACCCGGGCCGTCCGATGCCATGGTGCCCATCGGGCCGGACAGCAACGACGAGATCGTAGCGACGCTCGATGGCATGAGGACCTGCGGCGCCACTCCTATGTCCGGCGCCATCGAGAGCGCCTCGGCGTACCTGCACGGATTGTCGGATGAAAACCCGCGGTTCGTGATCCTGGCCACGGATGGCATCCCGACCTGCAACATGGCCCTCGATCCCGAGGACTGCACCTGCACGGTCCCGGATTGCACGGGCCTGCCGGACAAGTGCCTGGACGATCGGCGAGCCTACGATGCCCTGGACGGTCTTTGCGCCGCGGACATCCCCACCTACGTGCTGGGCATGGACGAGGCCACCGAGTTCAGCTGGGTGCTCGACAACATGGCTGCCCACGGCTGCACGGAAGGATACTACCCGGCTTCCGACGCCGACTCCATCCAGGACGCTCTCGATGCCATCGCCCAGGAGGTGCTGGACACGTGCAGGTTCGACCTGCCCTGCACCGAGGTCCCCTACCCCGAGCTGGTCACGCTCGAGCTCTTGCCCGGGCACCATGCGGTACCCCGCGACCTGGCCCGGGGGAATGGCTGGGACTGGATTGTGCGTTGCGACCCCGGTACGGTGACTGGCACTCTCGAGCTGTTCGGGGAACCCTGCGAGGCGATCCTCACGGGCGATGAGGACAGGATAAAGGTAGACTTCTTCTGCCCCGAGTGAAGCCTACTTCAGCTCCTTCTCCAGCGAGGAGAGGTCCGGAAGCTCGTCGAGGTTGGGCATGAGCGTGATCTCGATGCGACGGTTCAGCGCCTTGCCTTCCTCGTCGTCGTTCGAGGCGGCGGGCTGGTACTCGGAGTAGCCCGCGGCCGAGAGGTTCGTGGGGGTCACGCCGTTCTCCTGCAGGAAGGTCACCACAGCCACGGCCCGAGCCGTGGATAGCTCCCAATTATTGGCAAACTTCTTGCTCTTCATGGGTACGTTGTCCGTGTGGCCGGCCACCTGGAACTCCCGTCCAGGGATGGAGGCGAGCACTGACGCCACCTCGAGCAGCGTGGCCTGCCCTTCCTCCGACAGGTCGGCCTTGCCCGACTCGAACAGGATGGCGCTCGGCAGCTCGAGCATCAGCTTGCCCTTCTTGATCCTGACCTTGAGCTTTCCGCCCTCGATGAGGGCCTTGAACCTGGCGAGCATGTCCTTGAGCGTGGCGAGACGCGCCTGGTTCTGCTCCTCCTTCTTTTTCATCTCCTCGATGATCTTCTTCTTCATCTCGAGGTCGGCCATGGTGACGTCGAGCTCTTCCTGGGCGCTCTGGAGCTCGGCCATCTTCGTGGCCAGCGTGTTCTCGGCCTCGCTGTACTTGGCGGCCAGCATGGCCTTGTCAACGCCGAGGGCCTCGAGCTCGCCTTCCAGGGCCTTCTGGTACTCCATCAGGCTCGCCATCTGGCTGTCGAGATCCTCCTTGGCCTTCTTGAAGCCATCGCGCTCCTGGGTGAGCTTCGCATTCGCGTCTTCGAGGCTCGCGACCTGTTCCTTGTACTTTCCACAGCACCCCGAGGCAGCAACGGCGACCATGGCCATTGCTCCGAGCATGCACGTCGAACGGGCGATCTTCATGGGACCCTCCTTTTCCATGGGCGCCATGCTGATGCAAGACGCGCGAGTGGTCAAGAGGGCTGTTCGGTCGATGCAAGCGCGGTGCGTCTTCTCGACACCCGCTTCCCGATGGACTCGAAGATGGAGTACACGGCCGGGATGACGATGAGCGTCAGCATCATCGACGTGAAAAGGCCGCCGATGACCGTGAGTGCCATGGGCGCTCGCATCTCTGCACCCTCCCCCCTGTCGAGCACCATGGGCAGCATCCCGAAGATGGTCGTGAACGAGGTGATGAAGATGGGGCGCAGCCTGGTCTTGGCACCCTCCACCACGGCCTGTATGGCATCCAGGCCAGTGGCCCTGAGCTGGTTGACGTAGTCGATGAGGATGATTCCGTTGTTGACCACGATACCGGCGAGCATGACCAGACCCATGCCCGAGGGCACGTTGAACCTGTTTCCAGTGAAGAACAGCAGGACGAACACGCCGATGAGAGCCAGGGGGAGGGAGAACATCACGATGAGCGGCTGGGTGAAGCTCTCGAACTGGGCAGCCATGACCATGTACACGAGCAGGATGGCCAGGGCGAGAGCCACTGCCATGTAGCCGAAGAAGTCCTGCATCTGCTCGTACTGGCCCGTGATCTCCGTGAAGTACCCCTGCGGGAACTCCCTCTTCTCGATCGGGGCCACCTTCCTCTCGATGTCGTGCACCACTGCCATGAGATCGCGGTCCATGACGCTGGCCTTGACGATCGCGCGCCTCATCTGGTTCGCACGGTCGATCCGCACGGCGCCGCTTCCCCTTGTCACCTCGGCCACGTCCATGAGCCGGATGTGGGAACCCATCGGGGTCTTCAGCGGGATGTTCCGGATGTCCTGCTCGGTGGAGCGGAACGTCGGCGCGAAGCGCACGCGGACCTCGAACTCCTCGCCCTTCTGCCTGAAGGCCGTGGCCATCGTTCCCAGCATGGCGGTCTGCACCTCGCTGGCTACATGGCCGACGGTGAGGCCGAAGTTCCCGGCCTTCTCCCTGTCTATGGCGATGCCCAGCTCCGGGTTTCCCTGCCTCATGGAGCTGTCCACGTCCCGGATGCCCTCGATGTCGTCGATCTCGTCCACGACCATCGAGGCAAGCCCCTTGAGCGTGCCCAGGTCCTTGCCGTACACGTCGATCTGGATAGGCGCCTCCGAACCGAACATCCCGGAGTTCATGTCCGGAAAGCTGAACTTCGCTCCCTCGAGATCGGGCATCTCGGCCCGGAGCTGATCCACGATCTGCATGCTCGAGCGGTCACGCTCGGTCTTCTCCACGAGCTTGACGAAGAGCTGGGCATTGTTCACACCCGCCTGGGCCGAGCCGTAGGCCACGTCCTGCTGGGACGTGTCGCTCACCCCGCCCCAGGCTCCCATGGAGGTCACCTCAGGCAGGGCAACGATCTTCGTTTCGATCTCGCGCACGAGCCGGTCGGTTGTGGCCAGGTCCGTACCAACTGGCAGCTCCACGTTGATCTGGGCGAACTCCTGGTCCGAGATCGGCATGAACTCCCCGCCGAGCAGGCTCATGAGCCCGGCGCTCACGACGAGCAGGAGCATGGTCGCCGCCACGGTCACGAACCTCATGTACCTGCCCAGACAGAAGCGCAGGACAGGCTCGTAGAAACGCTTGACGGCCTTCATCACGCGACCTTCGCCCTTGAGTACCACGGGGACACGGCCCGAGCGGCCCTGGCGCGCGAGCACGGACTGCTTGTCCCGAAAGAACACGGAGGCGATCATGGGAACTATGGTGAGGGCCACGAGAAGCGAGGCCATGAGCGAGAAGGTCACCGTGGACGCCACGCCGCGGGAGAGCTGCCCGGGGATGCCCTCGGCAAAGAGCATGGGAAGAAAGACCACGACGGTGGTCAAAGTGGAGGACACGATGGCGCCCCCCACCTCGCGCGCTCCCAGGGCAGAGGCCGTCTTGCGATCCTCGCCCATCTCGATGTGGCGGTAGATGTTCTCGATGACCACGATGGCGTTGTCCACGAGCATGCCTACGCCCAGTGCAAAGCCACCCAGCGTCATCATGTTCAGGGTGTAACCAGTGAAGTAAAGGGGGATGAAGGAGATGAGGATGGACAGGGGGATGGCCACGGCTATTGCGAACGTGGGCCAGATGGAGCGCAAGAAAATGAAGATCATGACGATGGCCAGAAGGCCTCCGATGACGGCGGAGCTTCCCGTGTTCCTTGTCACCTTGCGGATGAACTCGCCTGAATCGAAGAAGTTGTGGAAGGTCACATGGGCCGGCAGATATGTGGAAGCCTTCTCCATCTCCGCCAGGACGCTATTGGACACATCCAGCGTGTTTGCGCCCGATTCCTTCATGACGATGAAGAACACGGAGTCCTGCTGCATGGTCCGGGCATAGTCCCGCCGTTCTTTGGGTACGTTCGACACCGTGGCCACGTCGCGAAGCCTCACCGGCTTCATGTCCGCCCCAGATCCGATGACGATCCGTCCGATGTCGTCCACGTCCACGAACTCGCCGAGGCTGCGGACCAGGAACTCCTCGTGGCCCTCGACGATGTGGCCGCCGGGCATGTTCATGTTCTGGTAGCGTAGCATCGTCACGATGTCGTTCAGGCTCTGGCCCCTTGCCTGGAGCTGATCGCGATCCACCTCCACGAGGATCTGACGCTCCTCGCCTCCCATGATCATGGCCGAGGCCACGCCATCGAGACTCTCCAGCCTCTCCTTGGTCGTGTCCATGAGGAGTTTCCTGAGTTGGTAGGTGTTCATGGCCTCCGAGGTGACTCCGAACATCACCACGGGCATGGACGTGGTGTCGAACTTGAGCACCAGAGGCTCGTAGATATCCGCGGGGAGGTAGTCGCGGATCAGGCCGATGGCGTTCCGTATGTCCTGGGCGGCCACGTCCAGGTTCGTTCCCCACTCCATGTCCACCTGGACGACGGAGACGCCTTCCTGGCTGAAGGAGCGGACCTCCTTGACCCCCTTGGTCTGCCCTCCCACCTCCTCGATGGGCTTGGTGATGAGGGTCTCGATGTCCTCCGACGACACCCCGGGGTACTGGGTGAGCACGGAGAGCATGGGAAACTCCATCTCCGGGAGCAGGTCCACGCCTATGCGGTTGACCGAAACGCCACCCATGACCACCAGGACACCTATCATCATGGTGATGGCGACGCGGCGATTGACGGAGAACTCGGGAAGTCCCATGGCGCTACTCTGCGATCAGGACCCGGGCACCGTCCTTGAGGCCGAAGTTGCCCTCGACAATGACCCGGTCCGCGGTGGAAACCTCTCCTGTCAGGATCTGGACGCCATCCTCACCTCCTATGCCGATGGTGACCTCCCTCGCAATCGCCCGCCCATCGCCGGTGACCACGTAGAGCATCTGACGATCCTTGAGGTTCACGATGGCCTGGGCAGGCACCACCAGAGCGTCCTCGGCCGACTCCACGTGGATACGGATCCTGACGAACATGCCCGCCTTGAGCATCTCATCGGGGTTCTCGAGCTCCACCTCCACGGGGAAGCTCTTGCTCAGGAGATCCGCGCTCGGGGAGATGGTGGCCACCCTGGCCAAAAACACCCTTTCCGGGTAGGCGTCCGACACGACCTCCACCACGAGCCCCTCCTTCACGAGCGGGAGGTCGCGCTCCGTGACACCCACCTTGACCTTGACCGTGGCGATGTCCACCAGGGTGAGCATGCCGTAGGTAGCGAGCTGGGGGCCGACGTACTCCCCTTCGTTGACGAGCACGTTGGTCACGATGCCGTCGAAGGGCGCCACGAGCCTGCTCTGCTTCACGGAGTAGCTCGCCAGGGCCAGAGCGGCTTCGGCCTGACCCATGCCCGCCCTGGCCGCCTCGAGCCCGGACTCGAGCTGGTCGAGCTGCTGCTGGGACACCGCGCCCGACTCGGCCAGCGGCTGCATCCGGTTCATCTCCTTCTCGGCGCTCTTGACCTGCGTCTCGGTGAGATGGAGCGCGGCGCTGGCCTGCTTCTTCTGCAGCTGGTAGATCTTGGTGTCGAACCTGGCGAGCACCTGCCCCTTCTCGACGTGATCTCCGTCGTCCACGTAGAGCTTCTGGACCTTGGCGGTGATCTCGGGGACCATCCGCACCTGGCGCACCGGCTCCACCGAGCCCGTGTACTCGAGATAGCGGTGGATGGTCCGCACCTCGGGCGAGATCACGCGGACCGTGGATGAGGCCTCCTGTGACTTCTCCGGGCTCTTCTCGGCTCCGGCTTCCTTGAGGGTCTGAAGCCGTTCCTTGCTGCAGGACACGAAGGCCAGGACAATGACTGCCAGCACGGCGATGTTGGAACGTCCCATGGAGTCAGCCTTTCACGCGCAGGGAAAGTAGCATTTCCGACACAACGTGTAACCCCCCGGGCGCGGAGATCAAGATTCGTCATGGCACGGTCTGGTGACCGTTATGTTTTGCGTTTCTGGAATCGTCGTGGTTTCTTGGGGGTTCATTCGCTCATATTATTTGAGCAGGATGGAACCGTTCTGGTATGCATGGACGTGGATTGTCATGATGGGTACAACCATGCGAAACAAATGGATGAAAATCGAAATGGCAGTTGCCTGGTGCCTGCTCGTGTCTTTTACCGTGGTTCTGGCATGCTGCTCGGGCGGCAAGGAGAAACCCGGAGAGGCGCCCGAGGCGGGCTCATCGCGAGCCAACAGCAAGCATGGAGCCCCACCGAGACTCATGCCATCCGAACCCTCGACCGTGGAGCCAGAAAATGAGCAGGGAGTAACCGAGGTGGACGGGATCGTTGCCGGGATAAAGCCCCAGCAGGATCCCCCGCTGTACGGACGTGCGTTCTGGAACGTGGTCACGATATACGAGAAGCCGGACATGAGCTCGCACCATGTTGGCTATTTGCGTGCCGGAGGCGTGGTGATCCTCGGTGACGAGAAGGTGGACGACAGGACCACCTCGGGCCCGCGGTGCAAGAAAGGCTGGTGGTCGATCTCCGATGGAGGCGGGTACGTGTGCTCCATGAAGGGGATCGAAGCCGCCAGGGAGCTCGTCCCATCCACCCTCTACCCGGTCACGCCGGACGTGGAAGCTGTCATGCCGTATGCGTACGGGCACGTGATGAACGACTTCACGCCACTCTACGAGCGAATCCCGAAGCCTGCCGAGGAGGAGCTCGTGGAGGCATGGATCGACCAGAAGAAGAAGGAGCTCAAGCTGAAGGAGCTCGAGGCGCAGCAAGCCGAAGAGGCCGAGAAGAAGGCCCAGGCCGCGGCCAAGCTCAAGGAAGCCATGGAATCCCAGGCCCACGAGCACGCATCCGCACCGGCAGCGCCCAAGAACGAGAATGAGGAGGAACCGGCAGTGGCCGGAGCTGTGAACGGTGTGCCCGAGGCCATCCCTGTTGATCCCGGGCTCGACTTGCCCGCGGAGCAGGAGCCGGCGGCAGACGAGGAGAAGGACGAGGACGAGCCACCCTTCGACTTCGTGCGGATGCTCATGCTCAAGGGCTTCTACGTGAGCAGCGACCGGGAGATGGTGGACGGCGGCGTGAAGTGGCTCAGGACCATCAAGGGCCAGTTCGTCAGGGCTGACAAGATCCTCCCGGTCGACATCAGGATCCGGGGAGGCACCGAGCTGCCCGAGGGCTTCCAGTTTCCCGCTGGCATCGTGCTCAGGGAGAACATCTACGAGAGGGTGTGGAACGACAAGAAGAACCACATCATGAAGAACAAGGACGTTCTGTACGACAAGTTCTTCGTGTTCAGGATCTTCGGCACGCAGGTGGACAAGGTCAAGGACATCGACACGGTGTTCTACGAGGTGGACGAGGCAGGTGAGAAGCTGGTCCTTTCCTGGTCCATCGTGCCCATCATGAAGGCCGCGACGCGGCCGCCCGAGGTCCCCGAGGGGGGCAAGTGGATCCATGTGGACATTGGTGACCAGACGCTGACGGCCTACGAGGGGGAACGTCCCGTGTTCCTCACTCTGATCTCCTCGGGCAACGAGGAGAAGGATCCGGAGTACGCCACGCCCAGGGGGACCTTCCAGATGCAGTCCAAGCACGTGTCTGCCACCATGGACAACCTGGCCATGGACGACGGGGCCTACTCCATCGAGGACGTGCCCTGGACCATGTACTTCCACTCGTCCTATGCCCTGCACGGCGCGTTCTGGCACTCCGTCTTCGGGCACCAGCGCTCCCACGGATGCGTGAACATGACCCCCAAGGATGCTCACTGGATCTTCCAGTGGTCCGATCCAGCCCTGCCCTTGGGCTGGCACGGCGTGGTGGCCACCAAGGAGCGTCCTGGTACCTGGGTCGAGATCACCGATTGATCGCAGGATTCAGAGCAGGGACGCGGCACGCTCGGCCAGCTGGGATCTCTCGCCCTTGGTGAGGGTCACGTGGCCTGCGATGGGCTCGCCGCGAAACCGGTTGATCGCGTGTACCAACCCGTTGCTCATGGAGTCCACGTAGGGGTTGTCTATCTGGTAGGGGTCCCCTGTCAGCACGATCTTGGTGCCTTCTCCCACGCGGGTGATGATGGTCTTGACCTCGTGCGGGGTGAGGTTCTGGGCCTCGTCCACCAGAATGAATTGCATCGGGATGGACCGCCCCCTGATGTAGGTCAAGGGTTCGATCTGCACGAGATCGAGATCGAACAGCTCTGAGCTGGATCTGCCCTTGTGGTGCGCCGGGTCCTTGGATTCCTTGGAGATGCCCAATAGCAGCTCCAGGTTGTCGTGCACGGGCTGCATCCATGGCCGAAGCTTGTCCTTGATGTCGCCGGGCAAGAAACCGATGTCGCGGCCCAGCGGAAAGACCGGTCTGGACACGAGCAGCCGCTGGTACACCTGATCGTCTGCCACCTTCTCGAGGCCCGCTGCCACGGCGAGCAGGGTCTTGCCAGTGCCGGCTTGGCCGGCGAGGGTCACGAGCTTGATGCCATCGTCCATGAGCAAATCGAACGCAAAGCGCTGCTCCTTGTTTCGTGGCCGGATGCCCCAGACGCCAGCGCTGCGATCCTTGAGCAGTCGCATCCTGCCCTCGGCGGAGTGGAGCCTCACGAGCGCCGAGCTCTTCGTGCCGGCGACCGTGACGACGCCGTACGCGTTCGAGGGATAGCCGTTGCCTTCCAGGGGCTCGAGGTCGACCTCGCCCTGCTCGTACAGCCTGTCCATGGTCCCCTGGTCGGCTGAGATGTCGAAGACCCCGCTGTAGAGCTCCAGGATGTCCGTCTGGTCGGTGGTGTAGTCCTGCACGTCCAGGCCGAGGGCCGAGGCCCGGATCCTCAGGTTGATGTCCTTGCTGATGAACACGGTCCGAGTGCCGGGGTTCTCCTTCTGGACCTGCAGTGCCGAGGCCACGATGCGGTTGTCGGCCGTGTGACTGGTCAGGGCGTACTCGGGCGACAGCTCCTCCCTGGCAAAGACCACCCTCAAGGTGCCACCGTCCGTTCCGTTGATGGGGACCCCGTCCACGAGCTGCCCCCCGGCCCTGAGCTCGTCGAGCTTTCGCGAGATCTGCCGTGCGTTGCGGCCCAGCTCGGAGAGGTCCTTCTTGAACGTGTCCACCTCCTCGACCACATAGATGGGGATCACCACGTTGTTGTCCTCGAAGGACGTGAGGGCTCCGGGGTCGTGCAAGAGCACGTTGGTGTCCAGGACGTAGTTCTTCTTCATCTCTCCTCCGCTTCCCCTGCCGGACGGGCAATCCGTGGATTATGACCGTATGCGCGACCGTGATCAATCGTCCAGCCGCCGCCTCATGAGCCTGTGTGGGATGCCCGCATCATGAAACACATCCCCCTCGGCAGCGTAACCGCACCGCTCGTAGAACGGGATGGAGCTCACCTGGGCGCCCAGGACCACCTCGCCATGCCCACGATTGCGGGACTCGGCCTCCACGGCCCTGAGCAGGGCACTGCCTATGCCCTGGCGTCGCGCCCACCCGTGCACGGCGAGCCTCTCGAGCTTGGCCAGGCGCCCGCCCACGATCCTGAGCCGGACCGTGCCCGCGGGCCGCGCAGCGCCATTCGTCTCGGCAACGGCGAGAAAGTGGATGCAGTCGTCATCCCTGCCGTCCATCTCCTCGTTCTCCGGCACGCCCTGCCCCCGGATGAAGACCTCGCGCCGGATCTCGAGGCACGAGAGAAGCTCGTCTGCAGTCCTCACCCTGCGAACGGTGATAACGCCCCCGTGTCCGGCATCTGCCACTTCGAGCCATCATAGCACCTGTGGGGCCATCTCGACTTTGCCCCATCTCTCGTCTATACATTTCTGCATGCAGCACGACCGAATCGCCGTCATCGACTTCGGCGGTCAGTACGCCCACCTCATCGCCACCAAGGTCCGCCGGATGAAAGTGCTGGCCGAGATCCGCCAGCCCGAGGATCCCATCGAGATGTTCGAGGGCACGAGGGGAATCATCATCTCGGGTAGCCCGTCGTTCTCGTCGTTCGACGAGGAGGAGACCTACACGAAGGCCATCTACGATCTGCCCGTTCCCATCATGGGATTCTGCTTCGGGCACCAGGAGATCGCCAAGCACTATGGTGGCAAGGTCGAGCACGTCCGCACGGAGTTCGGGTTTGCGCGATTGCACGTGGTCGGCGACTCCCCGCTTCTTGCCGGACTTCCGGCCACACAGACCGTCTGGATGAGCCACTACGACACGGTCACCAGGCTTCCCGCAGGGTTCGTGGAGGTCGGCTACAGCCTCGTGGACGGAGAGGACGGCGAGCACCGCAACGCGGCCATCGCGGACGTGGCACGCGCCCGCTACGGGTTCCAGTTCCACCCCGAGGTGGACGACACCGAGTACGGCGAGGAGATGATCCGGAGGTTCGTCATCGACGTGTGCCGCTGCAAGCCGACATGGACCATGGAAGGCTACATGCAGGAGCAGATGGAGCGCATCCGTGACCTGGTGAAGGACAGGGGAGTGTTCCTGCTGGTCTCAGGAGGCGTGGACTCCACGGTCTGCGCCGTACTGCTCTCGAGGGCGCTCGATCCGGGAAAGCTCAAGCTGCTGCACGTGGACAACGGAATGATGAGAAAGGGAGAGAGCCACGCCGTGATGGCCGAGCTCGAACGCATGGGCCTGGGGACCAGCCTTCACTTCGTGGACGCATCGGCGGACTTCCTGGGCGCACTCGAGGGGATCATGGATCCGGAGAGCAAGCGTCGCGCCATCGGAGAGACCTTCATCCGGGTGTTCGAGCGGGAGGCAGGCAAGCTGGGTCTTGCCAGCATGATGCTGGGCCAGGGCACCATCTATCCGGACACCATCGAGACGGGCGGATCGAAGCGGGCAGACACCATCAAGACCCATCACAACCGGGTGGCCATCATCGAGAAGATGATGGCCGAAGGGCGAGTGGTCGAGCCGCTGGCAGATCTTTACAAGGTAGAGGTCAGGGAGCTGGGTGAGTCGCTGGGCATCGACCCGCGTCTGGTGTGGAGGCACCCCTTCCCCGGCCCTGGCCTGGGGGTCAGGCTCCTGTGCTCGGACGGCCGCGTTCCCGAGGGGCACGACCCGGTTGCTGCGCAGCCGGGCATCGACAGGGTGGCAGTCCCGGCAGGGCTTCACGGAATCCTCCTGCCCATGCGTTCGGTCGGCGTGAAGGCGGACCTGAGGGCCTACGAGCAACCCGTCATGCTCTGGGGTGACGCCTCCCTCGAGACTGCCATGGTCGCGGCCGCCCGCATCTACAAGGAGCTGCCCGGCGTGAACCGCTGCGTGTGGGACCTCACCGGCCGTGGGGTCGGGACGGTCGAGCCCGTGGCGGCCCGGGCGACCCGGGAGCGGTTCGAGGTGCTCAGGGAGGCCGACAGCATCGTCATGTCGGCCCTCGAGCGGCACGAGCTTCTCCGTACCATCTGGCAGTGCCCCACGGTGCTCGTCCCGCTGCGCCTCGACGGCATGGGAACGGAGCTCGTGATCATCAGGCCCGTGCTCAGCGAGCGGGCCATGACCGCGCGACCGGCCCCTCTCCCGGCAGCACTGATCGAGGAGATCCGCGAACCTCTTCTCGCGCTGCCCGAAGTGGGGGGGATCGCCATGGACGTGACGACCAAGCCACCCGGGACCATCGAGTGGGAATAGGAGACACCTTCATGAGAACGCTCGGGCCAATGACTGTCTTCACCATCGTGATGGCCCTTGCGGGCTGTCACGAGTCCAGCACGAGTATCGTCACCGATGGCGGATCGGATGCGTCGGACACGACGCCCACGGACACGGGCACAGACCCGACCATCCCCCCCTGCGAAGACCTCTCCGATTGGGACATACAGGCCGAGGTAGCATCCTCGGCGGCCGGAACGGTGACCGTCCGCGTGGATCTGCAGAGCGCAGGCATGAGCCCCGGATGCGCAGGGAGCCCGTGCCTCGTGGTGACAGTGGCGGCCGGCGACGGCTCCGTGTCCGGCATCACACAGGTCTCGGCCTCCAGGATCACCTTCGTCTACTCGGACACGTCCACCTCGACCGGAGACGAGGCCCAACTGCTCTTGAGGTGGCGTGTGCTCTGCGACGACGGTGGAACGGACGAGGAACGCACCGTCACGTCACCTGTCTGGATATGCACGGGCTCCGGCGGCATTCTCACCCTGAGCGAAGGACCTTGCTGAAGGCAAAAACGACCATTTGCTCCCACCCCCTATTGGATAGTACAATGTCCCCGTGTTGCGATTGCACCACACGACCTTTGGCCTGCTGTCCCTTCCATATTTGATCCTCGCGCTGGCTGGCTGTGCGATCAAGTTCGACCAGAACTCCGTGGACAGGCCCACGGACGCGAGCACGGATGAGGTGCAGGACGCGGATGCGTCCACGGATGCTGACGTGACCGTGGACGTACCGGACGACACCATGGACGAGGACCTGCCCGGCGACATGGAGGACATGGACATCCCGGACATGGACGCCCTGGACATGGACACCGTCTTCGACTCCACGGACACCCTCGACACGGCTGCCGAGGACACAGTCGTGGACGATCTTCCCGGGGATGACGCGATCACGAACCCCTACTACCCCGTGACGATGGTCACCGGCAACCTCGCGACCCTCATCGCCGCGGATCTCGCTGCCGAGATCTGCACGGGTTCCAGCACGATGCCCATCCCTTCGTCGACCCGCCGCTCGGACTGGCAGAGGCTCGTGAACGACGTGCTCGCCGCGACCCCGAACTGGGGAACCGTGTACGCCAGGGCCGATACGTACAACCTGGACACGTTCGTCGCTCGTGACCCCGTTCACGGTGATTTCGTCGTGCTCGTCGACCGCTCGAACTGCGAGGGCATCTATGTCTTCGACCTGGATGCCACGTACGACGTCGTGATCCAGGTGCCCTACCACTCGACGGACACGGGCGCCCTCGAGCTCGGCATACGGGTCTTCACGGAGAACGGCACACGGGCCCTCATGATCGCAGGGGCAGACAGGTGCATGGATCCCGACACGTTCCTCTGCGACGGTTTCACCATGGCCTGCACGGGCAGCCTGGAGCATGCCCGCTACAGCGACGCAGGGTACTATCCGCTGCTCGTCTTCCAGGCCGTGCATGCCGGCTTGCAGGCCACCTACCCCTCGAGCGTGGCCCTGCAGATCCAGGGGATGACCGATGCATCGGGCGCCAACCTCATCGTCTCGGACGGCACCGGTTTCATCGACAGCGGCAGCGTATCCATCCTGTTCGAGTCGGCCTTGAAGACGCGCATCCCGGCCTACGCCACGACCATCATCTCCTGCAACGCCCCGGGGTCGGGATACACGTCCACCTGCGGCGCGACCAACGTCCAGGCACGCCACAGCAATGGATCCTCGAACCTCTGCGCCACGGCTGCATCGGCGAGCTCGAACCGATTCGTATTCATGGAGCTGAGCGCGCTCATGCTCAATGGGACGCTGTTCAATCAGATCGTCCAGTCCGTGGGCGATGTCGTGCCTTTCATCTGATCTGCAAAAAAACCGGACTCGCCCTACAGGCCGCTCGTGCTGATGCTGTACGAGCCGCAGCTCGAGCAGTAGCCATCCAGCCAGAAGAAGTACACACCCGTGCTGAACGAGGCGCTCACGCTGGGGCTGTAACCGGAGTACCCGCAGTAGTCGTCGTTGCACACCTCGGAGGTCGTGGCCGTGCAGACCGACCTGTAGGCAGCGAGGTGGTCGAAGTCGGAGTTGCACGTGCTCGTGGTGATCGTCCGTGCGCTCTCCACGATGAAGTAGAACACGCCGTCCGCGGCCGTACACGTGCCGCCCTGGCACGTGGGGTTCGGGCTGTCGTTGGTGTACGAGCACGTGGTCCCTGTCAACCCGTTCTGGAGCCTTATCGGCTGACCGCAGGTGTCCCCGCTCGCCTTGTTGGCGTTTGCGTAGATCTCCAGCGCAAAGTCTCCGCCCGACGCGGTGGCGCTGTCCACGATGATGTAGTACGTGCCAGCGGCCAGGTTGTCCTTCATGAGCACGCTCGAGTTGACCCCTGCGTAGGCGTTGTCGTTGCAGCCCAGAGCCGAGGCACCGCACGTGGATCCCAGGTACAGGACCGGGTTGAATGCCGTGGAGAAGGCCGCGATGAACAGGTCCGAGGCGGTCGAGAGCGTCAGGGAGAACACCTTGTCAGGGCCGGTGCTCCCTCCGCAGGAGCTCGTGAAGCTGTTCGCCATGCCCGTGAGCGTGCTCGCGGTGGTCGTGTTCGCCGTGACCACGGTGGGGCTCGAGCAGGCGCTGTAGTGGGTGCAGCCGGGCCCCTGCGTCGCATTGTTGTTGGCGATGCGCAGGGTGTAGTTCGAGCACGTGGTCGATCCGGTCGTCCTTCTGACCCTGATGTAGTACGTGCTCTCGCTGTCTCCACAGAAGTTGTAGCCTCCGGCGAGCGGGGACCTGCAGGGGTACTCACCAGCCGAGCCGTTGTAGAAGTCCGTGTACCAGTTGTAGCATGTCGCCTCGGCGAGGCACGGGCTCGCGTCCGAGCAGCTCCCCCGGTACACGTCGAACACCAATCCACCGGGGTTATTCGTGAAGTAGACCTCGAAATCGAACTCGTCGCCCGTCGTGTCCGCATCGTCGTCGGCTATGATACGATACCAGTCCACGTCGCCCGTGGGGACGATGTTGCCTGTCACGTCGATGTAGCCTCCCGAGCTGTCGAGCCTCGTGCCCAGGTTCACGGCGCTGGCACATGTGTCGTCCGTGGTCTCGTAGGCGTCCTCGGCGCACTCGCAGCAGTTCGCGTAGTTGAGGTCCAGGTCGTGGTAACCCGCATCGCAGGCCGTGATGGAGCATGTCCCCGATGAGCACGAGGCCGTACCATGGCTGCAGGTTCCGCAGAGCTCGGTGGGGGTACCGTCGTCCACCGTCCCGTCGCAGTCGTCGTCCACGCTGTTGCACGTCTCCGCCACGGGCGTTCCGGGCGTGCAGCTCACCGACCCGCTCACGCAGGTGGCCGTGCGCAGGCATGGTCCGATACCACAGGTTGTCGCCACCCAGTGCTCGTCCGTCAACGTGTCGCAGTCCTCGTTGATGCCGTTGCACGTGTTGTCCGTCCCGGTGGGCGATCCGGGAGTACACGAGGTGACACCTCCCACGCAGGTCGAGTTGCGCAGGCACACGCCCTGGCCGCAGGTGTAGGGCGCGTAGCTCTCGTCGATGGCCCCGTCGCAGTCGTCGTCGATGTTGTCGCAGTCGTTGTCAGTTCCCGTCGGGCTTCCCGGCGTGCAGGAGGCCACGCCCGCCACGCACGTGGCCGATCTCTGGCATGCACCGACGCCGCAGTTGTAGGTCGTCCAGTGCTCGTCCGTCAGCCCGTCGCAATCGTCGTCCACGTTGTCGCAGTCCGAGTCGTCCCCCGTGGGCGATCCCGGGTTGCAGGCCTCGAACCCCGCCGTGCAGGTCGATGCGCGCCGGCATGCGCCGGTGCCGCAGTAGTAGGGTGCATAGTGCTCGTCGATGGCCGCGTCGCAGTCGTCGTCGATGTTGTCGCAGTCGTTGTCAGTTCCCGTCGGGCTTCCCGGTGTGCACTGGATGGCACCGCTCACGCACTGGTTCTGTCGCAGGCAGGCGCCCGTGCCGCACGATCCCGTGGGCACGAAGTTGTCGTCCGGCACCGTGTCGCAGTCGTCGTCGACTCCGTCGCAGTCCGTGTCCGGCGAACCAGCCGGAGGCGTGCAGGACGCGGAACCCTGGATGCACACGGAGCTCGCGATGCAGTCCCCCGTGCCGCAGGTGTACGGGATGTAGTCGTCGTCGGCCACTGTGTCGCAGTCGTCGTCCACGAGATCGCAGTCCGTGTCAGCGCCGCCCGAGCCTGGGATGCACTGCTCCACGCCGGCCACGCATGTGGCGTTCGTCACGCACCCGCCCGAGCCGCAGGTCCACGCCACCCAGTTCTCGTCCACGGCGCCGTCGCAATCATCGTCAGCGCCGTTGCAGATGGTCTCGGAGATCCCGGACGGGCTCCCCGGGATGCAGCTCTCCACACCTCCCATGCAGGAGGAGTTCGCTCTGCACACTCCCAGGCCGCAGGTGATGGGCACGTAGCTCTCGTCCACCGAGCCGTCGCAGTCGTCGTCGATGCCGTCGCAGTCGTTGTCCGTGCCTGTCGGGCTCCCGGGCGAGCAGGCCTCGACGCCCGAGA
>JBFYZU010000135.1:0-22888 GCA_041309365.1 Myxococcota bacterium
AATCCTGGTCCACGCCGTCGTTACAGATCTCCGGGGCGCCGGGATACGTGAGAGGATCGAGGTCGTCGCAGTCGTCTCCGCCGCACGCAGTCCCATCCGGCAGTGAGGATGCCGGATGGCCGTCAGCGTCTTGATCGACGGGTGAGTGGACGCAGTCGCCCGTCATCGTGTCGCAGTCGTCGACGGTACAATCGTCCCCATCGTCGCATGGTGGACACTCGAGCTCGGTCGCGTCGTCCTCGAAAGCATCTGATGATGGTTCGTCCGGCAGCGCATCCGTTGCCGCGTCGCCCGATATCTTGGTATCGCCGCATGAGAGGAGCAGAAAGAAAGTCGAGTACGTGATGACGAGCGACGAATGAAACGACAGATTCCTGAGCGGCTTGCTGAGCGCGTGAGGTCCGCTGTTGATTCCGGCTCGCATTCCACTGACTCTCTGTTTCCTGGGGGTGTCCGGATCGTCGATGGACATCTGGAGTATACAGCTAGTTGGTCGTCATGCACACAGTCGTCCGCGATCAGCCACCGGACGGGCCGACATCCTGATGTGGCCTTGAACGGAAGCATAGGGAAGCGGCCGAGGGTGCTTCTCATGTTCCCTGCCTTCCAACATCCAGGGGGCCGGCCCCCCCACGAGGTGGCCCGCCACGTACACCCGCCCGATCACCCCGTCCGTGGCCATCGCGTCGAGCACGCTGACAACGGCCCGGGCTCTGGCCCGGTAGCCCGTCGCCGAGCCGTACTCACGACGAGGCCGGGCGTGCACGCACACTCCCGCCCAGCACGTGCGCGACCTGCTCGGCCTGACGCACGGGGCTCACGAGCCCCAGCCTCCCGGCCGCCCACTCGATCTGTCGCCTCTGTGTCCACCAGTTACCAGCTAAACGGCGCGCATCGGGCCGGCGGTGTACCCTCACCGCCGGCCCTTTTCATCTCCACGACGATTGGTGGCGTGCGCAGGCCGACACATCTCCCCCCATCGGCCTGTACGGGGTCCGATCTACCTATCAGCCGCTCAGGTTTCTGCCAAGGTACGTGAAACGGGAACCATCAGATCGTGACGCTGGGACTGCGACGTAACAAAGGCCCATCCCTACCGCGATCAGTGAGTGCGAGACGTAACACTGGGGTTCATTACCCCGGGGCCACCCTAACGCATCACGGATAATCGGGACACGGTATTTCACATGTATATGCGTTACCAGTAGGTATATAGCACTCTGTAGCAGCAGTATCGTCTGAACATATTACAGCACATTCATTTGTATCCGTTGCCGACACAATGCAAGGACCTGCGCATCTCGCATAACAATCGCCATCGATAATTGCTTGGACACAATCGTATCTATTATCAAGGCAGTTCATCTGATAGGAGCTTGTTCCCAACTGTATCCTGCACACTTGTGCATGACATTCGATTCTGCCGCGAATTGAAGAGGTCAAGCAGAATTCACCATCACAGAATTGTTCGCATCCACTTCCGGGGCATTCGACAATACAATCGCCTGGTCCATAACAGCTTTGAGTGCAGCCCCCACCTGGGCAATGCAAAGCGCAGTTATCACTTCCGCAGCTCTGTTCGCAACCTCCCCCGTCGCACGTCATATAGCAATCTTCTGAGTAGCATTCTTGTGAGCAGCCACCTCCACCGCACGATTGAGAGCAATTATCTTCGGACAAGCATTTCAGTTCACATCCACCACCTACGCATGTCTGGGAGCAATCGGTTTCTACACATACCATGGAGCATCCACCTTCATAGCAAATCTGAATACAATTCGTATCATCTGGTAGGTCTGTGCACCCTGGACAGTAACAGGTCCCATCTGGACCCCAGTCTGGAACATCACCTATTGTGTCTCCGATAATGACTTCTAGATCGATGCTATCCCATATTACCAATTCGTTATATGAATCTAGAGCATCGACAGAGTCTGTTGTGCTATCAAACGGACCTTCACCGTTAGAGTCAGACGTCCCATCACTCTCATAAGTCGCATCCGCAGTCGTGCAAGATACTGTGTTACATCCGAATAGAAAACAAGAACAGCATACAATACCGATGTTAATGTTGCTTTTCACTGTTTCCTCCGGACAGGTTCGGATATATTGATCTAATCGGGGCATGGCCTGTTACATACATAGTCTCCCCAATCACAGTATTCACCCGGGGAACCATCAGAACATGTAATATCACACGTTGCAAACGTACACTCTGCAGTGCACGATCCCAGGCACTGCACCGAACAGTAGCCCCAGGAGCACTCGATCGTGCAATCCGAGTCTGGACCACACGTAATTGAAGTATCTCTCCCACGTCCGGCATTTATAGAACAAATGGAAGCCTGACAATTGATCGTGCAGCCTCCCTCTATACAGTCTATGCCGCAAGCATTGCCAGTACAAGATTGAACGCAGTCGCCGGCCAGGCAAGTGAGAGTGCAGATACTACTATCGCAATCCTGTATGCAACCACCGCCGCTACACTGCTGACTACATTGTCCTTCAGCATTACACAGTTGGTCGCAAAAACCTCCAGTGCAACTCGAAAAGCAATCGCAGGCATTGCATGTTTGACTGCAACTGCCACCCAAGCAAGACTGATTACAATCGTCGACAGCAAAGCAATTTTGCTCACAATGAGAACCAATGCAAATATCGAAGCAATCTATGTATTCGCAGTATGACACGCATTCATTAACCGGACATATAAGGCGACAACTATCCTCACTTTGGGATATTTCGCAGTTGGTACAATCGCAAATACCAAACATTCCATCGGCCATACCATCAATGACATCGATAGTGTCGATTGGCGAATCTGGATCGTCCTCGTAAATGTCGATATCTACTGTCATGTCGAGTGATATATCTGCCAGATCAAGATAAGAATCCATAGCGGTTTCTATAGATGAATCTGTAACTTCAAAATGGTGATTATATGACGTGTAGCAACCCTGTACAGGCATCGATAGTATTAAAAAGATTATCTTGACTATTGCATAATAGCTCCTTACGCCATGCAATGCATAGGTCCGAATTGCGACGCGCCGGAGTCGATGCGTCGATACATCCATATGCAGCAAATTACCTAATACCCGTTGAGTTCCATTATGAGAGCAGATGGGGTGCGCATTTAGCATGAAAAATCAGTAGTTGCAGCTAAATGAAGCACTGACAACTACTATCGGAGTCGCACCATGCCTCGGTGTGGCAATTTACAGCATCGCCTATCCACGTGTATGGCCAAGTGGTTTCCATTGTACAAGCGCAGTAGTCTGTGGCGTCGTCTTCGCCGCCGTCAAGGAAGACTAGAAACATTCCATCCTAGGCATCGTGGAGATCCATGTCCTCCAATCTGTGAGTATCGTCGCATTCCCAAGTACCCGCCCCAGAAACAGGTGCGTACAGGATGACATCATCACCAAGGCCGCCAAGAACTCCGATAGCATCCATTGTTGTATCCGTCGTGTACTGAGACGTGTGGTATGTAGTGCAAGAGGTGTCGGAGAATCGGCATATCCCTGGTCCAGCGTCATACCAGGAGGCACCGATTTTTATTTCCATGTAACCAAATACTATGCACTCGGAACTGCTGGAGCCAGATAAGTATTCCCAATCAATTGCCCTGGCAGTTCCGGGTTCTATAATTAATAGAGATATAACGACAAGAGTTCCCCAATACTTGTTAAGCGCTACTCTTGTATGATTCATTGCTGGCTCCCCATTTCTTGGTTGTTAATATTGTATTTCGAGTCCCTTAAAGCACCTGACACTCCCTCAAACTAATTACAATAAATATTGACAGATGAGGTGGCCCCTGTCAACATCCGTGATTCTTGAGCCATTCGCGCTGTCAGCAAACCCGCATGACTGGAGGCCAAGCGAGATCTGCCGAGGTGGCCATACCCCAGGATGGCGGGGATTCCGGGGCTCTGGACCCATAACAAGCCCCGGTCCGTCGTTTTCTCACCCCAACCCCCCGGTCCGGGCTACTCGGATGGGTGGCTAGGGCGAGACCAGGCCGAGTCCCCCCCGATGCACACGTCGAGCGAGCATACGACTTCGCCTCGACCCCCTGTCCGGGGGTCACGACGAAGTCGCACCCTATCGGGAATATAGATCCGGCTGTTAGAGTCTTAGTAGTGTACTCCAAAAACCCAAACAGCCGGAGGCCTCATGGCTACCATAGCACAGACCTACCTGTTCAGCTGGGAAAATATCGCCGCCACCAGCGAGATGCTCAGGCTCGTGCTGGTGCTCTCGGTGCTGCCCGACGAGACGCTCGTCTCGACGCTGGAACAGCGCAGGGGACGGGGACGCGACGACTACCCCGTCCGACCCACCTTCAACGCCATCATCGCGGGCATCGTCTTCGGCCACGAGTCCATCGCGTCGCTCAGACGCGATCTGATGCGCAACGCTGAGCTGAGGCAGGTCTGCGGCTTCGACCCGCTCGGCGGGGCCGAGGCCGTGCCCACCGACGACGCCTTCAGCAGGTATATCGCGCTTCTCATCGAGCACAAGCACCTGATCGTCGAGATGTTCCACATGCTCGTCGAACAGCTCAAGGTCAAGCTACCCGACCTCGGGGCCAAGCTGGCCGTGGACTCCAAGGCCATCCACTCGCACGGTAACCCCGTCAGGGACGAGGACAAGCGCGAGCAGGACGACCGACGTCGCGACCCCGATGCCGACTTCGGTAAGAAGACCTACAAGGGCGAGCGGGAGGACGGCTCCACGTGGGAGAAGGTCAAGAGCTGGTTCGGATACAAGCTGCACCTCGTCGTCGACAGCGACTACGAGCTGCCCCTCGCCTTCGAGCTGACCGGCGCATCCGCCGGAGACCCCGACCACATGATGCCACTGCTCGACGAGCTCGCAGACGAGCATCCCGCGCTCATCGCCACGGCCAAGGAGATCACCGCTGACAAGGCTTACGACACCATCGAGGACATCACCCGACCCTTCGACGACTACTCCATCAAGCCCGTCATCGACATCAGGGAGCTGTGGAAGGGGGACAAGACGCGAGCCCTCTTCCCGGACCGGGTCGATTCGTTCATCTACGATGAGAAGGGTAACGTCTCGTGCGTCTGCCCCGTCACCGTCGAGACCAGGGCCATGTGCTTCTGGGGATTCGAGAAGGACCGCAACTGCCTCAAGTTCCGCTGCCCAGCCGCGACCCATGGATTCGAGTGCAGGGGCCGGGCCGAGTGCGAGGCTCGCGCCTCGACCAAGGTCGGCACCTTCGGACGCGTCATCCGCATCGGCCTCGAGTACGACCGTCGCATCTTCACCCCCATCTCAAGACAGACCCCCCAGTGGACAGAGGCCTACAAGAAGCGCTCCGCGGTAGAGAGGGTCAACAGCCGCGTCGACCAGGTGCTCGGATTCGCCAGGCACTTCATCCGTGGCAAGGCCAAGATGCAGACCCGCGTCTCGCTGGCCCTCGTCGTCATGCTCGCCATGGCACTGGGGCGCATCAAGGCCGACCAGAAGGAACTGATGAGGTCGATGGTCCAACCGGTCGCCCGACCGGCCGCCTGACGGCGGCCACCACTCGACAATCTGCTCTCGATCTCGCCACCGGCACAGGTGCGCCCGAATTTCGCCGTTTGGTGCCCATGCGGGCACTTCTGCCACTTCGTCAGCTTTCGCCGTCGCCTCCCCGGACGATTCCTCTCACTCGCTCCCACCTACAGCAGGCTCAGGAACCGCTACAGCGCGAATGCCTCTTCTTGGGCAAAATCTATCCCTTCAAGGTGTTGAATCTTCTACCATCTCATGAAGCATGAAACGTTCTGCCACCGCTTGGGCCAATCATTACGCCGTCTCCGCCAGGAGCAAGGTCTGACGTTAAACAGGGTGCGCGCGAGATCGGTGAATAGATAATCAGATCAGGCAGATAAACTGATCCTGACCTCGAATCCGACCCGATCCAGTTTTGGAACCATCGAGGAAGATCAGTGGCCCGTCCATGCCAGTCCAGGAAGATCAATCGCGATCTGGTAGTCACGATGCTGTTTTCGATCTAGAATATCTGGATCGGATTCCACACGGTTGCGGACATGCTCGTCCGAACGACACAGGAGCGCGTCATGAATATCCTCAGGCATCCATGCCTCGCGATCTTCGTTTTCTCGATGTCGATCGGAGCGCCGGGTTGCGGCGGGCCGAGGACGACGGGGGACGCGGACGCGGACGACGATCCGGGATCCGACGTCCAGGAGGACGGCATCGACGCCATCGAGGACGGCGTCGACGACACGCCCTCGGACAGCCCCACGGACACGGCGCCCGACATGCCCACCACGTGCACCCAGGACTCCGACTGCAACGACGGCCTGTTCTGCAACGGGACTGAGACGTGCAACGACGACGGGGAGTGCGTGGCAGGCATCCCGGTCGACTGCGACGATTCGAACCCCTGCACCGTGGACACCTGCAACGACGACGACGAGGAGTGCGACAACGACCCCATCGACGCGGACGGCGACGGCTACTTCACGGACACCGGACCTGCCGGCGAGACCTGCGGCGGGACCGACTGCGACGACGGCGACATCGCCGTTTACCCCGGGGCCACGGACGACGAGTGCGACTTCGAGGACAAAGACTGCGACGGCGACATCGGCGAGGGCATCGACGACGACGGCGACCGCTACATCGACGACGCGTGCGTGGAGATCACGGACCCGGGCACGTTCTCGGGCCTCGGCGACTGCGACGACGACGGCGAGCACCTCGGCGACGTCGTGCCCACCCCCCCTTCCGACATCCACCCCGGGGCGTCGGAGGGCTGCGACACCACCATCGACCACAACTGCAACGGCGTGGCCACGGACGTGGAGACGGACCACGACGGCGACGGCTTCGCCCCCGCGAGCTGCGGGGGCGAGGACTGCGACGACACGAGCGACTCGATCTTCCCCGGCGCGCCCGAGTCGTGCGACCTCGTGGACCAGGACTGCGACGGCAGCATCCTGGACGCCCCGGGCATCGACTCGGACGCGGATCGCGTGCCCGACGAGGCCTGCGGCGGCACCGACTGCGACGACGACGAGAGGCTCGTGCACGGCGCCTTCGCGGGGTACGGGACCGAGGACGACCCCGTGATCGAGGCCATGGAGCAGTGCGACGACGTGGACCAGGACTGCGACGGCAGCATCCTGGATGCCGCGGGCGCGGACACGGACGGCGACACCGTGCTCAACGAGCTGTGCGGCGGCCCGGACTGCAACGACGCCAACCCCTACGTCTACCCAGGCGCCCCGGAGGCGGCCTGCGACTTCGTGGACAACGACTGCGACGGCGACGCCATCGACGGCATCGCGGACCGGGACGACGACGACCACATGGGGACCGGGTGCGGCGCCAGCGGCGACGACTGCAACGACCTCGATGCCACGGTCTACCCGCTGGCCGACGAGGCCTGCGACACCGTGGACAACGACTGCGACGGCTCGTGGGCCGACGGCGGCGCGGACGACGACTCGGACACCGTGCTCGACGCCGCGTGCGGCGGCACGGACTGCGACGACGAAGACCCCCTCTCCCGCCCGGGCGCCGCGGACGACCAGTGCGATCTCGAGGACAGGGACTGCGACGGCTCCACGGCCGAGCACATCGACGACGACCTCGACGGCTGGATCGACGCGGCCTGCACGGGCACGATCGCCGACCCGGGCACCTACCTCGGCCTGGGCGACTGCAACGACGCCTCGAACCTCGTCTACCCGGGCGCGCCCGAGGGCTGCGACGGCACAGTGGACAACGACTGCGACGGCGCAACGAACGACGTGGACCAGGACGAGGACGGCGACGATTTCGCCCCGATCGTTTGCGGCGGCACCGACTGCGACGACACGAGCGCCGTGATCTACCCGGGCGCCCCGGAGACCGGGTGCGATCTCGTGGACAACGACTGCGACTCGGACACCCTGGACGGCGACGCTTACAGCGACGACGACGACTTCATGGACGTTTCCTGCGCGGGAGGCGACGACTGCGACGACACCCAGGCGTCCGTCAACCCCGGCGCCGCGGAGCTGTGCGACGCCATCGACCAGGACTGCGACGGCTCGTGGGCCGACGGCGGCGCGGACGACGACTCGGACGGCGTGCTGGACCTGTCGTGCGGCGGCACCGACTGCGACGATACGCTCGCGGGCGTCTACCCCGGAGCGCCCGAGGACGCCTGCGACAGCGTCGACAACGACTGCGACTCGGACGCCCTGGACGGCGCGGCCGACGACGACGACGACGACTTCATGGACACGATGTGCGCCGGCGGCACGGACTGCGACGACACGCAGGCCGGCGTGCACCCCGGCGCCGCGGAGATCTGCGACACCGTCGACCAGGACTGCGACGGCAGCCTGCGCGACGCGGTCAACGCGGACGACGACAACGACACGGTCCTTGACAGCGCCTGCGGCGGCGCGGACTGCAACGACCTGAGCCAGTACGTCTACCCGGGCGCGCCCGAGGACTCCTGCGACACCATCGACAACGATTGCGACGGCGACAGCATGGACGGCATCGCCGACAACGACGACGACGACTACCTGGACGTCATCTGCCCCACGGGAAACGACTGCAACGACGCGAACGCCGCCATCCACCCCGGGGCCGAGGAGATCTGCGACACCATCGACCAGGACTGCGACGGCAGCATCATGGACGCGCTGGGCGCGGACTCCGACTCGGACACGGTCATGGACGCATCCTGCGGCGGCACCGACTGCAACGACAACGACCCGACCACACGTCCCGGCGCCGCCGACAGCGCCTGCGATCTCCTGGACAAGGACTGCGACGGCGCCACGTACGAGCACATCGACGACGACCGCGACGGGTGGATCGACAGCCTCTGCAACGGGATCATCACCGATCCCGGGACCTACCTGGGCCTGTCGGACTGCAACGACGGCGAGGTCACCGTCTTCCCGGGCGCTCCGGAGGGCTGCGACGGCACGGTCGACCACGACTGCGACGGCGACTCGAGCGACGTGGACTCGGACGTGGACGGCGACGGCCACGCGCCCTCGAGCTGCGGCGGGGACGACTGCAACGACGGCGACGAGGACGTGTACCCGGGCGCACCGGAGACCGGGTGCGATCTCGTGGACAACGACTGCAACGGCGATGCGCTGGATGGCATGGCGGACGACGACGACGACGACTACATGGACTCGGTCTGCGCCAGCGGCACGGACTGCAACGACACGAACGCCGCCATCCGCCCCGGAGCGACCGAGATCTGCGACGCCGTGGACGACGACTGCGACGGGTCCTGGGCCGACGGCGGCGCGGACACGGACGGCGACACGGTGCTCGACAGCGCCTGCGGAGGCACGGACTGCAACGACACGGACGACACCATCCACCCCGGCGCGCCCGAGGACCTGTGCGACATCGTGGACAACGACTGCGACGGCGACATCCTGGACGGCGCAGCGGACGACGACGACGACGACTACATGGACACGGCCTGCGCCGGCGGCACGGACTGCGACGACGCCAGCGCCTCGATCCACCCCGGGGCCACGGAGCTTTGCGACTCCATCGACCAGGACTGCGACGGCAGCCTGCTGGACGCACCCGGCGCCGACGACGACGCGGACACGATCCGGGACGCGGGGTGCGGCGGCACCGACTGCAACGACCTGAACCAGTACGTGTACCCCGGCGCGCCGGAGGACTCCTGCGACACCATCGACAACGACTGCGACGGCGACAACCTGGACGGCGTGGCCGACGACGACGACGACGACTTCCTCGACACGGCCTGCCCCACGGGAAACGACTGCAACGACAGCGACGCCACGATCCACCCCGGGGCCACGGAGCTTTGCGACGCCATCGATCAGGACTGCGACGGGTCCAAGCTCGACGCACCAGGCGCGGACGACGACTCGGACACGGTCAGGGACACGGCCTGCGCCGGCACGGACTGCGACGACACGGACGCTCTGGCCTACCCCGGCGCCGTGGACAACCAGTGCGATCTCAAGGACCGCGACTGCGACGGCTCCACGGACGAGCACATCGACGACGACGACGACGGGTACATCGACTCCGTCTGCGCAGGGGCCATCACGGATCCCGGCACCTACCTGGGCCTGGGCGACTGCAACGACGTCTCCGCGAGCATCCACCCCGGAGCCCCGGAAGGGTGCGAGAGGACGATCGATCACGACTGCGACGGCTCTGCCCTGGACGTCGAGGTGGACGTCGACGGCGATACCTACGCGCCGCTGTCCTGCGGCGGCACCGACTGCAACGACACGAACGACGCGGTCTACCCCGGCGCGCCCGAGGACGCCTGCGACAGCATCGACAACGACTGCGACGGCGACGTCCTGGACGGCATCGCGGACGACGACAACGACGGGTACATGGATTCGGCCTGCGCGGGAGGCACCGACTGCAACGACGCCAACGCCTCCATCCGGCCCGGCGCCGCGGAGCTGTGCGACACCATCGACCAGGACTGCGACGGCTCGTGGGCCGACGGCGGCGCGGACGACGACGGCGACACGGTGCTCGACTCCGGCTGCGGCGGCACCGACTGCGACGACGGCAACGCCTCGGTGTACCCGGCCGCGGCCGAGGGCGCCTGCGACCTCGTCGACAACGACTGCGACGGCGACGCCCTGGACGGCATGGCCGACGACGACGACGACGACTACCTGGACTCGGCCTGCCCCACGGGGACGGACTGCAACGACACGAGCGCCGCCGTGCACCCCGGGGCCACCGAGATCTGCGACGCCATCGACCAGGACTGCGACGGCTCGCTCCTCGACGCGCCCGGCGCGGACAACGACTCGGACACGGTGCTCGACTCCGGCTGCGGAGGAACGGACTGCAACGATGCGTCGGCCACCGTGTACCCGGGCGCGCCCGAGGCGGGCTGCGACAGCATCGACAACGACTGCGACGGCGACGCCCTGGACGGCGGCGCGGACACCGACGACGACGACTACATGGACACCTCCTGCTCCGGCGGCACCGACTGCAACGACACGAGCGCCTCGGTGCACCCCGGGGCGACCGAGATCTGCGACACCATCGACCAGGACTGCGACGGCTCGCTCCTCGACGCCCCTGGAGCCGACACGGACTCCGACACCGTGCTCGACGTCTCCTGCGGCGGCACCGACTGCAACGACAGCGACCCGGCCACGCGCCCCGGAGCGTCCGACGCGGCCTGCGACCTTCTGGACAAGGACTGCGACGGCTCCACGGCCGAGCACATCGACGACGACGCCGACGGCTGGATCGACGAGGTGTGCGACGGCGTGATCCTCGACCCGGGGACCTACCTCGGCCTGTCGGACTGCAACGACCTGGAGATCGGCATCTACCCGGGCGCTCCAGAGGGTTGCGACGGCACGATCGACAACGACTGCGACGGGAACGGCACCGAGGTGGACGCGGACGTGGACGGAGACGGGCAGGCGCCCATCTCCTGCGGCGGCCTGGACTGCAACGACAACAGCAACGCCATCTACGACGGGGCGCCGGAGACGGGCTGCGACGCGGTGGACAACGACTGCGACGGCGACGCCATCGACGGCATCGCGGACGACGACGACGACGACTACATGGACATCGCGTGCTCCGGCACCGACTGCAACGACGCGAGCGCCGCGATCCACCCCGGGGCCGCGGAGCTCTGCGACCTCGTGGATCAGGACTGCGACGGCTCGCTCCTCGACGCGCCGGACGCGGACACGGACGGCGACACCGTGCTGGACGTCGCCTGCGGCGGCACCGACTGCAACGACGCGAACGACACGGTCTACCCGGGCGCGCCCGAGACGGGCTGCGACATCATCGACAACGACTGCGACTCGGACTGGCTCGACGGCATGGCGGACGACGACGACGACGGCGTGATGGACACCGCCTGCTCCGGCGGCACCGACTGCAACGACGCGAACGCAGCGGTCTACCCGGGCGCGGCAGAGGTCTGCGACACGGTGGACAACGACTGCGACGGCTCCATCCTCGACGCCACGGGCGCGGACAACGACTCCGACACCGTGCTGGACACCTCCTGCGGCGGGACCGATTGCAACGACACCAGCGCGTCGATCCACCCCGGCGCGCCCGAGACGGGCTGCGACAGCGTGGACAACGACTGCGACGGCGACGCCCTGGACGGCACCGCCGACGACGACGACGACGACTACATGGACACGGCCTGCTCCGGCGGGACGGACTGCAACGACACCAGCGCATCGATCCACCCCGGGGCCACGGAGCTTTGCGACTCCATCGACCAGGACTGCGACGGCAGCCTCCTGGACGCTCCCGGCGCGGACGACGACTCGGACACGGTCCGCGACGCGACCTGCGGCGGCACGGACTGCAACGACGCGGACTCGACGACCTATCCCGGCGCCCCGGACAACCAGTGCGACCTCGTGGACAAGGACTGCGACGGCTCGACCAAAGAGCACATCGACGACGACGCCGACAACTGGATAGACAGCGTTTGCGACGGCCAGATCGGAAACCCGGCCCCCTACAGCGGCACGGGAGACTGCAACGACACGGTAGCGGGCATGAACCCGGGCGCGACCGAGGTCTGCGACGCCATCGACCAGGACTGCGACGGCTCCGTCCTCGACGCCACGGGCGCGGACAACGACTCCGACACCGTGCTCGACGCGACCTGCGGCGGCACGGACTGCAACGACACGAACGCCTCGGTCTACCCCGGCGCGTCGGAGTCCGGGTGCGACGCCGTGGACAACAACTGCGACGGCGACGCCATCGACGGCCCTGCGGACGACGACGACGACGACTACATGGATACGGGCTGCACGGGAGGAACGGACTGCAACGACACGAGCGCCGCCGTGCACCCCGGGGCGACCGAGGTCTGCGACACCGTCGACCAGGACTGCGACGGCTCGTGGCAGGACGGAGGGGCGGATGACGACGACGACAGCTACCTCGACGCGACCTGCGGCGGAACGGACTGCAACGACGCCGACGGCACCATCTACCAGGGTGCGCCGGAGGACGGCTGCGACATCATCGACAACGACTGCGACACGGACGTCCTGGACGGCATCGCGGACTGGGACGACGACGACTACATGGACCAGATCGCCTGCAGCGGAACGGACTGCGACGACTCGAACGCCACGATCCACCCCGGCGCCACAGAGACCTGCGACACCATCGACCAGGACTGCGACGGCTCCATCCTCGACGCATCGGGAGCGGACAACGACTCGGACACCGTGCTGGACTCCGGCTGCGGAGGCACCGACTGCAACGACGCGAACCAGCTCGTGTACCCCGGCGCGCCCGAGACGGGGTGCGACAGCGTGGACAACGACTGCGACTCGGACGCCCTGGACGGCATCGCGGACGACGACGACGACGACTACATGGACACGGCCTGCTCGGGCGGGACCGACTGCAACGACACGAGCGCATCCGTCCACCCCGGCGCCTCGGAGCTGTGCGACACCATCGACCAGGACTGCGATGGGAGCGTCCTGGACGCCCCCGGCGCGGACAACGACTCGGACGGGCACCTGGACGAGCTGTGCGGCGGCGGCGACTGCGACGACACCGTGCCCACGGTGCACCCCGGCGCGCCCGAGGTCTGCGACCCCATCGACCAGGACTGCGACGGCGACTGGGAGGACGGTGGAGCCGACGACGACTGGGACGGCTGGCTGGACGCCGCGTGCGGCGGCACCGACTGCGACGACACGGACCCATCTACCTACCTTGGCGCACCCGAGATCTGCGCCGACGGGATCGACGAGGACTGCGACGGCGCGGTGGACACGCCCTACATCGGGCCGGGTCGCCGGATCAGCAACGACGCGGGCTCTTCGATGGAGCCTGCCATCGCGACCACGGGCAGCAGGTACGGCGTCGCGTACACGGACAACAGGACCGGAAAGGAGAACATCTGGTTCGCGATCCTGGATGAAGGCGGGAACATGGTCACGTCCGAGATACGTGTCACCACGAGCACGGTGGACGATCAGGACGAGCCCAGCGTCGTCCACACCGGCTCGGAGTGGGCCATCGCCTGGCACGACGGCTGGGGCGGAAACAACGAGATCGTGCTGCAGAGGCTCTCGCAGAGCGGGACCTTGGTCGGCACTTCCACGCGGATCACCAGCGACCCGGCATGGTCGTACCAGCCCGATCTCGTCTGGAGCGGATCGGAGTTCGCCGTGGTCTGGGCCGACACGCGCACGTCGGGGTACGAGTCGATCTACTTCCAGAGGTTGACCGCCGCGGGCGCGCTGACGGGCTCGCTCAGAAACCTGGACACGGCTACCAGCTTCCAATCCATGAAGCCCGCGATCGTCTGGGCCCAGAGCCAGTACGGCGTCGCCTGGGAGGACAACAGGACCGGCACCACCAACATCCGCTTCAGGAGACTGGACGGCGCCGGCACCACCCTCAGCGCCGACGACGGCATCACGAGCTGCAGCTACACCTGCGGCTACCCGGCCATCACGTGGACCGGATCCCACTTCGGCATCGTCTACACGTACATGCCTCCCACGGACGACAGCATCCTCATGCTCCGGCGCGACGAGGACGGCTACCCGGTGGGATCGGAAACATTGGTGAGCTACGTATCCCACAATGCGTCGACTCCGGACATCTCCTGGAACGGGTCGGAGTACGGGTTGACCTACTTCGAGGGCGCCCTCGCGCTCGGCTTTGACGTGGTCTTCAGGCGGATCGATCCTTCGGGCTCACCCATCGGCTCGTACACGATGCTCACGGACTTTGGCGGCATCCAGAGCCGCGTCCCCAAGCTCGTATGGACCGGGACGGCCTTCGGGATCACGTACCGTAGCAACAAGGACGGCAACTACGAGATATACTGGACCAGCATGGCCTACTGCCAGTGAGCGCCCTCAGAGCTGGGTGTAGATGAACAGGCACGAGGCCGCGGCCATCGAGACGGCCCCTGCCGCGGACAGGGCGAAAAATATCCTCGAGGGGCGAAGCGCGCCCTCGGGGATGAACCTCGCCGCGCAGTACACGTTGAGCCCGTAGTAGAGCGGCGCGACCAGGAAGCCCAGCACGGCGGCGCTCTTGAGCAGGAGAACGGGCCTGGGCACCAAGACGAGGATGGGGATCACCGAGAGCCACACCGTGATGAGAAGCCCCAGGTAGGGCGCCATCCACGGACCGTGCTGGGCCCTGCGCGACGGCACGATGAGGCGCAGGGCCTCGGCGAGGCTCCGAGGGAACCCGTCCATGACGATGAAGCAGGTGCTGAACATGGCGAAGAAGGCGGCCAGCATGAACACGGGAAACGCCCAGGGCCCGAGCACGTCCACGTAGGCGCCCGAGATGGCCGCGGCCACCTCGGCGTTGTCCGGCAGCCCGCCCTCTGGCTCGAGGTAGGTGCCCAGCACGTAGAAGACGACCCCCAGGACCATGGAGAGCCCGTAGCCGATCCTCATGTCCAGCATGGCCGTGCGCGTGAGCCGCTCCTTCTCGTCGCCCGCCCCGCCCAGCCTCGACCAGGCGCCCTTTTTCTCGAGCGCCCACATGGAGTGCCAGATGGACACGTCCACGCCCGTTGGCATCCACCCCAGGATGGCGGCCACGAGCACGAGGCTGCCGGAAGGCAGATCCGGGATGAAGAGGTGGGCCATGACGGACGGCTCGGGCAGCTTGAGCGCGAACACGAGCACCGTGATCGCCACGAGGAGCACCATCATGATCCGGTTCAACGCCTCCATGCCCGGGTAGCGCCCCACCAGGATGAGCACGAAGCAGGCCGTGGCCGTGACGATGCCCCAGAAGGACACGGGGGACAGGCCCATGCCCACCCAGAACGCGGGCCACTGCCCGAAGCTCGTGGCGAGCACCGCGGCCGCGATGCCCACCACGGCCACGGCCACTCCCACTCCCTGCGCCACGGTGAACACCACGAACAGCACGAGCGGCCAGCGTAGCGGGCCGGGCACGCGCGCGTAGCCGGCCAGCAGGCTCTCGCCCGTGGCCATGGCGTAGCGCGGCCCCAGGTCGAAGGCCGGGTACTTGAGGGCGTGGCTCACGAGCACGAGCCACAGGAGGCTCGCCCCGTGGATCATGCCCGCCCGCGGCGCGAGCACCAGGTGGCTCGCGCCGATGCTGGTGGCCGCGAGCAGGATCCCGGGCCCCAGCGCGCGCCACGCGTCCCAAAAGCGCGCTCCCGCGCTCCTCGTTTCGTCCCCCACGGGCGCCCTCAGTGCTCGCCGCCGCAGCTGCTTCGCATGGGGCAGGAGCCGCAGTCGTGCTTCGGCTCGGCCTGGGGATCGGCCGCGATCACCTTGTCGAACGTGACCTTTGTGCCCGTGGCGGACATCTTGGTGGCGAGATCCCCAAGGACCGCCACGCCCGGCTCGAACGTCACGCTGAGCGTCTGCGCCTCCTTGTCGCCTCTGGCCGAGATCACGCCCTTCTCCTGGGCGATGGCCTCGACGAGGGTGCCCGTGACCTCGTCGGTGAGCCCCTCGACCCTGAAGACGGCCACCTCGCGCTCGGGGAGCCTGGCGTGCGTGGGCACGGCCTGCCCGGGCGTGGCCACCTCGGCCGCGACGGGCACCTGGGCCACCGGCCCGGCCAGCGGCGCGGGCTTGTCCTGGCACGCCAAGCACAGCGCGAGCGCGCACTGGGCCAAAACGATGTTCTTCATGATCGCCTCCTAAGAGCCCCTCTCGTTGTCTCTCTCATCTCTCGACCGGCCTTGTGTCCACCTCGAGAACCGTGAACTGGTGAAAGAGGTACTGGCCGGTGTCCCCATCGTACACGGGAGACTCCAGTGCGCGCACGATCTCGCCGACGCTCGTGCGCGACGGGTCGTAGGTGACGCTCGCGCCGTGGCGCGAGGCATGGGCGCGAAAGCGGCCCACGCCTGCCACGCCCTCGAGCTGCCGGCCGGCGCTCTTTGCCGTGTCCACGCACCTGATGCCGTCCACGACCATGGTGACCGTGCGTGCGGGCCCCGCTATCGGCGCGAAGTCGCGGGTGAAGCTGGGGATGGCCACGGCGCTGCCTCCCATGGTGCCTGCCAGGGCGAGAACGACCAGGAGCGCGGGCACCACCCACGGGCTGGTTCTCGCCTCGAGCACGGGTGTGCGAAGGCCCAGGGCGCCTGGGGTCGGGCACGCCGACGTGCACTCCAGACACAGCGTGCACTCGCCAAAGGCCACCCGGCCGGCCGTGGACACCGACAGGGAGTGCGGGCACGCCCGGTCGCAGGCCCTGCACGAGGTGCACGCCGCGCCGTCGCGCTCCACGGCCACGAGCCCTACTCGCGAGAGCGGCCACAGGGCCAGGCCCAAAGGGCATAGGTAGCGGCACCAGGCCATGGGCACGACGACCGCGGCCGCGCCCAGGCAGGCCACGATGGCCCAGCTCCACGGCCGCACGTCGTGGCCGCCCAGGCTGAACAGGATGTAGTAGGGATCGTAGGCGCGGAACACGAGCTCGCCCGTCAGGGCCGTGGCCACCAGGATCGCGGCGAGCACGGGCAGGCGCACGAGCCGAAGGGCCGCATCGAGCCGGCGCGGCACGTCCACCATGCCCGGCGAGCGCCGGCCGCGGGCGAAGAGCGCCACGGCGCGGCCCAGGCCGGCGAGCCACTCTTCCAGGGTGCCCACCGGGCACACCCAGGAGCAGAACGCCTTGCGCACGAAAAGCGCCGCCACGAAGAGCGCCGCCATGAGCGTGATGTTGTGCTCGCCCGTGGCGCAGCTCAGGTGGCCGGTCGTGGCCATGGACCACGCCGTCTCCAGCCCGCCGAACGGGCAGTACCTCTCGAACCCGCCGCTGCCCGTGCCGGCGAGCGCCCGGACCCCGGAGTACAGGGCCAGCCCCAGCACCCCGGCCTGGGTGATCCTGCGGGCGATCACCGGCGTCTTTCTCCCTCGCGACATGACCTCTCGGATTGCGCTAGTACATCTTCGCGTCGCGGGCAAGCGCGAGCCCCGTCCGTCCCAGGGCCCTGGGGCGCCACGCGGGGCCTACGCCTGCGGCGGCGTCTCTAGCGCCCTCCGATCCCGGCGGCCCGGTCAGGAAGCGGCCAGGCTACTCGTGCCTGAAGTCGGGCTTTCGCTTCTCGAGAAACGCGGCGATCCCCTCGCTGGCGTCGTGGGTGGCCATGAGACCCTCGATGTAGAGCTTCTGCACCTCGGGCAGTCTCTGGCGCAAGGCCTCGTCGAAGTGGTGCCGGACGGCGCGGTTGGCCCATCGCAGGCTCTCGCCGCTCAGAGGCACGATGTTCTCGGCGGCCCAGGCGGCCACGTGGGCGAACCCGTCCTCTCCCGCTGGCACCAGGTGGGTCACGAGCCCCATCTCGTAGGCGCGCATGGCCCCGATGCTCGCGCCCGTGAGCGCGAGCATGTCCGCGTTGGTCTGGCCCACCTTGAGCGGCAGGATGATCGAGGCCGGGGGAGGCAGCACGGCGAGCTTGATCTCGGGCTGGCCGAACACGGCCGTGGTCTCCGCGAACAGGAAGTTGCAGTAGATGGCCAGCTCCATGCCGCCGCCCAGGCACTGGCCTCTCACCAGGGCCGCCGTGGGGACGGCCAGGTCCGCGAGGCCGTAGAAAATGCCGTGGAACGACTCGAGCATGGCCGCGGCCTTCTCCCGCACGTGCTCCTCGACGCTGGCGCCGAAGCTGAAGTGCTTGCCCTCGCCCTCGAACACGATGAGCCTGAGCTCGCGGTGGCCCCTGGCGTCCGCGATCATCTCGTGGATGTCGCCCATCATGACCGAGTCCAGCACGTTGCCCTTGGGCGAGGCCAGAAGCACGCGCCAGATCGCCCCGTCGTGGTGGGGCATGACCCGGATCTTGGTGTAGTTGTGGCTCATGGCTCGCATCACTCCTTGGGCTTGCCGAGCACCTGGGCGAACGCCTCCTCGTCCATGAGCGCGCCCTCGGCCACGAGCTGGCGGTAGCGGACGAAGTCGATGACGTCCGAGCCGGTGATCTTCTTGGTGTTGAAGGCGCCGAAGCCGAGGAACGCCTCGCCCATCATGTTGGCCGCCAGCCAGTGGCGGTTCGGGAGCTTCATCTGGTCCCAGAAGAACTTCTTCTTGGTCCGGACGCCGTCGATGCTCTTGATGAGGCAGCCCGGAAACAGGTTGGTGAAGCGCCACACCAGGTCGTCCACTGCCCTGTCGAGCTGGGTGAAGTCCGTCACGCCCTTGGCCAGGAGCTCCTTGCCCTTCTTGGCCTCGTCGCCGGTCTTGAAGCTGCCGTACACGATCTCCCCGTCGTCCACGTAGCGATCCGTGACGACCAGCGGGTTTCGCACGATCTTGCCGTCCACCACGAGCACGGGGACGGCCTTCGTGATGAGGCCCTTCATCTTCATGGTGTAGGCCGACCACATCTCGCAGGAGATGCAGTTGTACATGGCGTCCTCCATGGAGAGGAACCACGGCAAAAAGTCCGAGCTGCCGCCGTCCGGCGCGGAGCCGTGCCTGGGGCCCGCCTGCCCGAAGATGGCCAGGTCCGACGACAGGGCCAGGTCGCAGGCCATGCCGATCTCCTGCCCGCCTGCCACCCGCATGCCGTTGACGCGGCAGATGGTCGGCTTCTTGCAGTTGAGGATGGCGTCCACCATGCCGTTGAACAGGTCCATGTACTCGCCGTACTCGTTGGGCCTGCGGCTGTAGTACTCCGAGTACTCCTTGGTGTTGCCGCCGGTGCAGAACGCCTTGTCTCCGGCTCCCGTGAACACCGCGGCCACCACGGAGCGATCCGACGAGGCGGCCGTGAACCCGGCGATCACGCCCTTGACCATCTCCGTGGTGTAGGAGTTGTACTGCTTGGGGTTGTTGAGCGTGATGCGGGCCACGAACAGCCCGTCCACGGGCTTGCCCCCGGGGTCCTTGACCGGCAGCTTCTCGTAGACCGTGCAGGGCGGCCTGTCGAAAGATCCCCAGAACTGCTCGCCTCCGCTCGAGTGGTTCTTGAGCTCCTCGTCCCTCGGCATCCATTCGAGACTCATGTGACATCCTCCTGTGTGTATGGGGGGCGCGCGCCCCTCGTGTCCTTCGCGGGTCCTAGAGATCCGGCTCCAGGATGGCGCGCGTCTCGAGCTTGTGGCCGCGGGCCATCTCGATGATCTCGTTGATCTTGCTCAGCGGGTGACGGCTCGAGAACGGCCGCAGCTGGATCCGCTCGGCGAGGGCCATGTCCACGCAGTCCCCGTAGTACTCCGGGATGCAGCCCCACGTGCCGAAGGCGTCCGCGTCGAAGGCCATGAGGTTCGAGAGCCTGACCTTGACCTTGTCCATGGTGAAGCCCACCACGGCCAGCGTGCCGGCGAAGGAGAGGAGCGAGAACGCCGTGTCCTGGCCCGTGGCCGTGCCGGACATCTCGAAGACCTTCCATCCGTACTTCGGCAGCTTCTGGGCCTTCACGAGCTCCCGCACCTCCTTTTGCACGTCCTTCACCTCCTTGCCCCTGGAGTTGACGGCGTACGTGGCGCCGTGCCCCTTCATCTTGGCGAGCCTGGCGTCGTCGATGTCGATGGCGATGACCTTCGCGCCCAGCGCCGAGGCCACCTGCACGCCGTATCCTCCCACGCCTCCCACCCCGATGCAGATGCACAGATCGCCCGGGCCCACCTTGGCGCGGCGCATGGCCATGTACGGCGTGGTCACCGCGTCCGCGACCACGCTGAGCTCCGCCAGGTCGTAGCCCTTCAGGTCCTCGACCACGCTCAGGTAGCGCGCGGGCACCGCGATGTGGGTGGCGAACCCCCCGTGAAAATCGTTGCCGGGCATGAGCTGTGCACGGCACACGTTGCCGCGGCCGGCCTTGCACAGGTCGCAGGTGCCGCACGGGATCACCGACGAGATGACCACGTTCTTTCCCAAAAGAGCGCTCCCGGGATCGCCCGCCGCCACCACCGTGCCGCTGATCTCGTGTCCCAGCGTGAGGGGGAGCGCCTTTCGCGTCTGCACGCCTCCGAACATGAAGCCCAGATCGGTGTGGCACAGGCCGCAGCCGGCCACCTCGACCAGCACGTCGCTTGCGCCCAGCTCGGGCACGGGGTACTCGGCGAGCTCGAGCGGCTTTTCTGGGGCCACCATCTGGAAACCCCTGATGACGGTGGGTACGTGGTGCATCTCGTCCTCCTGTTCGCGACGGGGCCGGACGCAGGGCCGGCCCGAGACGCAACATTGCAGGATACCGGAGCCGCTGGGCGAGTCAACACGGCTTGCAAACGTGAACATGGGATCACCCGGCGCTTGACGCGGTCCGCGCAGCGACGGACACTCGGGCCATGTCACGGCCCGTCTCGCTGGCCGACGCGCTCGAGCTGGGCGAGCGCTCGGTGGTGGCCCTCGCGGGCGCGGGGGGCAAGACCACGTCCATGTGGAGCCTGGTGCGCGCCCTTTCGCGGCGCGGCACTCGCGTGGCGTGCACGACCACGACGCGCATCGGCCTCGGCGAACAGCCCGCGGGCGTCGAGGTCGTGCCCTGGCGCGCAGGCGGCGCGCTCGACGCCCTCGAGGCCGTGCTCGCATCCGGACGCGTCCCTCTGGTGATGACCTCGGTCACGCCCGACGGCAAGCTGGCAGGCCTCGCGATCGATCAGGCGGACGAGCTGGCCTCGCACGTCGATCACCTGATCGTCGAGGCGGACGGCGCGCGGCGCAGGCCCCTCAAGATCCCCCGGGCGCACGAGCCTGCCACCCCGGCGTCGGCCACGCACCTCGTGGTCGTCGCGGGGCTGGCAGCTCTGGGCCGCCCTGCCGGGCCCGATGTCCTGTTCCACCACGAGGAGCTGGTCGCGCGAGGCCTGGTGGGCGACGGCCAGACGCTGGACGCCCGGACCATCCGGTCGCTCCTCATGGGCGGGCACGGCTACCTCGACCGCATGCGACCCGGGCTCCGTAGCTTCGTCATGGTCAACGGCGCCGATCGAGAGGGGGCTCGCGCCCTCGCCCGCGAGCTGTGGCACCCGCGGCTCGAGGCGGCCGTTGCCGCGGACGCGAGAAACGACCTGGCCGTGCGGGTGACGAACGCAGCGCATCGCGTGGCGGCCGTGGTGCTCGCCGCAGGCCTCTCCACGCGATTCGGGTCGAACAAGCTCGTCGTCGAGGTGGGTGAAGAGCCCATGGTGCGCCTGCCCGTGCGCGCCGGCCTCGAGGCGGGCATCGAGGACATCGTGGTCGTGCTGGGTCACGAGGCAGAAGAGGTCCGAAAGGCCCTCGGCGAGCTGGCTTTCGACCGTCGCGTGCGCCTGGCCCTGAATCCCTCGTTCGCAAAGGGCATGGGCACGAGCCTGGCCGTTGGCGTGCGGGCCTGCCGCGATGGCGCCGACGCGGTCGTCGTGCTCCTCGGCGACATGCCCGGCGTGGGGCCCGGTCTCGTGGCCGGAGTGCTCGACGCGTACCGTGCGGGCGCCGCCCTGGCCGCCGCGCCGGCCATGCAAGGCCGCACCGGCCACCCCGTCGTCCTGGGGTCCGCCCTCTTCGACCGGCTCGAAAAGCTCGACGCCGACGTGGGCGCCCGGGATCTTCTCGCGGACATTTTCGATCGCATTTCCCTGGTCGCGCTGGCCTCGCCCTCGTCGCAGCGCGACGTGGACAAGGCGGACGAATAGCCGTCTTTCCGATCTGCGAGCGGTCGTGATATCAATCCACCAGCGAGGTATGGACGTCATGGAGGACTTCTTCGAAAGGCTGACCGATCTCATCCGGCAGCACCGCAGGCTGGTGCTCGCCACGGTGGTGGGTACGGGCGGGTCGACGCCGCGCGAGGCGGGCGCGCGCATGGCCGTCCTGCCGGACGGGTCCGTCGTGGGGAGCGTCGGCGGAGGCATCCTCGAGAAGCGGGTCACGGACGACGCCATGGAGC
>JBFYZU010000136.1:0-3030 GCA_041309365.1 Myxococcota bacterium
TGCTCTTCCGATCTGGCTGTCGTTGGCCAGGGTGTCGCCGTCCATGTCGATGCCCGGGCAGCACCAGCGCGAGCCCCAGGGATCCCTGGTCCCGTCACCGCGGGTGTTGACGTCGTCCACGTCGAACGCCATGGAACCCGACGTGTCGAAGATGATGAGCATGTAGGGTTTTATCTGGGTGCCCTGGGCATGGGCGAATCCCGCCAGGGCCAGGACGGACAGTGCCATTGCCGCTGCGGCCACGATGGACGCCTTGCGATCGAGATGCTGCATCATGATTCCCAATCCTCCTCGAGAGGTTCGCGAGGTCGCAGGGGGTCATGCCGGCCGCTCACGGCCGCACCGTTTGCAGCCCGGTCCGGTAAGGATCGTCCAATGACGAAGAACCCTCCAGCGCCCTTCGTTCTTTTACCTTATCTTTATAAAATTGCATATCTGCATTGCCGAACTTCGCGGAATCACAGTAATAATAGGTGACCCGTGTCCGGGCGGCCAGGAGGCTTTCGCGCCACGCGAAACCACCGGCCACAAGGCGGTTACAACAGGCTGAGCTGGCTGTCCCCGCTCCTCTTGCGGCCATCGAAGAGCAGGTAGGGTGCTGCCCGCCGGCCGAGCGACGTGGCGATGCCCATGTCCCCTGGCTCGTGCAGCCTGAAACGAGCCCTGCGGTCCAGGATGGATGCCACTGCTCGGGGCCCCAGTCCTGGTACCCGGAGCAGCAGCTCGCGCTCGGCGCGGTTCACCTCGAGGGGGAACGTCTCCGGGTGGGCATCTGCCCAAGCCTGCTTGGGGTCGCGGCGCGCGTCGAGCCCGCCCTTCTCGTCGAAGGGGATCTCGGAGGCGTGAAACCCGTACTTTCGCAGCAGGAAGTCGGCCTGGTAGAGGCGGTGCTCGCGGATGAAGGGGGCGGCGGGCCTCGACTCGAGCGGCGTCGAGGCAACTGGCTGGAACGCGGAGAAGTATACCCTGGCCATGGAGGTCTCGTCGTAGAACCACCCGGTGCGTTCCACAATCTCGCGATCCGTTTCGTCCGCTGCGCCCACCACGAACTGCGTCGTCTGGCTGCGGGCTCCGCAGCGGCGGTCCTTCACGAGGGTGGAGATGAGCCGGATGGTCGAGAGGATCTCCTCCTCGTAGCGCTTCTGCGGGCAGATGGCCGCGAGGTGCCGGCCGGAAGGCACCTCCGCGTTCACGCTCAGGCGGGTGGCGAGGGCGGCCGCCCTTTCCACCTGCGCCCGCTCTGCCCCGGGGATGACCTTGAGGTGCATGTAGCCGCGAAAGCCGTGGCGCCGGCGGAGGATGGATGCCGTCGCCAGGATGGCGTCCATGGTCGCCACGGGCGAGCCCTCGATGGCGGAGGAGAGGAACAGCCCGTCCACGAGCCCTGCCTGTCTGATCCGCATGAACTCGCGCGCCAGCACGTCGGGAGCGAGCCCCTCCTTGCGGCCGCTCCCTCCCTGCCTCAGCCCGCAGTAGGCGCAGCCGCGGTCGCATGATGCGGACAGAGCCACCTTGAGGACGGGGAGCGTGCCTCCACCTGGGAGGGAAGCCGGGTAGATCCATGTGCCCGCTCGGGACCTGGTGCGCCCCGCGCCTCCGCAAGCGCAGCTCAGGTCGTGGCGCGCGGCATCGGCCAGGGCCAGGAGGCGGGCATCGATGCTCATGACGCCATCATGCCAGGTGCCAGGGACAGCGAAAATGCCGCTATTTCCGGGCCCCGGGGGGGTGTAGTGTTTCGGCCATGAACGGAAGAACCCCATGACGCCCAGGAGCAAGGGATTCATCGCCGGCGGGATCCTGAGCGGCATCCTCGCCGTGATCCCCATCATCAACCTGGGCAACTGCTGCCTCTGCCTGTGGGTCTACCTGTGCGCCCTCATGGCCGCGGCCATCCACGCGAAGACCAGCGAGGAGCCGGTCACCGCGGGTCAGGGCACGGTCACTGGCCTCATGGTCATCATCCCGACCGTTGCTTTCTACATGCTCATCGGCCTTCCCATCGCGATGCTCATGGGGCCCATGCTCCTGGGGCTCATCGCGTCCATGTGGGCCGATCCGTCGTTCCAGGCGCAGCTCGCCGAGCAGATGGGGGCAGGGATGGTGCAGCTCATCCTGCAGCACGTCATGCAGTCTTTGGCGCTCGGTGTGGTGGGGAGCGGCATGGCGGCCCTCGGAGGGCTCACCGGCGTCGCGCTTTTCGAGCATCGCGAAGCGCTCCCGCCACCGGCCTCGCCTCCCGAGGCCTATCAGCCTTCCTACCCACCGCCGGCCTGGCCTCCTCGCACCTGACGGGCCGGAAGCTCGATGACGAACTCCGTGCCCTTGCCCTTGTCCCTCGGGGGGCACTCGAGCCGGATCCGGCCCTGGTGGCTCTCCACGATGCTCTTCACCAGGGTCAGGCCGATGCCCGTCCCGCGCTGGTGGTGCCTGTGGGCGTCGCGGCCCCTGTAGAAGCGCTCGAACACGCGTTTCTGCTCGTCGCGCTTGATGCCATCGCCCCAGTCGCGCACCGCGACGACGACCTTCGTTCCGTCGTGGGCCAGGCTCACCAGCACGCGGTCCGTGCCGTGGGCGTACTTGGCCGCGTTGTCGAGCAGGTTGACCAGCACCAGGGTGATGGCCTGCGGATCCATGAGGACCAGGGGGACGTCGCCTGCGATGTCCAGCGCCAGCTCGATTCCATCCCTCTCCAGTCGATAGCGATATATTTCCGTTGCGGTCGCGATCACGTCGGCGGGGTCCGCCTCGACGAGCTCGAACTCCATCCTGCCGCCCTCGAGCCTGGCGAAGTCGAGCAGGTTGTCGATGAGGGCCGTGAGCCTCTCGCACTCCCTCACGATCACGTCCTGGTAGTGGCGCTCCTTCTCGGCGTCCTTCACCTTCCCCATGCCGAGCATCTCGGAGAACAGCCGGATGATGGACAGGGGCGTCTTGAGCTCGTGCGAGACGTTGGCCACGAACTCGCTCTTGAGAAGGCCCAGGCGGCGCTCCTTCTCCGCCGCCCAGACGAAGAACCCCATGCCCAGGAAG
>JBFYZU010000137.1:0-11184 GCA_041309365.1 Myxococcota bacterium
ACAAGACCTCTACGCCCAGCACACACAGGAGACCGGACAGCCCTTCGACCCCGACGCCCTCTCTCTGGCCTGGGAGCTGACCCAGGGACAGCCCTGGCTCGTCAACGCACTGGCACACGAGGTCATCGACGAGATGCGCATCGCCCCGCCCACACCCATCACGGCCGCACACGTGGAGCAGGCCAAGGAGAACCTCATCCTCGCCCGTGCCACACACCTGGACTCGCTCGTCGCCCGGCTCACCGAGCCCCGCGTGAAGCGCGTCATGGAGCCCCTCATCGCCGGCCAGGTCCACTCCGGCGACACCTACGACGACGACTTCCAGTACACACGCGACCTGGGCCTGGTGGCCCCCGACGACCCCGTACGAGTGTCCAACCCCATCTACCGCGAGGTCGTCGTCCGCGTCCTCTCCGCCAACGCCCAGAGGAGCTTCACGCAGGTGCAGTGCACCTTCGTACTCCCCGACGGACGCCTGGACGTGCACAAGATGCTCGAGGAGTTCGCGCAGTTCTGGCAGGAGCACGGCGACATCCTCCTCTCGGGCGTGGTCTACCACGAGGTGGCCCCCCAGCTCGTGCTCATGGCCTTTTTGCAGCGCATCGTCAACGGCGGCGGCTTCGTGGACCGGGAGTACGGCGTGGGCCGCGGCCGCATCGACCTGTGCGTGCGATGGCCCTACGACACACCCTCGGGACGCCAGGTCCAGCGCGAGGCCATGGAGCTGAAGGTCTGGCCCCCGGGCAAGCCCGATCCCCTGCCCCGCGGCCTCGAGCAGCTCGACGCCTACCTCGAACGCCTCTCTCTCTCCACCGGCGTTCTCGCCATCTTCGACCGCCGCCCCGAGGCCCCGCCCTTGTCCGAGCGCACCGGCATCTCCACCGCCCAGACCCCGTCCGGACGCACCATCACCCTGCTTCGAGGATGACCCGTACCGCGTTTCCCGTTGCCGAACGCTTCGTTCAACCCCTCCGGCGCGATCCTTCTTCGACCGCGACTGCATCTTCTCGTCCAGCGTCCGCTCCTTTATCGAGGCCATGGGCATGAAACCCTCCCAGACCGCTTTCCGGTGTCCTTGGCAGAACCCCGTCGCCGAGCGTTTCGTGGGATCCCTCCGCCGCGATCTGCTCGACCACGTCATCGCCTTCGATGAAAACCACCTCAGATGCCTCATCTCCTACTACCTCGTCTACTACCACGACGACCGCACCCACCTCGGCCTCGACAAGCAGACACCGAATCGAAGGCAGGTCAGCAAGAGACCATCCCTGGACTCAGAAGTCGTCGCCTTGCCCAGGGTCGGTGGCTTGCATCATCGATACGAGTGGAAGCAAGCCGCGTAGACTCGTTTCCTCATCGTTCGCAACCCCACTTGCATCACGTCCGAAGTGCGCCTTCAGGCCCGGAACGACTATCCCGTTCCGTCGCCCGTCCACATCTCCTTCCCCTCCGATTCCTGATCCTTCCAACTCCCACATGCCCACCATGCGGTCTCCCATCTACCCAGCGCTCCGTACAGCATTTTGGCGAGGGACAGCCGATGTCGCTGCCGGGTTTGAGCACGTCTTCGAGCAAAAGCCGGAACGCCTTGCGGTTGATGTCCGTGCCCGAGCAGTCCGACTCGAGGTACTCCCGCGCGATCGCCTGGCCATTCCGGCGAGCATACTCCTCGACAGCCTCGCGTTGCGCCGGCAACGACAGGTCCTTGGCCGCCTGTTCCGGCGTGCTCACGCGCAGGTAGCTCACCCAGACATTTCTTGTGAGCGCGCTCATGACCGCACCTCGCGATCGGCTTGCGCTCCCTGGCACGCTCTGCCGCCTACGGCCTCGATGAGGACGGCGAGCAGGTCGCGCTCCCAGGACCGGATTACACTCGGCATGGCCAGCTGGCCGGTTACGTTCAGCGGTTGCTTCTCGGCGCACCTCTTCCGCTCTGATTTTGACTTCTCCATTCTTCACCTCCGCGTTGGTCTTCAGGCCTTCGCCTGAGAAACGCGGTGGTGAATGGGAAAGTGGGACTCGAAAGATGCAGCTTCGAGAAGATTCCTACTTGAGGCAGAGATCGAGCAGCTGCCGGACGAAGCCGACCACGTCAGCCTGGATTGTATCGTCGGGTCCGCCAGTAATGAACTCGGCTACCCGGCGGGGACCTGTTCCGTCATGATGCTGGAAGTCTTCCTTCAGATAGTCGATCGCCTGCTGGGCCGACGGGTCGCCGAGTAGTGGCGTGAGCCGCGCGACAACGTCATCCACGCCCTCACCGAAATTCCGCACGAGGTAGTACAGGTCGTAGGCGTCTTTGTTCTCTCCGCGTAAGCGAAAGGCTATCGACTTGAGAACGACGTAGGCGCCCGGACCGCTCACCCAGACGTCGCGCTTCGCCTGCTCACCCATGATGGTCTTGCCCTCGAGCGAAACGCGCTCACGGTCCTGGAAAGCGAGGTGCAGACCGGGGGCGATGACCGCTGCGAAGTCGGGCTCTATGTCGCGTAGCTTGCCGCCCTTGTCCCCGGGCAGGCTCGGTTGGATCAGGAAGTCGACAGTCACTTTTTCGAGTTGCTCGATCTTCCAGCGTTGCCGCGTCGCGTTGCCCTCGTCGTTGACGTCCTGCTCGAAGCCGGCGCGGCGCAACCTCTCGGTCAAAGTCTTGTAGCGGCCCTCGTCCAGCAGGGCGAGGGTGAGCCCCAAGTCGAGGTCCATGGTGCCCACGTGGGTGTCCGCTCCTTCCGGCAGCTCGTCCTGTTTGATGAGCAGCGACGGTACCAGTCCGCCGATGACCACCAGCTCGTCCATGAGGTCGCCAAGCTTGGTCGCGACGTAGAGGCAGGTGGCGCGGACGAGCTCGACCTGCTCGGTCTTGTAGCCAGCGGCGGTGGTTGGCTTGTCAGGCATCGGCTCTCCATTTCAGGTGAGCGGCCCGGAGTTTCTCTGCAGCCTCATCGGCCCGCTCGGGGTGCGCATCCAGATCGAGGTAGACCTGGACCGGGTGAACGCATCGGATACCCTCGACCTCACAAGCCCCGTGGAAGACGCCCTCGTCATTGGGTACGATCAGCCAGACATTGGCGCCTCGTTCCTCCTCCCGAAAAGAGACAGCATCGAGCAGGCTGGGCGAGGGATCATCGGCCAGATAGAGGGTGGCTGTCCTGAACCCGGCGAAACGATCTACAAGCCAAGCCGCTGCCAGGCCGGTTGCCGCGAACTCTACCGATGCCTTCTGCAGAGAACCCACCAACTGCCTCAGCAAAACATCCCCTGAGCGAGCGGCGACATGACCTCGGATGATGTGGTGCTTCGTGAAGTCGTAGTCCTCGCGCCAGGCGTCGAGCAAGAGGTCGGGGTCGCGCGGTTTGATAGCTCCGCTCTGGTCCTTCACGATCAGCCCGTCGTGCTCGAGCTTGCTCACTATCTTGCTCGTGTATCCCTCGTCGATGTCGGTAGCCCTGGCGATCTCTCGCTGGGTCAACGGCTCGTTGGGGTGTATGAGCAGCCACCGTGTGACGCGCGAGCCCTTGGGGGCGAAGGCCGAAGAGGGGCGTCCTCGTCGCTTGAATAGGTTGGGCTTGCCCTCGACCAAGATGCGCAGTCCCGGCGCGAAAATCTTGGCGTTGCCCGACAGGTCCAGCCAGGAGACGTCTACTTGTGCACAGCGCTCACGCCCTGCTTCGCCCATAAAAGGGACGGCAACGATGGGGACTGCGCCGTCGATGTCCGCAGCGTAGCGCTGGACCTGCTCGACGGCCGTTGCCACCTGGGCAGCCAGCCCCTAGCCCTTCCACTCGACGACGAAGGTGAAGGGTCCGACCGCAATGATTCCATCGCGCTGTGGAGCACCGTGGCCTGTCTCTGAACGAATCTCGCTCTGGCCAACACCGACCAGTTCGGCAAGACGCGCGGCGACCTCTTGTATGGCCACATGTTCAGGCGGCACCTTCATACTTGACTAAATAAACCAGTATGAACATAATGTCAAGTAGGCGCATTTAGTCAAGACAGACGAGGCACTGAGAGCAACTTGACTAAAACAAGCCGCTTGAACAAGGTCTCATGGCAGCCAATTGAGTCAAGTCGCCGAGTCCCGCCAGGGCCATTCCCCCTACGAGGGCCCACCGGACCTTCAGGCGGTTCAGATGAGCGATGACCTCGGACAAGGCCTGGGTGACGGTTATCATCTTCTCCGCGGCCATGCGACTGGCTTCCCCGGACCATCGCCGTGCTCGGCACCAGGACGGGTTCTGAGTGACCTGTACCTACCATAAACCTCATTGTTGCGTCATGACCCACGTCATCGTCGTGCAGGAGGCGGTCGTGGAGTGCACGTCGGCTCCCTGGTGAACGTGCACAAGGCTGTGTCCGACGCAGGTCACCGACACGCCGCTCCCGATCACGCAGTGGCCGAGGCCCAGTACGATCACGTGATCGAGGCACTCGCGGCGTATGGTTCCGGTCGACCGCTCGGCACAGGGATTCTGCCATGTACTTCGCGACGCGAGGTTTCCTTCTCAGCCCGCTTCCAGAGCGAACTCCTGCACGTCGAACCAGTAGCCCAGGCCCGTGACCGTGTCGATCTCGGCCTGCACGATGGCCTGGTGGCCCTGCTCGATCTCCAGGAAACGGGCGAACATGGGGCGGTGCTCGGGAGGGAGCACGGCGACCATCCTCGCGTAGAAGTCGCTGGTCTCGACCTCCACCTCGAGCGCCCGCCTGAGCATCTCCACCTCGGGGCCTTCGAGCCGGCCCGTGCCGAGCCGCTCCTCGAGACGGCGGATCCCGCGGCGGATGGCGTCGGCGGCCGGGATGGCGGTCGAGAGCCGCTCGGGCGTCACCTGGCCCGTGGCCCGGCACTGCGCGAGGCAATGCCCGAGGAAGGCCACGTGCCCCTTCTCCTCTTCGGACAAGGTCGAGAACACCCGTCGGGCCTTGGGATCCTCGGCTTTCTCCATGGCCTCGGCGTACACCGCGCACACCTTCGTCTCGTACTCGATGGCCGTCGTGATCGCCTGCTCGAGCTCCATGGTCATTCTCCCGTTTCGAACCTGAACATGCCGACGAGGTTGCCGCCGATGACCACGCCACGGTGATCCTGCTCGTCACCGATGGAGTAGAGGGTGGTCACGTAGGGCGCAAGGGCCAGCGCGAAGTCGAACTTCTCGCCCGGGCGATCGAAGCGCAGCCCGAACGTCCCACCGAACTTCGGCCCCATGGCGAAGAACGACGGCCCCCTGCCCTCTCCGGAGCGCCCGGACGTGTAGTCGGGACCGTAGTGCAGGGTGACCCCAACGGTGGGGCCCATCCAGAGCTCCACGTCCTTGCCGTCGTAGCGGCGAAAGCTCAAGGTCACGTCGGGCTCGAACTGCAGCATGCCAAAGGCGGCCGCGAACAGGACCGGGCGCATGACCGGCACGTTCACGACCACGCTGGTGTCCGGGCCGATCCCGATCTCGGTGAAAAAGGAGATGTCCATGGCCGGGCCTCCCTTGACCCCGGCAGGGGTGGCCACGCACATGCGCACGTCGTCGTAGCGCCCGCCCACGCTCAGCATGAGCCCCACCACCAGAGGCTGGTCGTCTGGACCCGCGAGGGCGGTGGCCGGCGCGCACATCGCGATCGTCACGAGGCCCATGGCCATCCATCGGTTGAATCCTCTCATGTCCGTTTCTCCTGTCCGGTCACCTATAGCACCCTCCATCGAAACGTAAACAAGGCAATTGAAATATCGTCGCATCGGCCCTAGATGTCTGGAGGATGGGCAACGACAGAGGCGCCATGGCAGACGACAGAGAAACACCCTCGAGAAAGTCCCGGCGAGGCGCGCGAAAGGCAAGGGCCAGAGCCCTGCTCGATGCCATGGACAGGGCGGGCGTCGAGCAGTGGGCCACAGAGGACCCCACCATGGACGACGTGCTCGTATCCCTGAGCTTCGAGGCGGACCGCGAGCGCGCGATGAGGGCGGCGCAGGCCATGGGCTGGTGCGCGGCGCACAGGGCAAGGGCCGACGTGGATCAGGTGAGAGACCGCATCCGCAGGCTCCTGTGGTCCATGAACCACGAGTCGGGCAGCCTGGTGTGGATGGCTCCCGACATCATCGGCGAGATGGTGGCGAACGTGCCCTCCCTGGCCCCGGAGTACACGAGGGTGCTCGCCGCCTTCATCAACCTGCCGCCGTTCGTCGAGGGCGTGCACAGGGCCGTGGCGCGCATCGCATCGGTGAGCCCTGGGAGCGCGGGCTACCTCGCACCCTACCTCGAGCACGCCACCAGACACCCCGACGCCGTTCGCCGGTTGAACGCGGCGCTCGCCCTGGCTCGAATCGACGCCACGAAAGCCCAGGCGACGATCGAGAGGCTCGGCGAGGACCAGGCCCCGGTGCCTTTCTACGACCATGCGACCGGCCGGCTGCGCGAGATGACAGTGTCGGAGGCGCTGAGGTCGGTTCTCGAGCCAGGCTGATCGCCGCTGCCCGAACGACCCCGGGATCAGGAGCAGGAAGGCGCAATGAGGAGGGGGGCCGGATCGTCGGGCGATGGGGCGGCAGGGCAGCCCCCCTCGCCCGAGGACAGGTCGCCGGCGGTCATGCCCACGCAGGACTCGGCCATGAGCGTGGCGGCCGCGCGGCGCAGGTCCGACAGGGCGAGGCCTCCCACGATGCGGGCCTTCTGCGTGCCGGCTGCGTCCACGAGCACGAACGTGGGGACGGCGGTCACGCCGAAGTGCTCGGCTGCGCCCGCGTTGCGCGGCTCCGAGACGTTCACAGACAGGATGTCGATGCGCCTGCCCGTGCAGTCCTCCCTGAGCCGCTCCACGCCGGGCATGACCTCGGCGCACACGGGGCAGTCCGTGCGGTAGAGCTCCACGAGGCGAGGGCGCGAGGAGGCCTCTCCCAGGGCCGGCACGCGCTGGCCAGAATCCGCGGTCCAGCCACGGTCCCCGGGGTCGCCGGACGGGCGGAGGGCCACGAGGCCGGAGGCCACGAGAAAGACACCCAGCGCCACGAGCGCGCCTCCGGTGACCCGCTCGATGAGCGCCATGCGGCCGCGGACCCGATCGAGCAGAGGCAGGAGCCGATCGAGAAACGCGGCCAGAACGAGGAGCGGAGCGGCCATGCCTAGGCCGTAGACGGACAGGTACAGCGCGCCCGCGAGAGGATCGGATCCGCGCGCGGCCGTGTAGGTGAGCACCGAGCCCAGGATGGGGCCAACGCACGGCGTCCACCCCAGTGCGAACACCACGCCGAAAAGGGCGGCGTCGAGGAGCCTGTGGCCTGTGCGCAGGGCCGGCAGCCGCGCCTCCGAGTCCAGCCACGGGATGCGCATGAGGCCCAGAAACTTCAGGCCGAACACGACGATGAGAAGCCCGCCTCCTGCCATGAGCAGGTCGCGGTGACGGGCGACGAGCGAGGCGGCCGCGGAGGCGCCCAGGCCCATGAGCGTGAACACCGCCGTGAACCCCAGACCGAACGCGGCCGTGGCGAGAAGAAGCCTCGCGCGACCGCCTGGCGCCCGGGCGGCATCGATCCCCGTGCCCATGACCATGCCCAGGTACAAAGGGACGAGCGGGAGCACGCAGGGCGTGACCAGGGTGGCCATGCCCGCGCCGAACACGATGGGGAGGCTCGCGTCCACGTCACTTCTCCCGAGGACGGCCGGTGCCCGCGAAGGACAGGCCCAGGAGGGCACCGATGGCGGAGGCCAGGTAGGGGTTCGAGGTGATGGGGCAACCGCCCGTCGGGCAGCCCACCAGGGAAGCGTAGGCGAAGCCCAGGCCCGCGCCCAGCACCACCCCCAGGACGGGCCTTCCGAAGCGCCTCGCGAGATCGACGATGCGGGCGCTCACGACCTGTCCTCGACCGTGGGAAGCAGCTCGTTGTCGATGAAGTCCGTGTGGTAGAGGGTGCCCTTGAAGCCCACCACGCGCTCGACCTCGCGCCCGCGGACGAAGTAGATGACCGTGGGCGTCCCGCGCACTCCCAGGCGGCTGGCCGTGCGGCCTGCGGCCGCCGCGTTCATCTCCGCCACCTTGACGCGGCCCTTGTAGCGCCTGGCCAGGTCGAAGATGATGGGCTCGAGCTTGACGCAGTGCACGCAGCTCGGGCCCCACACGTCGAGCAGCACGGGCACGTCGCTCTTCATGACCTCGGCATCGAAGTTGTCGTCGCGGATGGACACGGGCATAACCCTGTCCTCACCGCCGAATATCTTGCTCAGGATTCCCAAGATCGTCTCCTTCGCGAGATGATGCTCGCGGGGCGACCGCCCCGCGCCCTACGATCAGCTGAACCCGCCGTGGGACGAGCACCCGGAACCGCCTCCCGCACCGTGGCCGGATCCACCCGCCACGGTGGCGAAGCTGCTGGCGAGCTTCTCCACCCTGGCGCTCCCGCACGCGGGGCACACGACCTCGCTCGCCTCGGCCACGTTGCGGAGCAGCTCCTCGAAGTCGCTGTTGCAGTCGTTGCAGTGGAACTCGAAAAGCGGCATGGGCTTTCACCTCGTGACAATCATAACACCTGCCGGCGCCTTGGCCAGACCCGGAGATGAAACGAAATGTATCACAGGGAGGGTATTGCCAGACCCACCGGAAGCCCTACAGTGATCGGTGATGACGTGGCCGGTCGGCCCGAAGGCCCCCGCGCCGGGAACACGAGAGGAGGCGACCATGAGCGAGAACGTGGAGAGCATCGGCGAGAGCGAGTTCGAGAGCAAGGTCCTAAAGAGCGAGATCCCGGTGGTCGTGGATTTCTGGGCGGTCTGGTGCGGCCCTTGCCGGATGGTGGGGCCCGTGCTGGAGTCCATCGCCGAGGACCGCAAGGGCGCGGTCAAGGTGGTGAAGGTGAACGTGGACGACAACCGCAACCTGGCCGCGCGGTTCGGAATCAGCGGTATCCCCACGATCATGCTGTTCGACCAGGGCAAGGCCCAGGAGACCATCGTGGGCGCCCGGCCGAGGGGAGACTTCGACAGGATGATCGACAAGGCCCTGGGCATCGGAGCGAGCTGAGAGCTTGGACTACCTCTGGATAGGGCTGGTGATCGTGGGCTGGATCGTGCTCCAGAGGTGGATCCTGCCTCGGTTCGGAGTGCCCACCTGAATGTCCGACGCAGGGTGCACGCCCGTGCGGCGCGATGACGAAGAGAAATGAACCTGCCCGAGTGTATCGAATTCGATTCCAGATGAGACACTGATGTATCACGAGCTCCTGTTTTCGAGACATCGAGACAGATCCCTTGCTGCCCACCCAGGTAGCCAAATACATACAACACATTGATTTAATTGCTTTAATCTTCAAATCAACCGACATCGCCAAGGCTGGCACACGGGTTGCGTTGTGGGGGCGCAAGGGAAACGAGAAAGGAGCCAGCCATGGCATCAGCGATACAGAGCACTCTCATCAACGAGCGGGTCTACGCCGAGCCCCACAAGAGGAACGGGTACGACGCGAGGACAGAGGCCGAGCTTCTCGACAGGTGGCGCAACTACTCCGACATGCCGGCGCGCCAGGCCCTGGTGAAGGCCTACCTGCCCAGGGTCGAGGCCATCGCGCGCGGCTACAGGCACTACCCCGTGGATCACGAGGACCTGGTGGCCGAGGGGACAGTGGGGCTCATCACGGCCATCGACCGCTTCGAGGCGGACAAGAACGTGAGGCTGATGACCTACGCCTCGCACTGGATCCGCGCGTACATCGTCAACGCCGTGATCAAGAACTGGGGTCGAGGCAAGACCGGGATGGGCATCACGCGCTCGCGCATGTTCTTCAAGGTGCGCCGCACGCGCGCGCAGTTCAGCTCGCAGCACGCCGACCAGGAGGTCATCGTGAGAAAGATGGCACAGGACGTGGGCGTGAGCGAGAACCGCATGAGGGACATGATCCACGCGCTGGACACACCGGACTTCTCGCTGGACGCCTATGCCGAGGCGAGCGGGCAGCCGGACCTGGCCGACCGGATCGTGGACACGAGGAAGGTGCCCGACGAGGCCTTGGCCAGCGACGAGAACGAGGTCACCTACAGGCAGGCGGTCGCGAGGGCCCTGGCCGTTCTGGACGACCGTGAGAGGCTCATCGCCTCACAAAGGCTCATGAACGACGACCCCATGACCCTGGCGGACCTGGGACGCGAGATCGGCGTGAGCCGCGAGCGCGCGAGGCAGCTGGAGCTCAGGGCGAAGCGCAAGCTGGCCCGAGCCCTTGCCGAATCGGGCATCACGGAGCGAAGCTTCTTCGAGTCCGTTTCCTGATCCCTCGAAAGTGATGTATCGTCCCTAGAAGGTGATGTATCGAAACAGACTGGCATTTCGATACACTCCGATCTAGAACAGCCGTACATGACCGACAAGAGGACAGGCAGCGCCAAGGTGCTGTTTCTGGATCACCGCGGCGCTGCCTGCAGCGTCATGGCCCTGGGTCTCGCGCGGGCCAGGGCCTCGAGCCTCGTGCTGCGATGTGCGGGAGTGAGCCCCGCCGACAGGGTCGACGCGGATGCGCTGCGCGTCATGTCGGGCGCAGGCATGGACATCTCCGACCTGGCGCCGACGGCGGTGCCCGACCTGGACGTGGAGGGCTTCAGCCTGGTGGTCACCTTGGGTGTCGAGGCCCACGGCTTCTGCACGAGCCCCATGGCGAGCTGGCCGGCCGAACGTAGCAAGGTGCTCTCCGGCATGCCCGTGCTCCTGCACTGGGACGTGCCGGATCCCGGAGCCCTCGAGGCCGGGGGGGACGATCCCCACGAGACCTGCCTCGCGGATCTGTCCTCGAGGGTCGGCGCGCTACTGGACCACGGCTTTCTGGAAGCGCTCATGCAGGTGCACGCGCGCTGGGCGAGCCTGGTGGACGGGCTCACCGACGGGGTCATCGCCCACGACTCATCGAGGCGCATCTTCCTGTTCAACAGGGCGGCGGAGGAGCTCACGGGCTACGGGCGCGAGGAGGTGATCGGCCGCGACTGCCACACGGTGTTCGAGCCGGGAGGCATGTGCGGCTCGCAGTGCTCGTTCTGCAGCGGCTGCGCGCCACCTGGCGGCCTTTCGGCCATGCTCGACTACGAGCTGGATCTGACCACGCGAGACGGACAGGACCGCCACGTCCGCATGAGCGTCAAGCCCCTGGAGCTGGACCCGGGAGAACAGTGGGGCGTCATCGCCACGCTGCGCGACCTGACCGAGGTGAGCCGGCTGAGGCGCACGCTG
>JBFYZU010000138.1:0-10574 GCA_041309365.1 Myxococcota bacterium
GCTCGCGTACCCGCCCGTGCAGGTGGAGCTGCGAGCGCTGGCCCCCGTTCCACACGTATAGGGCACGTAGGATTCGTCCACCCACCCGTCGCAGTCGTCGTCGATACCGTCGCAGTCCGAGTCGTCGCCCGTCGGTGCCCCCGCGCTGCAGCTCTCGATTCCCGACGAGCACGTGGAGTTGCGTCGGCAGGCACCCGTGCCGCAGGCGTACGGGACATAGTTCTCGTCGGCAGTACCGTTGCAGTTCTCGTCGAGGCCGTTGCAGTTCGAGTCAGTGCCAGTTCCCGTTCCCTGCGTGCAGCTCTCCACGCCCGCCGTGCACGTGGAGCTGCGCTGGCATACGCCAATCCCGCACGTGTAGGTCGGGACGTAGTTCTCGTCTGCGGTGCCATTGCAGTTCTCGTCCACGGTGTCGCAATCCGAGTCGTCTCCCGTGGGCGCGCCCTGGGTGCAGGACTCGCTGGCTGCCGTGCACGTGGAATTGCGGACGCAGACACCCGAGCCGCACGTGTAAGGGATGTAGTCCTCGTCCGCCGTGCCGCTGCAGTCCTCGTCCAGGCCGTCGCACTGGATGTCGGAGGAGAAAGGTGGGCTCAAGGGAGTACAGGTCTCGCTCCCATCCACGCACACCGAGTCGGTCACGCATACGCCGATGCCGCAGCTGTAGGGGATGTGGTCCTCGTCGATCTCGTTGTCGCAGTCACCGTCGATGCCGTCGCAGGTCACGTCGAGATCCTCTGCCGGAGCGCCACATATCTCCTCGCCACCGACGCACCGGGCGGTGGGAGCGCAGGCACCGTAGCAGTAGACCGGGATGTACTCCTCATCGACCGATCCATCGCAGTCGTTGTCGATCCCGTCGCACAGCTGGTCCGCCAGGGCCAAAGGAGCGAGGGGCTCGCAGACCTCGCTGCCGCTCACGCAAACCGAGTTGGCGACGCAGGCGCCGGAGCCGCAGATGTAGGGGATGTAGTCCTCGTCCACCAGGCCGTCGCAGTCGTCGTCCCTTCCATCGCAGGAGTACTCGTCAGGTTCCGTGGCGGGAGTGCACGAGGACTCGCATCCGTTGGCAGGGTTCCCATCGAGGTTCTCCCATCCGGGCTCGCACTGGATGTGGCACTCGCCGAGTATGCACTGAGGCGTTGCATGGGGACGGGCAGGGCAGATGAAGAAGCACTCCCCGCAGTTCAGAGGATCGCTGCGCAGGTCGAAGTCCTCGTCCGTGAGCGTGTCGCAGTCGTCATCGAGACCATTACAGTACTCGGGCACGCAGCTGCTGCAGTCCAGATCGTCGCCATCTGTCCGTCCATCGCAGTCATTGTCCTGGCCATCCGTGCAGGTGCCGTCAGCGTCCGACTCGTTGATCACGGTCCTGGTGCACTCGTACTCGCAGCCGTCGTAGGGGTTTCCGTTCACGTCGTGGAAGCCCTCGTTGCACGATGCGATCATGCACAGGCCGTCGATGCAGGCTGGCTCGGCGTTGGCGTTGGAGCAAACGAAACCGCAGGCCCCGCAGTGCAGGACGTCGCTCGAGAGATCGAACCCGTTGTCCACGACGGTGTCGCAGTCGTCGTCCTCGTAGTTGCACTGCTCGGGAACGCAGCCGTCATCGGTGAGCTCGTCCTCAACGATGTCCGTCCATGTGTCTTGCTCGACCTCCATGACGACGTCCGGATCCACGTCCACGGATATGTCGGGTTGGGTGTTTCCTCCGGTCCCATCGCAGGAGACGAAGAGGGTCGCAAGAGCTGCAAGCACCGTGACGCATGGGAATCGCCTCATGACCGTGCTCCTCACCTGGACCGTGCATCCGAAGGTACCAGCCAGCGCATACACGATCTCAGATGAAAGATACCATTGATGGCATCCATGTTCAAACCTCTATGAGTATGTGCAAAAGGAAGTGTCACTGACGGTCATAAGCTCGCAAGAGCGCGACGGATCCTGTCGTCGGGCGAATCGACGGCCACCAGACGTCCATCGTTCGGGTGTGGAAACACGATACGCGACGCGTGCAGCAGAAGCTCGGGCCATGTGTCGGTCTTCCCGTAGACCCTGTCTCCCACGACGGGGTGTCCGATGGCTTCGAGCACGGATCTCACCTGGTGCCTGAATCCTCTGGTGAGCTTGACGGCCACAAGGGTATGATGCCTCCTGCGCTCCAGGATCTGGAGCCTCATCTTCAGAATCCTCTGTCCGGCGGATGCGATGCCCGGTGAGAGGTTTTTCCCCTTCCTCCTTCGGACCGAGGTGATACGGACGCGCGGCCCCCTGCTGTTTTCCAGGCTCACGGTGGCCTCCAGTGTCGAAGGGCCGTCCAGCACGCGCCCGTGGACCGCGGCCACGTAGTCCTTCACCACGAGATCCGACTCCGATGCCGTCCGGAGCCTGGCGAAAGCGTCCTGGTCCATGGCGAACAGGCAGACGCCGGATGTACCTTTGTCCAGCCTGTGTACGAGTCCCGCCTCGCGCGTGTGCCACCCCTTCACGGAGGCCATCCGCGGAGCCAGCGAAAGGACGGCGGCCACCAGCGTGTCTCGGTCCTCTGGCCGGATGGGCGCCGTGTTCATCCCCTGGGGCTTGTCGACCACCAGGGTCCTCTCGTCGCGATGAAGAACACGGATGCCCGGGTCGGTTTCCGCTGCGGGCACGAAATCGCTTCTAGCTGCATCGATGGCCCCTTCCGATACGCGGACCTCGTCGCCCTCGCTCAGACGGGTCCCCTTGACGGCATGGCGGCCGTTCACGAGAACGGCTCCGGCCGACACGAGCCGCCAGGCCCCTCTGGTCCCGAGCCCGTCGATGCGATCGACCAGAAGCCTGTCCAGCCTTGTGCCGGTCAAACGTCCGGTCACGTGGATGATCATGGTGTGTGTGTGCTCCACGGTGTCAGGTTGCAATCATGCGCCTGTAGACCCAGATCAGCCTTGCGGGCTGCTCCAGCGCCTGGAGAAAGCGCGTTTGCGGACGAGTGCTCGTCACTGGAGGCTCCACCTGGAGGATGCCCCCGGCATGGTTCTCCAGGAGCTTTCGCATGGGCGAGATGGGGTCGGTCTTCGATGCTTGCTGCTCGGGCGCTCGTCGCTCGGTGGCGAGGTAGAGAGCAACGGTCCCGCTGGCCATGTTCTCCACCCACCTCTGGGCAACGCGTTCCACCGAGGTCTCGGAGACGCCATCCCAGTGCGCCAGTGCGAGCGAAGCTGCCGTCTCTTCCGGATGACACTTGCCCATGAACCTCCGGTAGAGCGCATCCAGGGAGCGACGGGTCTTGACTGTCCCGAGGAGCCTGACCACGCGCTCCAGATGGTGGGCCCCTTCGGCATGTGTCCTCACGTCCTGCATCCTGCATGCGACGGCTGATACCTGGCCGTTGCCGTCCAGGACCAGGATGTCGGCCAGTGCGGCTGGCCGGCCTCCCAGGTCGACACCTCCCAGCGCAACGCAGGGCGTGTACACGTCTCCCAGTGCCACCTTGCCCTCCCTGGAGAGCCTCACCATGATGGGGACCTGCACCTGGAACCGGTACCTGTGCCTTGGCTGCTCCACGCCGTGCGAGCGCGAGAGACGGATCCCGCCGAACAGCTTTTCGATCCTCTCTTCAAGCATCAGGCTCTCTCCCCCCCCAGTTCGGTGTGCGTCCTGGATTCGCTCCGGTATGCACGGTCACGAGGGCCCTCGGCCCAAACTTCACTCGACCCCAAGCACCTTCACCATAGCAGGGTTTCTAGACCAGCCGGATGAGGGATTCAAGCTCGGGCTCAGTGGGCGCGCTGGAAGAGCAGCCTGTCGACGATCCGTGCAGGTGGGTCCGTGGTGTCCCATTCGCAGACGACCTCGAATCGCAGGGGAAAGCCGTCCGTGGCCATCTGGGGGGGGATGCTGTACCCGCAGGAAGCTCCCGGGTAAGGCTCGATGAGAAGCTGCCATCCCCCCGGGACGGGACACGTGGTTCCCGAATGGTAAGCCCAGAAGCTGGACTTCACGAGAGTCCATGTCAGGCATTCGCCCAAGATGCCATGGGATCTCGCGATGTTGGCTACCCCCTGGCGGGTCTCCTCGCCCTTCTCGCAGGAGCAGGTGTTCTCGAACTCGGCGCAGACCGTCAACCCCGAAACGGACTCGCCCTCGGGTGTCACGAGAGTCTGGAACTGCACGTAGGGGATGCAGACCACCGCCGTGGTGGTGAGGTTGACCTCATATGATACCCCGGAACCGGAGATGGCCTCTGCCCCGGTGCCATTCGCACGTGCGGGGCTCCCAGCGCAGGCGGATGTCATGATGGCTGCCAGAAGGCATCCGACAGCAGCGATCCGGTCCGCTTCCATCAGAGCTGTATCCAGATACGCTTGGCTGCGCTCTGCCGGTGGATCTCGAGGATTGGTCCTTGCATGGAGTCCATCGGAAGCATGTAGACCCTGGTGAGCCAAACCACCTTGGTCTTCGACGTCGTGGACTGCAGGCTCCTCCATACCGTCAGCTTCGAGTCGCTGCGCATGAGCTCCTTCTCGGCCCCCAGGTGAGGCGCAAACGCGCGGCGGTAATCGTCGAGGACCGGCGTGTCGAACTCCACCAGGTCCATCTGGCCTCTCACGCCGATCTGCAGCACGAGGAAGGTCCATCCTGCGGATGCGGTCAGCCCACCCACCTCGTCGTGGCGTTCGCCCCTGTCCTTCATGTAGAAACGGCCCGGGCCATATCGCAGGTCCAGGTCTGCGGAGGGTACGAAGATCCTACCAGTGACGAGAGATGAAGCGACGAGCTCCTGGCCGACGTACCGGTCGTCAGGCTCGACCGCGATGCTCGACGCTGGCAGGGGAGGGACCTCCACCGGAGCAGTTCCGTCCGACTGCAGCTTGATCTGCATACGAACCGATTCGTGCAGGGCCCTGAGCCTGAGGTATGCCGGGTCCTGCCTCTGCGATTCGATGCAAATGTCCAGGGCCTCCAGCTTTCCTCGTACACGGGTCAGATCCGTATCGGTCCGCCCCGGGTCGGAGACCTCGCTTGAGAGCTCCAGAAGCGCGATCCGTATCCTCGCCGCTTCGCTGTCCGGGACATCGCCGCTCGTCGAAGCTTGTGCCGGCGGGACGCTCCTGAGCTTCATCAGGGCGCAGGATCCACCGCCCACGATGATCGCTACGAGAATCGTCACCGAGCAGCCGCTCAGCGCGATGAAGGCCTTGCCCGTCCGAGGCCCGCTTTCCTCGCTCATCGTCCGGGTCAACGTCTCTTCCTCCCGGGCGACCTGTGGTGTTGCCCTGGAGTCATCATCCCGACCGTGCCTGCCGGTCCGAGAGAGGGATCCTGGTCGAGCGCCTTGAGCCTGTCTCGCAGCATGGCAGCCCTCTCGAAGTCGAGGTTCGTCGCCGCTCTGAGCATCTCGCTTCGGACCTGGGACGTCAATGCCACGAGGTCCGCTTGATCCTGCCCTGCGTCGTCTGCGAGCACGGGCACCAAGTCCACGTAGTCCGATGCAGGAGCGCCGGGCCGTGTGTCCCGGATGGCCTTCTCGATGCTGCGCGGCGTGATGTGGTGCTCCTCGTTGTAGAGCCTCTGCATCTGCCTGCGTCTCTCGGTCTCGGAGAGGGTGCGCTCGATGCTCGCGGTCCGCACGTTCGCGTAGAGCAGGACCTTTCCCCTGATGTTGCGGGCCGCTCGTCCACAGGTCTGTATGAGCGAGCGCTCCGAGCGCAAGAAGCCCTCCTTGTCGGCGTCGAGGACGGCCACCAGCGACACCTCGGGCAGGTCCAGCCCTTCGCGCAAGAGGTTGATCCCCACCAGGACGTCGATGATGCCCAGCCTGAGATCGCGAAGGATATCGATGCGCTCCAGGGTCTCCACGTCGGAGTGCAGGTAGCCTGCCTTCACTCCCATCTCGCCCAGGTACTCGGTGAGGTCCTCGGCCATCCGCTTGGTGAGAGTTGTCACGAGCACTCGATCCCCCAGCTTCACTCTGTCGCGGACCTCGTTCACGACGTCGTCCACCTGTCCCGTCGCGGGCCGCACCTCGATCTCGGGATCCAGCAGGCCCGTTGGCCTGATGATCTGCTCCACCACCTGTCCACCGGTACGTTCGAGCTCCAGGTCACCCGGGGTGGCGGACACGTAGATCCTCTGGCCCACGTGGTTCTCGAACTCCTCGAACTTCAGGGGACGGTTGTCCAGTGCCGAGGGCAGTCGGAAGCCGTATTCCACGAGCGTGCGCTTGCGCGACCTGTCGCCCTGGAACATGGCTTTGAGCTGCGGGATTGTCTGGTGCGACTCGTCGATGACGAGTAAAAAATCGTCCGGGAAGTAGTCGATGAGCGTTGGGGGAGGTTCGCCCGGGCCGCGGCTGGAGAGGTGTCTGGAGTAGTTCTCGATGCCAGAGCAGTAGCCAGCGGATTCGAGCATCTCCAGGTCGTACAGGGTCCGCTCGGCGAGCCTCTGCTTCTCCACGAGCTTGCCAGCGGATTCGAGCTCCGAGAGCCTCGCCTCGAGCTCGTTGCGGATGCCCTCCATGGCTCCACGCAGCGTTTCGGGCGGCGTGACCCAGTGGCTCCCGGGGTAGAACACGACCCTATCGACGTCTGAGATGGGAGTGCCTCTCAGCGGATCGATGTTCGTGATCCTCTCGACCTCGTCGCCCCAGAACTCGATCCGCACTGCCTGCTCACCCTCGTAGGGTGGGAAGACCTCCACCGTGTCGCCTCGCACCCGGAAGGTTCCACGGCTGAAGTCCACGTCGTTGCGGTCGTACTGGATGTCCACGAGCGCACGGAGAAGGGAGTTGCGCTTGAACTCCTTGTTGCGTTCCACGTTCACGAGCATGGATCCGTAATCCTGTGCGCTCCCGATACCGAAGATGCATGAAACGGAAGCCACCACGATGACGTCGCGCCGCGAGATGATGGCCCGCGTGGCGCTGTGACGCATCCTGTCGATACGGTCGTTGATGCTCGAGTCCTTCTCGATGTAGGTGTCTGACGCGGGCAGGTACGCTTCGGGCTGGTAGTAGTCGTAGTAAGAAACGAAGTACTCCACGGCGTTCTCGGGGAAAAGCTCCTTGAACTCCTGGTAGAGCTGTGCGGCCAGCGTCTTGTTGTGGGCGATGACGAGGGTGGGTCTCTGCACCCGCTCGAGCACGCACGCCACGGTGAAGGTCTTGCCCGACCCCGTGACTCCCAGCAATATCTGTTCCCTGGTTTCTTCGCAAAGACCGGCCACGAGGGCCTCGATGGCCTGTGGCTGGTCGCCCGTTGGCGAGAAGTCGCTGACGAGCTTGAACCTCTCGTTCGTGGACATCCGGGTTCGTTCCGTACGTTCAGTTCCCAAGACTGCGGGGGCCGCGCTTCGAGGCGAAGTAGAGGTTCACGTTCTCGTAGAGGTCCTCGCCCACGAGCTCCACGAGGGGTTTCTCCCACACTCCGATGTCCAGTGGCAGGGTGGCCCTTCCGGGCCAGTTGCCCTCGATGGTTTCCTTCTCGACCGTCGTTCCTTCCATTGCACGGATCACCCACAGACACACGCAGGCGTCGTCAGCGAAGGATATGGGGTGATCCACGAAGGCTTCGGGGATCACGTCCACGGGCGAGGCGAAGTAGACGATTCCCATGGCGATGTCCACCTTCACCTCCGCCGGGACCGCCTGATCCATCATGAGCCTCAGCAGGTACTCGTACATGTAAGGTACCTGGGCGATGACCTCGAAGTTGGAATCTTCGGCCATGACGGCCTCGTAGGAAACGAGTCTCTTCTCGATCGCATGGAGATGGGCAGGTGCGACCGCGAGGAACGCGCCTATCTGATCCTCGAGGTTGACGGGCAATGATCCCACCCACTGGCGCACCGTGTGGAAGTACCCAAGGATCCTGCCGAGTTCGGCCTGCTTCTCGCCCGTGGGCGTACCGAAGACCTCGTGCACGTAACGCACGTAAGGCGCGTACGCCTCGGGGATGGCCATTGTGGCCGGTCCGAGTTCGAACGCGATCTCGCCTCGTTCGTTGGTCTCGGGCAAAGGAGGCACATCGCCGCTCGATGACGGCAGGTAACGCGCGATCTTGCCTTCCACGACAGATCGGCGGATGGCCTCGAAGTTGAAGCCTGAGAAGTCCAGTGCGTCGTACTTTCGCAGTTCGGGTCCGGCCTGCTCGAGCATGTCCGCGATGGCTTCCTTCCCGAGCACCTCGGTCAGATCTTGCTTGATTGCCATTTCTTCTCCTCGCGTCAGTTCGTCCACCCGTCACGGGGCGGCATGAGATCGTCCTCGCGCGGCGGCCTGCGCCCGGGTCGATACGCGTGGAACGTGAACATTCCGCCTCTGCCGGAAGGCAGGTTGCGTCCCATTACGAGTATCTTCTTCTTCACGATTCGTGCAATGACGTATCCGGCCACGAACCCGCCGATGTGTGCCCACCAGGCCGTTCCGCCCGAGGACATGAGGGCCAGGCTCGAGCAACCGCTCAAGAGCTGCAACCCGAACCAAACGAAGATGAAGAGGAAAGCCGGTACCTCGATGATCCGGATGAAGATGAAGAAGAACAGCAGAGTCTGGACTCGTGCCAGGGGGAAAAAGCACATGTAAGCTGCCAGGACGGCTGCGATGGCACCACTGGCACCCACCATGGGTACGTTCGATGAAGCGGTCAGCGTGAACTGCAGAAGGGCCGCCGCCAGCCCGCCGACCAGGTAGAACACGAAGAACCCCACGTGCCCGAATGCATCCTCGACGTTGTCGCCGAAGATCCATAGAAACCACATGTTACCGATGACGTGCATCCAGCCGCCGTGCAGGAACATGGAGGTGAACGGTGTCACCCACACGTTTGACCCCGGCTCCGTCACGAACCGGAGAGGGGTCATCCCCCATGTCTCTATGATCCCCCTCATCCCTTCGCCACCAGCCAGCACCTGCACGAGCCACACCAGGCAATTTGCCGCGATCAGCGCGTAGGTGACGAAGGGCCGCCTGCGTGCCGGAAGTATGTCCCTCAGGGGGATCATGTTCCTTGGCTCACGATATACTATCCACCGACCCTTCGCCAGAAGGCCCCGACCTCGTCGAGGTCGCTCGTGACCGTGCATCCGGGCAGCGATCGGAGGATCTTCGGGCCGTAGCGGCGCGTCCAGATCCGCGGGTCGAGGATTGCCAGGATCCCCCTGTCCTGGGAAGTGCGCAGGAGGCGCCCGAGCCCCTGCTTGAGCTTGAGCGCCGCCTCGGGCAGCTGGTACTGCACGAAGGGATTGCCACCACGTTCCCTGACCCTCTCTATCCGCGCCTCCACCACGGGCTCGTCGGGTACGCTGAATGGCAGCTTGTCCATGATCACGAGCCTGAGCGCGCGTCCCGGCACGTCCACTCCCTCGCGGAAGCTCGACGTGGCGAACAGCACGGCGTCCTCGAGCTCCCTGAGCCTCGCCGTGAGCTCGTGACGCGGTGCCTCGCCCTGCACGAGCACATCGTGACCACCGAGAAGATCGGTGCATGCCGCATGGCAGGCCTTCATCGTGCGCCAGCTCGTGAACAGCACGAGGGCTCCGCCACCCGTGATGCGCACGAGGTCCACGATGCGTCCGGTCAGTGCCTCGAGCGCACCTGGCCCGGCAGGCTCGGGAAAATCCCTGGGTACGTACAGGATCGTGCTCGCCTTCACGTCGAACGGCGTGGGCAGCACCAGCGTCTCCGCGTCCTGGGTCGGCAATCCGATGGTCATTGCGAGGTGATCCATTGTCCCGTCGGGCGCCAGCGTGGCGCTCGTGAGCACCACCGATCCAATCCTCTCGAATACCCTCTCCCTGAAGATGGTTGCCAGATCCACCGGGGAACAGCCGATCCGGGTGCGCGTGGCCGAGCGCGCGTCGATCTCCGCCCAGAACACGTGGTCGGGCAGGTCCCGGTCCAGCACGATGGCCATCTCGTCGCGCAACCCCAAGAACCTGCGCGCCACCTGCGCTCCGATCTCGGCAGCTCCGGGGGTGGCAGACACCACCGATGCGGCCCTGTTCAGCATGTCGTCGAGCTCGTGGTACATGCGCGTGAGGTCCGCGTCCAGGTAAGATTCCAGGATCCTCCCCCTGACCACGGGCACATCACCGAGAGACTGCACGCTCTTACCCCGGCTCCTCACGATGGCGCCCGATAGACGCATGCCCAGCGCCGCGAAGAACCGCTCAGAGTGGGTCTCGAGCGCCCTGAGAGCCGGCTCGCGGCCGCTCCCCGGCCTCGCTCCCTCGGAGTACTCCCCCCGCACGACCCTCGTGCCTTCCCCTATCACGGAGGCGAAGTCCATGAAAGATGATCTGTGCCCGAAGAACTCCGTGGCCACCTCGTCGAGCCTGTGTGCCTCGTCCAGTATCACCGCATCGTAGTCAGGCAGCACGCCGTCGCCCTTCTCTCGGATGGCCAGATCCGCGAAGAACAGGTGGTGGTTGGTCACTATGATCCTGGCCTTGTCCGCCTCCCGTCGCATCCTGGTCACGAAGCAGTCGGAGAAGAATGGGCAGGCCGATCCCAGCCTCAGCCCGGGTCCGCTCACGACCTCTCTGCGCGAGGCGTAGTCCTCGGGTACGCCCGTGAATTCGGCCACGTCGCCCGT
>JBFYZU010000139.1:0-17697 GCA_041309365.1 Myxococcota bacterium
GCCAAGGTGTGTGTGGACTCGGGGCCGTGGAACCTCGTCGTGAGGATCACCGACACCAAGGGCAAACCCCTGACAGAGATTGCGACCCTCGAGCCGGCCAAGCCCTACTTCGGACCTGCCAAGGCCCCGAAGAAAGGCACCGTGTCCCACGGGATGGCCTCGTTCACGAACGGGCTCGCCGAGAACCCGGACGACCCCGTATCACTGGCCTCGATGGCCCGCTACATGGTCTTCACACACTCCGACGATCTCACCCAGACCGTTGCCGGAGACCACGCCAAGAAGGCGGCGGATGCCACGGGCAGCTGCGAGCACCTGCTCCTTCTCGCCATGGCAACGGACGACCCCGACACGGGGCTGAACGCCCTTCGCACCTGCGCCATCAGAGAACCGGACAATCCGCAGGCGGCATTTCTCTACGCCGTGGCGATGAAGCGAAACTCGGGAGGTGCCGACTTCTCGAGCCACGTCCTCGACCTCGTCCGCAGGTTCCCCGACGACCTGCGCATCCAGCTACTCTGGATCCAGGAGTACATGGATCTGGGCCTGCAGAACACGGCCCTTGCCATGATCGAGGATTTGAGGACGAAGCACGGTGACGTGCCCGAGTTGCTGAGGGCCACGGACACGCTCGCATACTCTGCAATGAGCGACCAGCAGGCTCAGACCTGCAAACGGGAGCTTCTGGCCGTCAGGGCGGACGAAACGAGCGTGATCTTCGATCTCCTGGACAGGGCAGTGAAGATCGGCGACGAGGAGCAGGCCCTTGCGATGCTCGGACGGCTCTTCGCGATGGGAGGCGATGACCGCGGCCTCATCGCACACGCCGCCGAATTGCATCTCGAGATGGGCGACGTCGAGGGCGCACGTGCCCTGATGGAGCACGCCACCGAGGTGAACCCCCACCATCCAGGCGAGTGGGAGAGGCTGGCGAACTTCTACCGTCTTCTGGGCGAGGACGACCTGGCACTGGCCGCCTACTCCATGGTGCTCGAGCTCAACCCGAACAACGTGCAGGTGCGCGAGTACATGTCCCACCTGTTCCCCCACAGCAAGTTCGAGAAGGAGTTCATCGTCTCCACGGAAGAGATCATGGCCATCGACACTGCCCTCGAGGCCGAGACGGAGCCGGAAGACCCGAGGGACATCACCCGGTATGACGCCACCATCCTGGTGTCCCAGCAGGTGGACAGGGTCTATAACAACGGCATGAGCTCCAGGTTCAACCAGGAGGTCATCCGTATCAACACAGAGCAGGGAGAGAAGATCTTCCGCTACGTCCCCATCACATACGCCCCGTTGAGAGAGGATCTCGAGATCCTCCGCGCGCGAGTCCATCGCACGGACGGGAGCTTTGAAGACATGGTGGGCCGCTATTCCTTTCCAACCTTCGATCCCGAGGTCCGCATCTACTACGATGTCGTGAAGGAGGTCATCGAGTTCCCGGCTCTCAGGGCCGGTGACATCATCGATATCCAGTACAAGGTGTCGGAGTCGACAGCGCGCAACATGTTCGAGCGACATTTCGGCACGGCCGTCCTGGTCATGTCCCCGGTTCCGACCACCAGGTTCCGTTACGGCCTCATCACTCCGCAGGACCTGGAGATCCACACGGACGTGACCTCGGGATCGAACCTGACCGCCACGGAGCAGAGCCTCGAGGCCGCCGAGCAGGAGAAGGAGCCCACGGTCGTACGGACATGGGAGGCCCACGACGTGCCGGCCATCGAAGACGAACCGGACATGCCTCCCGCAGGAGAGATCTCCCCGATCATCAAGGTATCCACCTTCGGCACATGGGAGGAGTTCGGCCGCTGGTGGTGGGGACTGGCATCCTCGCAGATGATCGCGGACAAGACCATCAAGGACAAGGTGAAGGAGCTGACCGGGAACGTCAAGACCGAGGAGGAGAAGGTCTCGGCCATCTTCGACTGGGTGATCCGATCGACACGCTACATCGCCCTGGAGTTCGGAGTGCACGGGTACAAGCCCTACTCCGCTCCCCAGGTAGTGGCCCGCGGTTTCGGAGATTGCAAGGACAAGGCGACACTCCTTTACGTGATGTTCAGGGAGGCTGGGATCGACGCCTCCCTGGCGCTCGTTCGCACCCGCCACGCCGGCGAGATCGGATCGGATTTCCCGTTCCAGTTCCAGTTCGATCACGTGATCGCCTATGTGCCGTCCATGGACCTGTTCCTCGACGGTACCGTGGACTACCTCGGCATCCACAACCTGCCGCCCGCCGACCAGGACGTGTTCACGCTCGTCGTGGACGAGAAGACCGTCACCCCCAGAAGAACCCCCCGTCTCTCGTACGAGGCGAGCCGTGTGGACACGGATGCAAAGTTCCTGCTGTCGCCGGATGGCGACGCAGACGTGACGGGCAAGGTGGTCATCCGCGGCACCTCCAAGGCATGGTACCGGAGCAACTACCAGACGCCGGGTACGCAGGGGGAGCGTCTAGAGCAACAGCTCGCAACCATCTTCCCGGGCATGAAGCTGGACACGTGGCAGTTCGAGGGCCTTGACGTCTACGATGCCGACGTGGTCATCGAATTCACGGCCTCCATCCCCAACTTCGCGCTGGCCTACGAGGGAACCATGCAGTTCTCCATCCTGCCCTCGCACAATCTGTTCTCCAGCTTCGCTTCCCTCTCCAGCAGGGAGCACGATGTGATGGTGGGGTACCCTCGCCTGTTCGTGGACAGGCACACGTACGTCGTGCCCCAGGGGTGGCAGTTCGTGAGCGGACCGGACACGACCACGCTCGGCAAGGTGGGCGACCCATGGTGGTTCTCGCTGTCGACGAACACTCCGGCTCCAGGAGAGGTTTCCTTCGAGGCCTCCCTGGGCTTCAACGAGTTCAGGGTCGACATCTCCGACTACGCGGGCTTCAGGGGGTTCTGCAGCCATGTGGACGACATCATGGGCCACAGAGCTCATGTGGAGGAGGTCGAGCCATGACCTGCCCGATACCGAGACGGGCCACGTCGGCCTTGCTCCTTCTCGTGGCCTGCTGCGGCGGTGGCAGAGCGTCGACCACGTTTTTGCCACACGAGCAGACCGCCGCACAGGCCTACATGTGGTCTGCGGATCCGGAAGCTGCGAGCGCAGCCCTCTCGACCTCGCTCGACGTGGATCCCGAGAATCCCCTCCTATTGACGCTGGCCGGAGATCTGGCCTACTTCAGGGGCGACTTCCCCCTGGCCATGGACCTTCTCGGCGATGCGGTCAGGGCCGCGCCCGGATGGGAGAGTCCTCTGCGAGACAGCGTGGCGGAGATGGCGCTGTCCACGATCGATTCCATGGACATCTACGCACCGGATTTCGATGAGAAGCTCGCTGCCATCCACGAGGATTCCCTCGCGCGGCTCTACACGAACACGGATGCCGCCTACTTCGTGGCCCTCAAGAGCCGCATCTCGTCTTTGGCACGGGCAGGACGATTCGACGATGCCAAAAAGATGGTGGACGAGGGCGGATGCCTCACCCACTGGCAGGTGGCAGGCCCCTTCGGCGAGACCGAGCTTTTGCACTACGACACCGAGCACCAGCCAGAGGCCGATGTGCCTTGGCAGTCCTCCTACGTGACGAGGCCGGGTCTCGCCCCCATCTCCACGTACGAGGCCGAGGGGGTATTCTGTCGGGTCTACATAGAGCCCGATGACGTTCTTGCGGGAGGCACCTTCTACGCGGCGACCGACCTGTCGATCCATCGTGGCGGCCCTCTGGTTTTCCGTCTGGCATCCGCATACACCACCTCGATCATCATCGATGGCGTCACCGTCATCGAGGTCGACCGCAGGCAGGACTACGCGCCATCCGTGATCCTGTTCACCGTGGATCTGAGCGCGGGTGAACACCGATTGATGGTCAAGCTCGGGGCGCGGGATCCCATGCCCGACTTCTCCCTCATGGTGAAGGAGGCATCGTCGGGAAGGCCGGACCCGTCCCTGCCTCCAGCTGTGTCGTCGCGAAGACACGGCCAGGGCTTTTCCTCCCTCGCGTCTCCACCGGCTCCGGCATCGACCCTGGGTCCTGGAGAGCCCCGCTCCGAGCTGGAGTCGTTTCTGGCTGCAGAGATCGCCCTCATCCGCGGCGATACCCCCCGCGCAAGGGCACTGCTCGAACCGATGGCTGCGGGCCACGCCTCGTCGGCCATGCTCTCCTTGCGCATGATGAACGTGGAGCTGACCGACCCCTTCATCCCGTACGCCCTGCGCATGAACCGTCTGAGGGTCATCGCCGAGCAGGTCGTGATGGAGCATCCTTCCCTCTGGCCCACGTACATGCTGCTCGCAAGGCTCGAGATGGGCCAGGACAGGACAGAGGAGGCCATCGAGGCGCTGCTGGCCGGGATCGAGCTGGCAGGCGACCTGGCTCCATTCCACTCCACACTGGCGGATCTCTATGCCTCGAAGGGATGGGTCGGCGAGTCCATCCAGGAGCTCGAGAGCACCGCGACGTTGCTCGTGGGCAACTGCGAGGCAGCACGCGACCAGCTCGACATCGCGGAGGTCTTCGGTGACCTGGACGCCATGGAGACCTGCGCGCGAGAAGTGGTGGCCTGCGATGCAACGGATACGTCCCTGTACGAGATCCTCATGAACCGCTCGAAGTACGAGGAGGCAGCCGAGGAGCAAGCCAGGCTTCAGCAGCTTTTCCCCGACAGGGACACCAACCTGCTCGATAAGGCGGCGATGGCCGAGAAGCTGGGCGATCACGCCCTTTACGTGGCGAATCTCACCGCATTTCACGACGAGCACCCGACGAGCTACATGACCCTGGGCAGGCTGGTGGACGAGCATTTGGCAGCTGGCAATGGTGGAGAGGCCGTTGCCCTGCTCGAAAGAGCCAGGACCATTCTCGATGGCCCCACCGACGACATCTCGATGATGATCGCTTTTATTGAGGGATACGACTACCTTTACCCATTCAGGCGGGATGCCTTCACGGCCATCGCCGCATACGAGGCCCAGGTGACCACGGACACCGCGCCTGGAACGCCGTCGGTGGAGATCCTCGATCACGTCACGCACAGGATTTTCCGGGACGGATCGAGCCTGACCCGGTACCACAGCGTTCGAAAGGTCCTCTCGAAGGAGGGTGTCGAGCTGAACAGCGAGTTCATCGCACCGCCCGGTGCCTCGGTGATCCAGCTTCGGACGATCAAGGCAGACGGCAGGGTCCTCACTCCCGAGGACGTTGCCAACAAGATGACACTGTCGTTCCCATCGCTCGAGCCCGGCGACTACACCGAGACGGAATGGCTCCAGGCCGTTGGTCCGTCCCTCATCTATACTGGTGGATTCTCGCTGGACCGCTGGTACTTCCAGATCCTCGACCTCGTCCTCTACCTCAGCGAGATGATAGTGGTCGCACCCGCAGACATGGCCCTCGAGATCGACGCCCGGGGCACCCCCCCACCCATGGAGACGTTCGACGCCGGCCCCCTCACGGTGATGAGATGGACGGCCAACGCCATGCCCCACATGAAGGGCGAGCCCGACGTCCCAAACCTCTCCGAGTTCTTGCCGTCGTTGCAGCTCTCCCACGCTTCGTCATGGGACCGTTTCTTCGAGTGGATCGCAGACATGCTCGTAGACGGCTCCGTGCCCTCTCCAAGACTCGTGGCCCAGGTGAACGAGCTCGTGGCCGACATCCCCGAAAAGGACGTGGGGCGTCGCGCTCGCGCCATCTTCCGCTGGGTCAACGACGAGATCGACGATGGCGAGGGCATAGACATGCCGGTTGCCTACATCCTCGAAGAGCGCATGGGAGACAGGTCCAGGCTGCTTCACGCAATGCTCGAGCAAGCCGGCGTCCCATCGGAGCTTTGGATGGTGAGCACGGCCTACTCGGATCACACCGTGACGGACGTTCCGGGCTTCGGCGTCTACACCGAGCTCGTCGTCCGTGTCGGCGACGACTGGCTTCTGCCCTTCGCCGACAGCACTCCGTACGGCGCCCTGCCCTTCGACGTGAGGGGTGAGAAGGCCGTTAGGCTGTTTCCATCACCGGCCAAGGCCGTGACGCCCGGCCAGGATGCCTTCGACGACGGGCACATCCGCAAGCTCATGATCACGGTGGGGCCGGGTGGTCGCAGCGAGGCCCGCATGGTGGAGACCTACAGAGGGATCAATGCCGCGATGATGAGGACCGGGCTCGAGCAGCTGCCCAAGAGCGATCTCGAGAATGCAATCGAGACGTCGTACCTCTCGGCCATGTTCAACGGTGCAAGCCTTACGGACCTCACGCTTCCGGATCTCGACGACGACTCGGAGGAGATGACCCTCGAGCTGTGCTTCACCCTGCCGGCCATGCCGGGCCCCGTCCCCGGCACCATCGCACTCGGTCCGTTTCTGAAGTCGTATCTCTCGAAGATCTGGACGCAGCTTCCCGAACGCAAGCTGCCGTTGCTCGTCTCGGAGCCCACGAACGAAGTGGTCGAGGTGGTCATCGAGACAGGGGGCAACTGGATGGTCCTCGAACCACCAGCACCGTCAACCAGCCTCTCGACCGCGGGAGGTGCCAGCTTTTCTCAGGTCCTGACCGAGGACGACACGATCTTCACCCTCGACAGGGAGGTCCATCTCCCTGCCGGCCGCGTCTCTCCTGAAGATTACCAGGAGCTTCTGGAGTTCACGACCCAGGTGGACGAGGTCGAGGGAGGGGTCTACATACTTCTCAGGACCAAGCCCGATCTGGAATGAGTCGGATCGGGGAGTTGACGAGTCACGACCCCCGTACAGAGGAACTCATGCAGACCCTGTCTCCCCTCAGGACTTGCTCTCTGCCAGACTTCCCGGCGGACATGGTCGGAATAGTGGTCCTGACAACTATCCCGAGGATCATCCTCACACTGCACATGGGAACTGCAGTAAACTAGCTGTCACTCAGCTGCATGCAAGGAACTCCGGGCCGAGGTCCCTCGTCTTGATGAGAGTCGACAGGTCGGGATAGAGATCGCATATCTCCGAGGCGAGCGTCGTTGCGTCCGGCCACTGGTCAACGTACTCGAGGTGAAAGACCGCCATGCCCGCACCGGTGAACGTATCGTAAGCTGGACACTCGTCGTCGAGGTGGCACTGTTCGTTCATGGCCCAGTCGAACCAGTCCACCAGATCGACTACCTGCTCCACGTCGTTCTTCAGGCCGACGCTCAGCCCCCGCGCGTGGGCCTCATCGGCGATGAAGCGGTTGTACTCCATCTGCTCCGTCGCGTTCAGATGCACACCATTCACGCTGGCAAACCCGTCCATGTTGTCCGGCTCCACACCATCGCATCCCCTGTCTCTGGCCAGGTTCAACCTGGCAATCATGATGGTGCGTACCATGGAATTCGTGATGTCGAGCCACAACTCTTCGGAGCTGTCGTCGAGAGGACCGCCCAGCGCCTCGCGCGGGAAAAGGTGCGAATCCGGTCGGTCGGGCTCGTAGGTTCCCGCCGAGAAGCGACAGATCACGACCCTGTCCGAGAGAGCCGAAAGCTCGGTATCCGTGACCTCGAAGAGATCCACGTCGTACATCTCGACATCGTAACTCGTGTCGACCTCTCCATTCTGCTGGCACTGCCAGGTGCAGCCCACGACTGGCTGCCAGACACCGTCACCTTCCACGGGATCGCCCGGTTCGTAGCTCTCGCAATACCCATCGACCCTGACCTCTCCTTCGGGGCACCCATGCGAGGATTGCCCGACGCAACCGCCCTCGATGGCGAGAATCCCCATGCTCGCGAGAATGCACCCTCTCGTGCAACCGACCGACGTACCGCGAAACCTGAAGATCCGTGCAATCGGCCTCATGGCAACCTCCGGCTCCCGCATCTGAATACCACTTGTCGGCCCGAGGTCAAGAAAGGTATTCAGGAAAGACCCGGTTTGCAGATGATCTCCCGGACCCTGACCTCGAACAGGTCCTGGACGTGGGCCGGCCGGAGCACGAGCGCCGAGTCAGCTCCCCCCCCCGATCCGGCAATGGAGATGCAGTCCACATCCACGGGGACGAGGCCTGCGTCGGCGGCCATGATGGCAATCTCCACGGCAACCTTGGTCCCCTGGCCGAACATCCTCAGCGTCTGAGCGATGATCTCGTCCACCTGGTAAGTGCCAAACCTCCTCCTCACGGCCCGTCCCACTCCGCCGAAAGCGTGCGTCGCGGTCAGGAGCCTCCCACCACTCTTCTCGATATCCCGTCGGAACTCCGGCGCGAGTTCCTGCTCTCCAGGCTTCGCGAAACCCGTCGAGTGGGTAACCACGACCACGTTGCGCCCCGCGAAGAACCAGGAAGCCCTGCTTCCCGTGACTCCCCGCGTGGTGGCAACAACGATGTGCTCGATGCCCAGCGCGTTGGCCCGGTCTTTGGCAAGGTCCAGGGTCTTCTCCGTGTTCGCCTCGCCCGCATTTTCGAAGACGTGCATCCTTCTTTCCTCACCTGTCTGGTTCGTTCGGCACGGATGAGAGCCGGAACTCCAGCCGTCCCGAATCTCCACCCACTGTGTAGAGCCTGTCCAGCACGCCGGCAAACGGGTGCGATACCTCCACCCGATCGCCGTCACCGTCCTCGTACTGGATGGGTGCACCTCGTGGCAGGATGTCGAACCCACCACGCGTGGGGACGATGACGCACAGGACGGTGTCCCTGTAGAGGCCCACGTCACCACCCATGCCAATGACGATCTTCTGCCTCACGAAGGGAACGATGGGCCGGAAGATCTGGCCCGCGTCGACCTCGTGCTTGCGTTCCCTCCCGCCGATCACGTCCCACGAGACGAAGCGCAGGCCTCGCGAGAACCGTGGCCTGAGGAACCGCTCGAACAGGAGGAAGGTCATGATGAGAAAGGCGAGCAACCCATAGACATACCCACTATACTCCTCGTGGAAGCGAGCCATCCCCCAGGAGGAGAATCTCCCCTCGACCGGGATCTCCCACACGCCCGAGCCATCCACGATCTGCTTGTGCATGTCGTCCACGGACAGGACGAGCTTGCCCTCGTACCTACCTCCCCTTATCCTGTTAGAAGCGGAATCCTTGTACTTCACGCGCAACCCGACCTCTGGTCTCTCCTTGCTGATGGTGAAGCTGCCGGCAGGATCGAACACGAGTTGCTCTGCTCCACTTATCATGGATGTGTCCATCTCGATGACGAACTCCATGTCTGCGGGAATCTCCACTCCTGGCGCGATACGCAGTAGTGGCTCGACGTCGGTCCACTCCTCACCTGTAGTGGACGTCCACTCCAGGACGACCGGGGCGAAACGCAACGGGATACGTGGATGTACATCCAGGCGATGGGGTGTCATGTAGGCAACGAACTCACCGTCATCGTGGATCACCTTGCCCTTCAAGAAGTATGTCCCCGCCTCGTCCGGGCTGAATGTGAAGCTGGTCTCGCCCTCGCGGGAAGGAACCAGCGACTGGACGGTTCCCCAGCCGGGAAGCCCACCGTCTATGCTGCGCATGAGGACCATGAACCCGAGCTTCTCGACGAACTCCCTTTTGAAGACGTAGCTGTAGCCTTCCGGATGCTTGAGCGCCGCCGATGCCGAGAACTCCATCCCCAGCGGGATGGCGTGAGAAGGCTCCTCCAGAAATCCGTACTCGAGATCCACGTCCTGCAGGATGCGGAGCAGATATGGCAAGGCTCGGTCCTGTGCCACTCGGACCCTGTAGTTGCCGGGCAGGGGATCCTTGACCGAGAAGACGGCGAACCCCACGGGGCTCTCGGGGACCTGGTACCATCTCTTCTCCTTGTAGGCGAGCCCCTTCTCAACGTGGGGCTTCACGAGATACACGTCCTCGGGCGGCTTGCCGAAAGGCCATGTCATGACCATCTCGGATGCCACGTCCTGGGCCGTGAAGCTGAACTCCATGGGTGGGATCCCGAAGAGGAGGACGACCCACATGTGCCTGCAACCACGGAACACCTCGAAGCTCTCGCCCTTGGGGCCCATGCTGGACGGCTCCACGGTCTGCGTGGGGGCGTTGACGCTCGCAATGAACGTGGAGAGCAGCGCAGACAGGGTGGCCTGGCCATCGAGAGTGACAAATCGTCCTCCCGTTCGCTCGGTCATCGAAGACATGAAACCGGTGACTTCCTTGCCCATGTTGCCCGGAGCGTCGTACTGCTTGCCCGCGACCACCAGGTTGATCCTCACACCAAGCGCATCGAGCAGCTCCGTCTGATCCTCGATGATCTGGCCTATCCGTTCCATCACGTCCGGCTGCATGCCCTTCAGGTCCTTGATCTTGGAAGGATCCACCGCGAGCCCCTTGTCCTGCTGGGTCTGCGCGATCACCGATAGCATCTTCTCGTCAGGATAGTACTCTGGCTTTGATATATTATAAGTAAATTGTTTACCTGTGAACCAGAAGACGAGTTGTCTCATGGACTTGCCCTTGAGCTTCTCGAAGTGCTTGACGAGCAGACGCACCACGGACACGGGATCCGAGGCCGACGCCTCCCTGTGAAGCCGCGCGATGGCCTCTCGGAACTTCTCCTTGTCCATGCCAGTACCGGTGAGGACGATGCTTGCCTCCGCACCGGCGCTGACGAGGTGGACGTGGTCCCCGGGGCGTAGCAGGCTCAGCATCAGGTCCGCCCCGGCGAGCATCACGAAGTCCGGATCGGACTGGGCCATGGAGGTGGAGTTATCCATCACGAGGACGACATCCAGTGGGTCCTCGCCTGCACGGCACTCGTGAACCCAGCCCGTGACAACCAGGCCGAGCACAGAGAGAACCGTCCACCCCCCGTATGAAAAGATGCCCGGACGAACCGGCATCACAGCTATCCGCTCAAGAGTTAAGGATTTTTGAAAACAGACACCTGTATACCCGGCCTTGGTCCCAGGAGCAAGGACAATCGTCCACTGCGATGGTCATCCAACACATCGCCAGGGACCGGTGCAGGATGGCACGAAATGTGCTAAAGACATCCTATGCCTTTGCCAATCCTCCTCTTCCTCTCCATTCTCTTGACCGGCTGCAAGCCTGCCCCCCCCCTCGTACCGGATGGAGTTGTTGACTCATCGGTAAACAACGCGATCCTCGATGCGCCTCCGGACCCCGACTCGCCCGACGCCGCCTCCCACGGTTCCGACGTCTCCATGAGGACGGGGATCATCGAGGTCCTGTCCCAAATCCCCGCGCCGGACGCACACTCCGATGCCTGCTCCTTCACGCCGGAGCAGGCTCGAACCATCGAGGAAGCCGTCGGGACATTGCCAAAGGACGGTGTGCAAATGCCTCCCCTGAAGAGACCCGGCTCGCCCTGAGACGTCTTCAGGGAGTCTTGCCCGACTCGAGAGACCGCGCCAGCGTCTCCCGACCCAGCGTACGTGCGACCATGATGGCTGCCTTGCGGCTGTCCTCGTCCGCCGGCCTGAGGTCCAGGGCCTCGAGGTACTCTTCGAGGGCCTGCTCCGGACGGTCCTGCATCACGAGGCTCCCGGCCAGGATGAAGTGCATGTCCGGATCCCACGGGTAGAGACGCAGGCCTCGCGCCAGGATCTCCTGCGCATCGTCCTCGCGCCCCAGGTGCCTGAGGTTGAGAGCGTAGAACCTGATCACGAACCTGTCCTCGGGGTATCTCGCGTAGGCTGCCCCCAGGACCCCGTCCGCCTCCTCGTAGCGCCCCTTGCGGGTGAGGACCGTACCCAGGTAGGCCCGCGTCTTCGGGTGATCTGTATAGAGCATGCTCCTTCGGAGCAAGGCCTCCCCCGCATCCAGCTCTCCCTTGTCGAGGTGAACCGAGGCCAGGTTGAGAAGCGCCCTGCCGCATCGAGGGGCGCTGGCCACGGTCGCGCTCCAGAGCGTCTCCTCGGTCCTCCAGTCCTCGTTTCGCGACAGGGTGAGGCCCACGAAGGCAACGACGAGCAGCGCAAAGAGCGTCGTGGCGAACCGCCTCCTCGATCTCCCGAGATACACGAGCCCCGCACCAGCCGCAAAGCAGATGCCCGCACTGGGAAGATACAGGTGGTGCTCTGCGGCGAGCTCGTGGTGCGGTATGATGTGCGAGACGGGCAGAAGGACGATCCAGTACGAAAGGATGGCGAGAGCTGCCACGGGCCACCGGTCGCGGCTCGTGAACGCCACTGCCAGCGTCCCCGCCACCACGAGAAGACCGATGACCGTGCGCTGGTCCGTAAAGTCCTTGGCAATTGGAAACGCCAACGGGGAATAGTCCGCCAGCAGATCCACTGGCCACATCTGCACTGCCAGGTACCTCAGGTGGACCGCCACGACCGTGGCGAAATTGGACGCGGGCCCGTCGCCCCACCAGCTCGGGTGCAGCGTGCGAGGCACCAGAATGCCGCGGTACAAGAAGTAGGCGATGGCCCCTGCCCACAGCACCGCCCAGAAAACGGGCTGCCCCCTGAAGGGCGCGACCAACCGCTTCCTCCACGGCTCCTCACGGCGGTTCAGCAGCACATCCCACAGATAGAGAACTGCTGGCAATGTGATTGCCATCTCCTTGGAGAAGATACCCAGGACATACTGGACGAGAGCAAGTATGACCCATCGCCGCCTCCCGTCTTGTACGCCTCGCACGTATGCGAGCATGGCGCCAATGTAGAAGGCCGTGTAGAGGAGATCGCGCCTACCGGAGATGTAGGTGACGGCCTCCGTGTGCACGGGATGCACGGCGAAAAGCGCCATCCCCGCCAGCGCGACCCAGAGGTCGAGCCCCATCCGGCGCACGAGACGAAACAGGAGCAAGCACACGACCATGTGCAGGGCCATGTTCGTCAGATGGTATCCCCACGGCCTCAGGCCGAAGACCTGGTATTCCAGCATGTGCGTGAAGTTGCGCACGGGCCTGTAGCCCATCCCCTCGGAGAGCTTCATCTGGCGGAGCATCTCGAAGACGCTGCCGAAATCCCGGATGTGCCCGGCGTCACGCACGAGGAACAGATCGTCGAACACGAACTGACCGCCCGGCGCGTTGGCGTACCCCACGGCAGTGAGCACGATGGCCACGACCACCGGTGAGAGCCAGTGACCTGCCAGCTTCTTCATCTCGAGGCTCTTCATGCGTTCAATCCCCGAGCAGATCATCCACCGTGTCGAGCGCGGATGCGATGGCCTGGTCCATGTTCAGGTACCGGTACTCGGCGAGCCTCCCCACGAACCTCACGGACTTTTGCCTGTCCGCCTCTTGCCTGTATCGCCGGGCGAGCTCGCGCGACTCCCCGGAAAGGATCGGATAGCAGGGCTCTTGTCCCTCTCCTGGGTGCTCGAAGCACACGGACGTGTGCTGGTGATCGAGCAGGTACATGTGCTTGAACTCCGTCACGCGCGTGTACGGTTCGTCACCCGGAAAGTTAACGACCCCAGCATCCTGGTAACGGGACACATCGAGATCCGTGTGCTCGAACTCGACGCACCGGTACGGCAGGGCCCCGTGGACCCGGTCGAAGAAATCATCCAGCCTGCCCGTGTATATCATCCTGTCGAAGCGCACGCTGTCCACCACGTCGGCCAGATCGGTCCCCTCGAGAACCTCGATGCGAGGGTGGGCAAGCATGCGCGACATCATCTCAGTGAAACCGCCCACTGGGATTCCCTGGTGCACATCGGTGAAGTAGCGCGTGTCGCGATCGAGTCTGACCGGGATGCGGCCTGTGACCTCGGGATCGAGGGCCTCGGGCGGCACGCCCCACTGCTTCTGGGTGTAGCCGCGGAAGAACAGCTCATAGAGCTCGACTCCCACCTGCGAAACGACCACGTCGCGAGCGTTGCGTACCTCGCCTACGGCAACACGGCGGTCGTTCAGCATCCGGTCCATCTGCAGGGCCGTCAGCTCGACGTTCCAGAGCTTCTCGAGCGTATCGATGCAGATGGGGAACGGGACATCGATTCCCCGCACCCGCGCCCGGACTCGATGCACGTAGTCGTTGAGAGTCGCAAACCTCGATACATAGTCGAACACACGCACCGAGCTCGTGTGCAGGACATGTGGGCCGTAGTCCTGTACCCAGAGCCCTTCCCCGTTCCTCCGATCGTGGCAGTTGCCACCGATGTGGTCACGTCGCTCCACCACGAGCACTCGCCCAGACGTCCGGCGGGCCAGCGACTCCGCTGCAGTGCAGCCCGCGATCCCGGCCCCCACGATGAGCCAGTCGTACACGATCACCCGGCCTCTCCGGGCAGGAGCCTTCTCCCGAGCCGGCCTGAAAGCCCATCAGCCACGGCCATCGACAGAACCACGAGGGCCCTGGATCGATCCGGCTCCGTCATCATCGTCATCGCCGTGATGGCCAGCCTCCTCGCCAGCATGCCGGCATCGCCGCGCCTCGAGTAAAGGTAAATCTCGTTGCGGGCACCGTAGTACTGCTTCCACAGGGGAGCATCGAGGACAGTGCCTCTCACGACCGGCAACCTGCGCCTCGGTTGCATCGGGTGCAGTATCACGCTCGCCGGCACGTACCAGATCCTGGATCCCGTGTCCCTGATCCGCAGCGAGTACTCGACGTCATCCGACCAGATGAAGAAATCCGACCTCGGCAGCCCCACCCTCGCCACTACTATCGCAGGAACGAGCATACCCAGAAACGGGGTGTAGCGAGCCTCGATCTTCTCGAGCCCCGGCAGATCCGACGGCGTCCACACGTCCAGTGTACGCCCGTCGACCACGGCTCTGAGGCCCCAGGCGTATCGCTCCATCCCCGGTGTCATGGGCGTACTCGCGAGGCAGTCACCGTCTTTCGCCTTCGCCCTCAACAGCACATCGAGCGCACCTGGGCTTGCCACGGCATCGTCGTCCATGAGCCACACGCTATCGGTCCCGAGCCCCACGGCGCATGACAGTCCCCGGGCAAACCCACCAGCCCCACCGAGGTTATCGCCCGTGGCGAGAAGCACCACATGAATACGCGGATCCCTGCCGGTAAAGGACTCGCCGACCATATCCGCCGTGCCATCCGTGCTCGCGTTGTCGACGACCACCACCCTGTCGGGTACGCGGTGCGCGTCGAGCAGGGAAAAAAGGCACTGGGAGAGGAGCTCTTTCCTGTTTCGCGTGACGACGACGGCAGTGACGTGCATGCATCCACCACAGTAGCACGAAGCCACTCTGCACGAGAAGCGATGGGTGACCTCAGCTGACGGTACGCGCTGCCATCATCGAGTAGAGCCTCTCGTGAGCCGACACGAATCCAGCAAGGCCGAATCGGGCCGACACCCTCTCCCTGATAGTTTTCCTCGTCCACAATCCAGCATCACCGTCCAGGACCCGTTCAATGCCGTGCGTGAGGCCCAGAACGTCTCCCATTCCGAGGACGAGGCCCGCACCTTGCTCGATCATCTCCGGGATCCCACCCGCGTCCCAGGCAAGCACCGGTGTCCCGCTTGACAGTGCCTCGAGCACGGTACAGGGGAAGTTGTCCTCACGGGATGGCACGACGACTAGGTCGGCCGCTGCGTAGATCGAAGCGAGCCTCCGCCCTGGCTCCATCCTCCCGAGCACGTGAGCACGTCCCATTGGCTCCCCAGGCAAGCCACCTGCTCGAACGCCCTTGCCAGCCACGACGAAGTGCAACGATGGTCGATCCTGCATGAGCGGGTGGATGGCATCCACGAGGTCCAGGAATCCTTTCCTGGGATCCGACACGTCGAATGCAACGAAGAGCACGATCCTGTCGTCATCCCTGACACCCAAAAGCGCCCTGCCCTCCGGCCTGAGATCCGGGCGGAAGTTGTCCGTGTCCACGGGGTTGGGAATCACATGCACTCGCCTTCCGGCAAATGCACCTCTCCTCGCTTCCTGGGCCATGTGACGAGACGGAGAGATGGCAACCACTCCCGGCTGGCCTGCGAGGTTTCTGTGCAACCTGAAGTGCAACGATGTCAAATCGAGGGGCAGGACGAACGGCCACCTCCCGATCTGAGGGCAGTGGCCGCAGCCATACCCGAATCGTCTACATGAACCCGGGTACTGGCACCCACCAGTGAACATGGAGTAGTCGTGCAGCGTGAGAGCTACCGGACGACCACAGACCAAGAGACGCGCGGTCATCCCTCCAAATGCCAGGGGCATGTCGTGCATATGGACCACGTCGAACCACCAGGTGTCGAGGTGCGTGAGCAATCTCAGCCCGCTAGGATCGATGCCCAGTGCGTTTCGCAGGAACCCATCGCCGGGGATCCTCCTGAACCAGCGGATGTAGGTTTTCACATCGGTGCCTGGTTTCATCCTAACGACATGCTCCACCTCATGACCCCGGCTCGAGAGTCCTCTGGCGAGCTGTTCCGCTACACGGCTCCCGCCGCCCGCGGACGCATCGCCCTGGCTCACCTGCAAGATCCTCATTTCGATACCTTCTTTGCGAGAATGGCACGATGGACTGGACCTCGCAACGATGTCTCTCACTCTTGGCATGCCTTGAAATGCCCCGGTGGCGACGCTAGTATGATATCTGCGCCCAGGAGCGCCGGAGAGGGGTGAGAGATTGCAGGTCGTTATTCTCTGCGGTGGAAGGGGAACGAGGCTCGGACATGCATCGAACGTAAAGCCCAAGCCTCTCGTTGAAATAGGCAACCACCCCATCATCTGGCACATCATGAAGATCTATGCCCATCAAGGGCACAATCGATTTGTCCTCTGCCTCGGGTACAAGGGGGAGATGATCAAGCAGTACTTCATGTCGTACGAGATGCTCGAGAGCAACATCACCGTCTCCCTTGGCAGGCCCACGGGGATCGAGTACCATTCCCGTCACCAGGAGGACGGGTGGAAAATTAGCCTGGTAGATACCGGGCTCGACTCCAACACTGGAGCCAGACTGAAACGGATCGAGGGGTTCATCAATGCCGACACGTTCATGCTCACCTATGGTGACGGCGTCTCGAACGTGGACATCAACCGCCTCCTGGATTTCCACAGGGAACATGGCCGCTGCGCCACGGTGACGGCAGTGCACCCACCGGCCCGTTTCGGCGAGCTCACGCTCGACGGGCCTCGCGTGGCAGCCTTCGAGGAGAAGCCTCAGGTCAGGTCGGGGCGCATCAACGGCGGCTTCTTCGTGTTCACGCGCAAGCTGTTCGACTATCTCACCGACGACGATGCATGTTCCCTCGAGAAGCATGCATTGCCACGCCTGTCCGCGGACGGAGAGCTGATGGCCTACGAACACGACGGATTCTGGCAGTGCATGGACACGGTCCGTGAGCTCAACATCCTCTCGAGCCACTGGGAATCAGGGACCGCCCCCTGGAAGCGGTGGTGAGAGGTCCGGTGTCGATCATCACTGACCACCACGAGGACATCACGCGCTGTCGCGCATGCCATGGAGCGTCACTGACCACCGTGCTCTCTTTGGGTGAACTTCCCCTCGCAAACGACCTGGCCGACTCCGTGATCGAGGCGAAGAGACGATCTCGCTACCCCCTCACGGTCGTCCGCTGCCCCTCCTGCACGCTCGTGCAGATCATCGAGACCATCTACCCACAGGTTCTCTTCTCGCGGTACCCTTACTTCAGCTCCTACTCGACTACTTTGCTCCAGCATGCCAGGGGAGAGGCCGAGCAACTCATCCAATACTACAGACTCGGCCCGGAGAGCCTCGTCGTAGAGATCGCGAGCAACGACGGTTACCTGCTCAGGAACTTCGTTGAGGCGGGTATTCCGGTACTGGGCATCGATCCGGCAGAAAACATCACCCATACAGCCGCAGAACGAGGAGTGCCGACGCTTTG
>JBFYZU010000140.1:0-13033 GCA_041309365.1 Myxococcota bacterium
TCGAGGGCCATGGGGTTCGTGATCCCGGCGGATCCGGACGCCTTCCTGTCGGGCTCGGTGGCCACGCCGTCACGCGAGTGGCCCGGATGGAGGATCGTCGACCCCGGCCAGCACGCCAGGAGCTACCTGATCTACAAGCTCCTGGGCGACGAGAGGCTCGGCATGCCCACCATCATGGGCGAGACCATGCCACCGGGAGCACCCCTGCCCATGCAGGACATCGAGACCATCAGGGACTGGATAGAGCAGGGCGCTGGCTCTTGAAGGGCGAACGCGTCCGGATCGGGGCGCGGATCTCTACTCGGTGCCGGCCTCGTCCCCGCCCTCGAGCTCGGCTATCTTCTCCTCGAGCATCGGCGCGCAGTCGATGAGGATCTTGCCGTTCTCGTCCGCGAAGTGGAAGGTCATCTCGGAAGGCTGGGGTGCCTCCTCTCCCTTCTTGAGCTTCTTGGGAACCACCGGGTGGACGATGAGCACGGCCGTCATGTTCTCGGGGTCCACTTCCTTGATCTCCAGCTTGGCCACCTTCGACTTCTTGTACTTGACCCAGTCGGCGATGGTGGCCTTCTTGTTCCCGCCTTCCTTCTTGGGCAAGAGCTGCAGGTACTTCACGGCCAGCTCCGCGCTCCTGGCCGTGACGGTGCCCTCGAACATCTCGGCGTTGCCATCGGCGAGCGCCACGTTGTGATCCGCCACCACCGTCCCGAACTTGTCCGCCAGCTCGGCCAGCGCCTTCTTGCGCTCCACGGCAGCCTCGAGCTGCGCCACGGCGGGCGCGAGCACGTCGGTGTGGTCTATCTTGATCTGCCCGTCCTCGGTGACGAACTTCAGCGTGGACTCGAACTCCACGTTGCCCTCGACCATGCCTTCCACCGCGGCGATCCCGGTATCGAGATCGATATCCTTGATGTAGTAGATGATCTTGTAGTCCGCCTGCTTCTTCAGGAAGGTCTCGTCCGTGGCAACGCCCTCCTCGTCGGCCAGCACCATCTCGAGCTGCGTGCGCTCGATGAACAGGTCGTGGGTCTCGTAGGTGACGGACTGCTTGAACTGCTCCACATCGAGCTTCCACACGCCGTCGTTGAACTTCTGCGCCACCTCGCGGTAGGGCATGAGCTTCATCTCGTGGGCCTGGGCCAGCTCCTCGGGGCTGGGTCCCGGCGGCGGCGGCGGCGGCTCTGGCTCGGGCTTGGGCCCGCAGGCCGTGACGGCGAAGAGCGCCAGCGACGACAAAAAAAGGGCGGCGTGTCCGTGCACCTTCATCTCGACCTCCTTGGCCCGGTTGGAAGGGCCGACGGGTGAGACCCTATCGAATCACCCCGCCGACGTCAATAACACCAGCCGAGAGCTTTGTTTGACATCCCGCCCGGGCCGGGCCATCCTCGTATCCCATGCGCCACGAGGTGAGACATTTCGCCCTGTTTCTCGCCCTGACCCTGGCGAGTTGCGTGCGCGAGCCGGCCCTGGGCGATGCCGGCGACGTGGACGATCCGCATCCGGACCTCGACGCCCGCGACAGCGCCCCGGACCCGACCGACACGCGCACGGACGACGCGGCCGACACGTTTGCCGACACCATGGAGATGGACCCGCCATTGGGCATGTGCGGCGCCATGTGCGGAGGCTCGACCATCTCCTGCCCCGAAGGGGCATTGTGCGAGTACGGCGTGCTGGACCTCGTGAACCTGTGCACCACGAACGGGTGCGGCCTGTGCGCGTGGATCCCGGACTCGTGCGCGCCGGGCGGCGACCTTGCGTGCGGCTGCAACGGAGAGGTCTACGAGAACGCCTGCGAGCGGCGCATGGACCGCGCACAGCCCGACCTGGCCTGGTCGAGCTGCCCCTTGCCCGAGCCCGAGGACGCCGAGCCCGCCCCCGACATCGTGTCCGACGCAGACATCTGAAGGCACGGTTCCCGGCGCCCATGAGAGGACCCGGGCCGGGCGCGATCTGCACTGGAATCGGGAGCGCTTCATGGGGTAGATTCGTGCGCCTGGTCTCATGCACGCCGGGATGGCGGAACTGGCAGACGCGCCGGACTCAAAATCCGGTGGCCGCAAGGTCGTGCGGGTTCGAATCCCGCTCCCGGCACCTATGCCAATGCGCGGGCGGCTCGCCGAAGTGAACGATGGAGTCAGGGCGAAAGCGAGTCGCAGCGCAGGTCCTCGCCGATGACGCCCGCCTTGCCCTTGAAGGCCGTGCCCACGGCGATGGACGACCACTTCGGCTGGTCGTACTCGCAGGTGTGCTCGCGGCCCTTATCGTCCTTGAAGTGGACGATGTACTTCTCCGCGCGCTTGCCCTCGCGCTGGGCCCCGAGCACCTGGCCCGTCTTCGCGAGCTTCAGCGCGGGCCAGGCCGGGGAGTCCACGGTGCTGCCGGATGCCTTCTCGGTGTGGTCCAGCATCCACTTGTCGATCGTGTAGTAGCACTTGTCCGCGTACACGGGCTCGGAGCGGTACCTGGTGGTGCAATGCTGCTTCTCGGAGTATGTCCCGTCGCCGTTGTCCACGCGGCGCATGGAGCAGGTCTCGCCATCCGGGATCTTGTCGTGGGAGCGCACCTCTTTCTTGCGCGTGATGTCGTAGCCGGCCGCGGGCTTGCTGTCGCACCAGGAGCTCTCCTTGACCGCCTTGTACTGCTCCACCTCGATCTCGCGCTGCCAGGAGTGCCCGGTGGCCACGACGGACACGTCCTCGGTCCAGAAGATGGAAACGGCCGCGAAGACGAGGAAGACCAGTCCGAGCAGGCCGCCGCAACCCAGGCAGCCGAACAGGGCGTAGGCCATCTTCGATGTCTTCTTCTTCGCCGCCGCCGGGACGCCGGCCGCCGCAACGCCCGGCCCGGGCGCGGCAAGCTCGCGGCGCGCGTCCGCCTCCGTCTCCCCCGAGAACGAGCGGCCCACCTGATCGGCGCGGCGCTTGACCTCGCCGGCGCCGGCCAGCTCGCAGCCGCAGTTGGAGCAGTGGCTGGCCGCGGCGCTCATGGGGTTCTGGCAGGCCGGGCACACGCGGTCCGCACCCACGTACACGTGGTTCTCCACGGCCACCTTCTCCGAATCCGCGGGGAAGTAGCGCCAGGACGGGTCCTGTGGAGCGCCACAGTTGGGGCAGTGCCGGTGGGTCTTTCCCAGGAGCTTTTGGGTGCCGCAGTAGTGACAGTCCCAGAGCATCTCGTAGGTGGCCATGCGCTCCTCCCGCGTGAAGACACCATAGTATCCAGTGCCACGCGAACGGACAAGATGCCGGGCTTGATGTCGCCGGGTCGATGTGGGCAATATCGGGTCATGCGAGGGTTGGTGCTGGCGACCGCATGCTTCGGGCTGCTGGCGGCCTGCGGCCCCGGGATCCGGCAGACCGGCCCGGCATGGTCGGAGCCGGAACCCGAGTACGAGTCGCACTACGCTCCCCTCACGGGCCCCGTGGAGCTCGAGGCCGTCGAGCCACCCCAGCCCGGACAGGGTGGGGATGTGCTGCCACAGTGGACGGCGTGCGAGAAGGACTCCGACTGCGTGGCGCTGGAGACGGAGTGCTGCGGGTTCGTCGCCGTGCACCGCGATCACTGGAACGACGCGCGCGCGGTTCTCCCCTACTCCGCCTGCGACATGCTCTGCCCCTCGAACGTGCAGGTCGCGTGCGCAAGCGGCGAGTGCCAGGTGCTGCTCTAGAGCCTGCCTATCTGATCCGTGCTCAGCCAGCCCTCACGGCCCTTGTCGTCGCGCACCAGCACCCAGTCGCCCGACGTGTCCACAACGCGCAGCCTCTGCGCCTCGAGCACGTCGAACACGCGAGGCGACTGCGCGTCCGGGCCCTCGCGGACCATGACGATGCCCTTCTCGAGCACCACCCCGAAGTGGGACAAGAAGTGGGCATGGTACTTCCCGAGGAGCATGGCGCCCGAGACGAGCCACAGGGCCAGGAAGATCCCCACGAACAGGCTCGAGGCGACGCGGCCCACCGGACGGCGCTGGAAGTGGCGCACGGCCACGGCCGCGAAGAATGCGTAGTAGAACATGAGGAACAGCACCGCGAGCTCGTTGGCCGTGAACCAGGACAGCACCCCTTCCCAGACCGTCTCGGCGGGGTTCACGTCCACGTTCTGGCGGGTCTTCGAGAGCTCCCTGGCCACCGTGGAGCGCACCACGTCGAGGTTGTGCTGGGCCGCCGAGTCACGGGGACGCACGCGCAGGACCTTCTCGTAGAAGAAGGCCGCGCGGCCGTACTCGCCCATGCGGGCGTAGGCCGTGGCCGTGTTGTACCACAGGTCCGTGTCCTCGATGCCGAGCCGCATGATCTCGTAGTAGATGTCCACCGCCTGCCGGTAGTCGCCCTTCCAGTACCTCTCGTTGCCTTGCTCGAAGAGGTGGTGCACGGTCTCGGCACCGGCAGGCGACGCGACGGCGAAGAACGCGACCGGCGCCAGGACCGAGGCGATCTTCTTCATGATGCCTCCCCCCTGCCGGCCGCCTTCCCCCTGCGGGGCTCGAAGCGCTCCAGGGCCGCCAGGGTGTCCAGGACTCGGGCGCGCACCACGGCCATGTCGAGGTTGCGCTCGGAGGAGGACCGCCCGTAGCGTGCGAACTCGCAGTTCTCCGTCTCCTTGACCACCGCCTCGGCCGCCTCGGCGGTCACGCCCGCGTCGACGAGAGCCCTCATGAGCTCCGGACCGGTCATGCCCGTTGCCGGGATCCCGAAGCGTCTCTCGAGGTAGGTGTAGATGACCCGCTGGATCCCGGCGTAGAACTCGCCGTGATCCCCGGACTGGCCAACCCTGCGCAGCATGGCCGTCGATTCCCTGAAGGCGCGGCCCGCGGGATTGCGGAGGCTCACCCCTCTCGCCACGGTGCGCCCGAGCACCACGAGGTACAGGATGGCCAGAAGCCCCGGCGGAAAGACCACCGATGCGAAGAACCACGGCGTGCGCACCATCTGGGCACGGGACTTCTGCAGTGCGGCCACGGTGCGGATGGGCCTGAGCCGATCCTCTGCGTCCTGGGGCTGGATGGCCGATCCCTGCTGGGTCGTGGCCTCCTGGGCCTCGTTGCCGCCCACGGCGTTGACGGTGAGCACCACGGTGGGCGCGCGCAGCACCCTGTAGCCCGAGGAGGCCGGGTCGAAGAAGGGCCACTGGACCGGGCCCACGGACACCTTGCCCGGCCTGGATGGCATGATGAGGTACTCGATCTTCTTCGTACCGCCCACCATGCCGCCGGTCAGGGTCACCAGATCCGTGACCTGGGGCTCGTACGCCTTCACGCCGTCGGGGAACTCGAGCTTGGGGGCGGCGAGCATCTCGATGTTGCCCGTGCCCTGCAGCGTGAGCGTGTAGGTCACCGGCTGGTCGACATCGGTGGCCTGGGGAGCGAGCGTGGCGCTCAGCTTGTAGCTCCCCACGGACGAGCCGAGAAACCCCTCTGGCTTGCCCTGCGCGGGCAGGCCCGACACCTCGACCGTGACCGGAACTCCCGTCCTGGTGTAGCTGCCACCCCCCAGCAGCCCCACGAAGGGCGCCGAGGTCTTGACCACGGCGGGTGAGATGGTCAGCGTCCCGGCCTCCGTGGGAAACAGGGCGAGCTTCCTGAGCACGGCCACCTGGAATGTCTGGCCGCTGGCGATCCTGGGGGTGAAGTTGACCTTGGCAGCGGGCGGCAGCAGGTCCTTGACCCAGAACCCGTCCGTTCCCGGCTCGGTGGGGATCTCGATGCTGCCCACCATGCTGTCCGCGCTCCACAGAAGCAGGGTGAGCGTCACCTGCTGGCCGATGACCACCTCGGGGGGCTCGACGAGAGTCTGGATGAACATCTTCGAATCGAACTGGGCGCCTTCGAGGCTGGTCACCTCCAGGATGGCCTCCACGGGGTCGTCACCCGCGCCTGCATCCGGCGCCGGGGCCACGGGCTCGGGGACCATGGGCTGGGGAATGCCCGGCTGCGGGAAGCCAGGCATCTTGAACGGCCAGTCGTCGTCGAAAGGCGACTTGGGCGTCGGGATGCTGGTCTGCTTGGGCGGCTGGCTCGTGACCGTGACGACCACGGGCCGTCCCTTGTAGGTCTTGCCCTTCCACTTGACCAGGACCTCGGAGAGCGTCACCTTGCCCGGCTTCTTGCTCTTGAGCCAGATGTCGTACTCGCGCGTGTGCGTCGTCTGCATGCCGCTCCCGCCGGAGCCGAAGCCGAAGCTCACCTGCACGGGGTTCGACACGGACTGGCCGAGCACCTCGAAGGCGGAGAGATCCGGCAGGGTCACGGACTCCACGGACGTGTCCTCGGTGACCACCCGGACTATCAGGTTGAAGACCTCGCCCGTGCCCACGACAGTGGCGCTGGGCAGGACCTCGATGCGCGGAACCGGGTCCTCGGCGGCGGACGGGCACGCGACGAGCAGCGTCGCGATGACGGCGGCGGCCGAGTATGCGCGTCGAGAGCCCATCACCAGTCCTTGTTCACCTTGGGCTTGGCCTGGCCATTGCCCTGGTAGTCCTCGAGCTTTTCGAGCTCGAGGTTCTTCTCGCCTCGCTGCAGGGCGTCCAGGATGGCCTCTGCCTCTTGCTGGGTCAAGGGCACGGGCTCCTGCATGGCCTGCTCCTCGCCGCCTTGCTGCTCCTGCCCACCACCCTGCTCCTTCTCTTGCTGCTGCTGTTGCTGTTGCTGTTGCTGTTGTTCTTCTTGCTGCTTTTCCTGGTTCTCGTCGCTCTGCTCTTTTTCCTGCTCGTCGTCCTTCCCGGCGCCGCCGTCGCACTGCTCCTGGTCTTGCTTTTCTTGTTGCTGCTCTTGCTCCTGCTTTTCTTGCTGCTGCTCTTGCTCCTGTTGCTGTTTTTCTTTCTGCTGCTTCTCCTCCTCCTCCTTTCGCTTCTGCTCCTCGAGCTTCTTGAGGGCGAGGGCGAGGTTGAAGGCAGCATCGTCGAACCCTGGCCTGAGCTTGAGCGCCTGGCGGAAGGCGGCGATGGCATCCTCCCATCTCTCCTGGGCGAGCTTCACGTTGCCCATGTCGTAGAATGCGTCGGCCTTCAGATCCGACTGGTCCTCGCCGGCCAGGGCGATGGCGTCCGAGAAGGCCCCGGATGCCATGTCGAGCGTCGCGTCGTCGCGCTCCTGGCCGCTCGTGCCCTTCTTGAACAGGGCCGCTCCCCGGTCCAGGTGGACCCCGGGTTCATCGGGGAGCATGAGCGCAGCCTTGCCGTAGGACTCGAGCGCATCGTCGTAGTTTTGGGCGCTGTACTGCTTGTTCCCCTTCTTGACCTTCTTGTTCTTGCTCTTGAGAGGGTGCCAGCCCGGCGGCTGTGCGCCCAGCAAGAGCGTACCGGTGACGAAGGTGATGAGGATGGCCTGGACCGTCACGTCTTTTTCCCCTTCTCGGCGTCATCGTCCCTGGATCGGGCCGCCACGCGGGCCGACCACCACTCGAAAAAACCCGTCCGAGCATCGCCCAGAAATGTCTCCAAAACGAGGAGCGCCAGCGCGGGCAGGAGGAACCAGAGGTAGAACTCCTCGTAGATGGTCACCTTCCTGGCCTCCATCTCCGACTGCTTGAGCTTGCGGATCTCCTTCTCCACCGCGGTGAGGCTGATCTTGCCAGGAGCCGAACGCGTGTACGAGCCCGAGGTGGCGTGCGCCATCTCCTCGAGGGCCTTCTCGGCGTCCGCCGACAGGCTCGTGGTGACGTAGTTGCCGCCCTCGTCACGCATGAAACCGTCCTGCGTGCCGTCCTCGAGATAGCGGGGAACGAGCTCGGGCGTCCCCGTGCCCACGCCGAGGACGTGGATGTGGACGCCCTTCTGCGCTGCCGCACCGATGGCTTCCTCGACGCCGCCCTCGTGGTCCTCTCCGTCGGTGACCAGGATCATGACCCTGGAGCGCTTCTCCGGCATGTACCGGGAGGTCAGAAGCTCCGTGCCCCGTGCGACGGCCAGCCCGATGTTCGTGCCGCCGAGCGGCATGTCGTTGGGCTGCATGTCCCTGAGGAACAGGTGGATGGCCTCGTAGTCCGTGGTCAGCGGGAAGCTCACCGCCTCTCCTGCGAAGGCCACCACGCCCACCCGGTCGCCGACGAGGGTATCGAGCAGCGAGTACACCTCCTTTTTGAGGATCGTGATCCTGTCCGGGCGGACGTCCTGCGCGTACATGCTCTTGGAGAAGTCCAGCACGAGCACGATGTCGAGGCCCCTGACGCGCAGCATCTTCTCCTTGCCGCCGTACTGGGGCCTCGACACGGACAGGATGACGAGCGCCAGCGCGAGCACGACGGCCGTGGCCCGGATGGCGCGCATGGGCAGGCTCACCCGTGCCTGCACCCGCTCCTCCTGGCCCGGGGCGAACCTCGCGATGGCCCTCGTGCGCATCACGAAGGAGATCACGTACCCCGCGATGGCCAGCGCCACCAGGGGCGTGAGCCACAGCGCCCACTCGTTGGCGAACCGCACACGGCATCCGCCCAGCGCCAGGGCCACCGCGACGGTCGCGAGCCTCGCCGCCGCAAACGCGGCCCTGCCCTGCGTGTGTCTCTCGACGGTCACGGGTTCTTCCTCAGCCTGGTCAGCCTCAGGGCGAGCTCCAGGGCCAGGAAAAGGAGCGCCGGGAACACGAACCTCGGGAACGTCTCGGCGTAGACCACGCCCACGTCCGAGATCTTCGTCTTCTCCAGGGCGTCGAGGATCTCGTGGAACGACCGCTCCAGCTCCCCGCGATCCGTGGCCTCGTAGAATGCGCCTCCGGTGCGCTCGCTCATCTTGCGCAGAAGCTCGGGGTTCACGGGAAACTGCTGCGTCCCGAAGATGGCCCGACCGAACAGATCCCTGTCCACCTCCACGGGCGAGTTCTCGTCGCGGCCCATGAGGATGGTGTAGATGCGGATGCCCAGGGCCCTCGCGAAGTCCGCGGCCTGCCCCGGCGATATGTTTCCCTGGTTGCTCGAGCCATCCGTCAAGAGAACGATGGCCTTGCTCTCCGCGTCGCTCCTGCGCAGCCTGTTGATGCTCGTGCCCACGCCGTTGCCTATGGCCGTGCCTCGCCCGTCCACGGTGCCCAGCTCGAGCCCGGCCACGAGGTTGCGCAGCACGTTGTAGTCGAGGGTCGGAGGGCAGAGCGTGTAGGCCTCCCGGCCGAACACGACCATCCCGATCCTGTCGTTGATCCGCCGCGTGATGAAGTCGTCTATCACCTGCTTGGCCGCGTCGAGCCTCGTGGGCTTCACGTCCGCCGCCTTCATGCTGAAGGACATGTCCAGCGTGAGCACGATGTCGATGCCCTGGACCTCGGATTCCTCGCGGATGGCCGTTGCCTGGGGGCGCGCCACGGCCAGCACCAGGAGCGCCACGCAGGCCCCCCTGAGCACGGCGGGGACCTTGCGCAGGTGCACCGCCAGCCCCTTCCCGGCCGCCTTCAACAGGTCGAGCCGGGCGTAGAGGAGCCTCGCCGCCTTGAAGCGCCCCATCACCAGATCCATGGTGGTGACCAGCGGCACCAGGACGAGGAGCAAGAAGGCCCACGGGTTCGAGAAGCGCAGGCCTTCCTGGTAGGCGGAGTCGCGCCAGAGCAGCACGAGCACGACCACGCCGGCCAAAGCCAGGCTCGCCAGCGCAGGCCACGAATGGCGCCAGGCGCGGACGAAGAAACGGGCCAGCGGCGACGCGCCTCTTCGCGGCGTCGGGGCCGATGGCGGCCACCTGCGGCGGTCGGCCTCCATCACTCCTTACCTCCCTGGCTCCGGACCGGACCCGGGGGCGGCGGCAGGAGACGCGGCGTGGTCACGCGCACGATGCGGTAGGCCTCGTCCAGGGACTGCTCGTCCTCCCTGGTGCCGGGGACGTACTTCGCGAACTTGACCATGTCGCAGTCGTTGAGAAACCTGAACAGCTCGGCCTGGGTGAGCCCCGCGGTCTTCTTGCCTCGCATGACCCGGATGATCTCCTCGGTCGTGGACTCCAGCCCGTCGAACCCGTAGCGGCCTCCCACGTACTCGCGCATGATCTCCGAGAGCTCGATGTACCATGCCTTCTTCCCATCGTCAGGTGGCATGCCTCGCCCCTTGAGATCGTCGAGCTTCGATAGCGCCACGTCCTCGGGCGGTCGGGGCGGCGGCGGCGCGACAGCGGCCCCTGGAAACCAGCGATCCCAGTTCCTCACCATGTGACGCACCAGAAGCGCGATGAGCGCCGCACCCAGGAGCGCACCCAGGACGTAGAGGATGGTGTAGTCGTCCTGCCAGACGTCCACCACGGGCGCGATGTCCTTCGGCGTAGCGTCCTTTGCGCCATCGGTGGGGTCGATGACCACGACCTCGCGCGCGAAAGTGCCGAGCTTGACCACCTCGCCCTTCTCGAGCACCGCTCCGAACTCCAGCGAGGGAATCGTCACCTTGCCCGGCTCGAGCGCCAGCAGGATCATCGTGTAGTCGTCGATCACCCAGCCCTCGCCGTCGGGCCTCGTGTCCACCTTTTTGTCCACCAGGTCCAGGCCCCCGAAGCCCGTGTCCGCCGGCAGGTGCACGCTGTCGGTGCTCCTGTGGCGGATCCGGACGCGCAAAGTCACCGTGTGGCCCAGGGCGACCTTGCCGTCGCCCTCGATCCACGACTCGAGGGTGGGACGCCTGCCAGCGGGCACGTCCTCGATGGGCGTTGCCTTGCGCACGGTCGCAGGGGCTGCGGCCAAGGCGCCGTCCGTCCCGGCGTCCTGGGCCTGGGCAGGCGAGCTCAGCGCCAGGACGAGGAGCATGGGCACGAGACGAGGCACTCACGATCTCCTGGCTCGCCGCTCGCGGCGGTGAAAGAACTTCACGAGCGGATCGAGGTAGGGACGGCTCGCGTCCACGCCGATGAAGTCGATCTTGTGCCGGCGGAAGAAGTCGTGCCGGGCGTGCTCGTCGCGCATGGCGACCTCGGCGAACTGCTCTCGGAACGTCCGGCTGTCCGTGTCGACCCACATGACCTCCCCTGTCTCGGGGTCCTCCACGAGCACCAGGCCCATGGGCACCAGGCCTCCATCGACGCCAGGACCTCCGGGGCCGGCCGGACGGGGCTGACGCTCCCGGGGGTCGGTGATCTCGATGGGTATGAGGTCGTGACGGCGCGACATGAGCTTGAGCGCCCTCTGCCAGCCCTGTGCCGCGAAGTCGCTCATGAGGAACACGACGGACTTGCGCCTGGCGACGTGCCCCAGGTACTCCAGCGCCACACCGATGTCCGTGCCTCTGCCCTGCGGACGCGCCCCGAGCAGCTCCACCACCACCCTGAGGACGTGCTTTCTGCCTTTCTTGGGCGGGATGAACCGCTCGATGCGGTCCGAGAACATGATGAGGCCCACGCGGTCGTTGTTCTCGATGGCCGAGAAGGAGAGCAGGGCCGCGATCTCCGCGGCGACCTCCTGCTTCGTGCTCGACGTGGAGCCGAACCCCAGCGAGCCGGACACGTCCACGAGGAGCATGACCGTCATCTCCCGCTCCTCGACGAACAGCTTCACGAACACGTCGTTCATCCTGGCCGAGACGTTCCAGTCGATGAGCCGGATGTCGTCGCCCACCTGATAGGGACGCACCTCCTCGAAGGCGATGCCTGCGCCCTTGAAGATCGAGTGGTACGCGCCGGCCATCTGGTCCTGCACGTGGTGGCGGGTCACGATCTCGATCTTTCGCACCTTGCGTATGAGCTCGCGCGGGATCATGGCCTCGTCACGGGACCTCCACCGTCTCGAACACCTTGCGGATGATCATCTCCGTGGTCACCTCCTCGGCCTCGGCCTCGTAGGTGAGGATGATGCGGTGCCTGAGCACGTCGGGGCCGATGGCCTTGATGTCCTCCGGGGTGACGAAGCCGCGCTTGCGCAAGAACGCGTGCGCCCTGGCCGCCCGCGCGAGCGCCAGGGACGCCCTGGGGGAGGCGCCGTACTCGATGAAGTCCGCCTCGCTCGCAAGCCCGTGCTCCTCGGGCTTGCGGGTGGCGAACACGACGTCCAGGATGTAACCCTTGAGCTTCTCGTCCACGTACACCCTGTCCACGACCTCCCGGGCAGCCAGGATCCTGGACGGCTCGATGATGGGCCTGGGCGCCACGGGCGCCGTGCCGCTCATGCGATCGATGATGGTCAGCTCCTCGTCCCGCTTCGGGTAGTCCACCCTGATCTTGAGCATGAAGCGGTCCACCTGCGCCTCCGGCAAAGGGTAGGTCCCTTCCTGCTCGATGGGGTTCTGCGTGGCCATCACGAGGAAGGGCTCGACCAGGGGGTAGGTGGTCTCCCCTATGGTGACCTGCCTCTCCTGCATGGCCTCGAGGAGCGCGCTCTGGACCTTGGCCGGCGCACGGTTGATCTCGTCGGCCAAAATGAGGTTCGCGAAGATGGGGCCCTTCTTCGAGGTGAACTCGCCCTTCTGCTGGTTGTAGACCACCGTGCCGATGATGTCGGCGGGCAGCAGATCCGGCGTGAACTGTATGCGCTGGAACTTGGCGTTCATCACGGAGCAGAGCGTTCGCACGGTGAGGGTCTTGGCCAGACCGGGCACGCCCTCCACGAGCACGTGCCCTCCCGTGAGAAGGCCGATGAGGAGCCTCTCCACCATCTCGGTCTGCCCCACGATGACCTTCCCCACCTCGGCGAACAGATCGTCGAGGAAGGCGCCCTCGGCCTGGACGAGCTCGTTGAGCTGCTTGATGTCCGTAACCATCTGGATCTCCTGATTTTCTCTGTGTCATGGCCTCCCGGCGGCGAGGCCGTGACCCTGTAACGCGGTTCCGGGAAATGATCAACCTGGGCGTGCCCGCCTTATTCCACGCCCGCGCGTCCCTCATGGGTACGCGTATATCTGCCCACGGGTTGCCGGCCGACGCTACCCGAGCATGGCGACGAACCCCAGCTGCCGGCCCGCCCCGGGCCCGTCCCGTCGGAAGGAATGCAGGAGCCACGGGTGACACCTCGTGCAGATCCTCAAAGCCTCGATGCCGCGCTCCGGGAGCCCGGCATCGCGAAGCTGGTTGATCGCGGCCTGCCACACGTCCGCCTTCACCTTGCCTTGGCCGTAGGTCCCTCCCAGGACCCCGGCTCCGGAAG
>JBFYZU010000141.1:0-28380 GCA_041309365.1 Myxococcota bacterium
CTCCTGCGTCGCATTCTACGACGGTAAAAATGTCGTCGTCATCCCCAATCCTGACGGAATGAGGACGACGCCATCCGTCGTGGCATTCAAGCAGGACGGCGAACGGCTCGTCGGCTCACTCGCCAAGCGTCAGGCCATCTTGAACCCACAGAACACCGTGTACGCGGTCAAACGTCTCATTGGTCGCAAGTTCGACTCCGAGGAGACGCGCAAGATAAGGGACATAGTTCCCTACGATATCGTGAGCGCCGAAAACGGGGACGCATGGCTTAGGATCGGCGAGCACGAGTTCTCCCCGCCCGAGGTTTCGGCCATGGTCCTGCGCTTCATCAAGAGCTTCGCCGAGGGCTACATCGGCGAGCCGGTGGAGAAGGCCATCATCACGGTACCGGCCTACTTCAACGACGCGCAGAGGCAGGCCACGAAGGACGCGGGTGCCATCGCGGGTCTCGACGTGCAACGCATCATCAACGAGCCAACTGCTGCATCTCTCGCCTACGGGGTGGAGCAGGAGGACGGCAAGAGAAAGGTCGTGGCCGTATTCGACCTCGGAGGAGGCACTTTCGACATCTCCATCCTCGAGATCAGCCAGGGGGTGTACTCGGTGCTCGCCACATGTGGCGACACCCTTCTCGGCGGAGAGGACTTCGACAGCAAGCTCATCGATAGGGTGGCAGACAGGTTCCTCAAGGATGAGGGCGTGGACCTGCGTAAGGAGAGCATGAGCCTGCAGCGCATCAAGGACGAGGTGGAGAAGGCCAAGTGCGAGTTGTCCAACACTCTCGTCTACGACCTGAACCTCCCGTTCATCTACGCCGACGACAAGGGCCCTCGACACCTGGAGATGAAGATCAGAAGGAGTGATCTCGAGGACTGGTGCTCGGATCTGCTCGACCGGCTCGTCTCGCCCTGCAAGCAGGCCCTCGCCGATGCCAGGCTCGAGCCTCACCAGGTGGACGAGGTGCTCCTCGTGGGCGGCATGACACGCATGCCCGCCGTCAGAAAGAAGGTCGGTGAGATCTTCGGAGGAAAACCCAACGCATCGCTCGACCCCGACGAGGTGGTAGCCATCGGCGCTGCCCTCCAGGGAGGCGTGCTCACGGGCGAAAAGGAGGACGTGGTCCTTCTCGATGTCACGCCTCTGAGCCTGGGTGTCGAGACGGCTGGTGGCATCTTCCACCGCATCATCATCCGCAACTCGTCCATCCCTACCCAAGCCAGCGAGGTGTTCACAACGAGCCTTGACAACCAGAGCTTCGTGCCCATCCACGTGCTGCAGGGCGAACGCGAAATGTCCTCGGACAACCAGACCCTGGCCCGTTTCGAGCTCACCGGCATCCCACCCGCACCTCGCGGGGTGCCCCAGATCCTCGTCACGTTTTCCATCGATCAGAATGGTATCGTGGCCGTCTACGCCAAGGACCTCGGGACGGGGCGCGAGCACAAGATTCGAGTCACGGCAGCCTCCGGACTGTCAGAGGATCAGATACATGCCATGGTGCAGGAAGCCGATGCGCACCAGCTCACCGACCAGGTTCGCAAGCAACGCGCCGATCTTGTGGTGCAAGCCGAGGGCCTCATCTACACGACGAAGAAGGCGTTGGTGGAGTTCGGCAGCAAGCTTACCGAAGAGGACCGGGAGCTCATCTCCGCGGACATCGACAGGCTCATGCTCCTCTCCGACAGCGGCTCGAACGAGGACCTCAAGGTGGCCATAACGAACCTCGAGTCCAGCGCCTACCACATCGCCGAGATAATCTACGGCGGCTCCGATCCGTCAATACCACCTCCTGCGCCGCCTACGGACAGCTCCGGCAAGGAATGAGGTCCACGTAGGTTCCGTCGGCCATGAGCAGCAGTGAAATGGTCGCCACGGCACGTGATGTGTACGATAGCGAGAGGAAAGGGCACCTCTGTCGAACCCATTCACTCGGGATCGAGCAGCACCTCGTTGGCAAGCTGAAGTACGGATACTTCAGCATCGCCGAACCACAGGCCAGACTGGATCTGACCGAGGATGTCCTTGCCCAGAGAGATGCAACGCACGGGGGCCTGTGAGCAGGAAAGCTCGAACTGGCTACGAACGAGATCGAACTCTTGCTCCTGGGGAAGACCCCACGGCTGCAGGCCGCATAGCTTCTCGAGGTGGATCACACCGTGCGCCACGCAGCCCTCGTCCGATCCTGCGAAGCAGACCTTCTCGTAGATGATCTCGGCCATGTCAGGGTCGGCCGGTCCACCCTGCCCCGCTCGCAGCATGTCAGCGTACATGAGGCATCCCGCCTCGTTGGCGACCTTGGCCTCCTCGGAATCGATGTCGAAGGCGCCGGGATCTTCGAGGCACGCTCTCATAGCGCAGTCCCTGGCACCCATCTGATCCTTGGCGCCTCCCTGGCCCGTGGCCATCATGATAGCGAGCTGGGCGCATGCATCATGGCTCTCTTCATCGCCCTCGTCGTGGCAGATATTGTCGAGCAGCTTGCGAGCCTTCTTGGCGTACTTCTTGCTGCCGGAGGCCAACAGGGAAAGGGCCTCGGCGAGGCTACCGGCCGGAGGCGTGGGCAGAGGCTTTTCGACTGTGTGCCCCACGTATCCCGTCGAGGTGCTGGCCTGGTCTATCTCCACCGTCAGGGCCGGCCCCAGATCCAGTACGAGAGCACCGTTTTCTGTCACGAAGTCGAACCGGCGAACGTCGGCAGGACCAGGGGTCGATGTCGCTGGCCCGATGGGCGGGTGAACCAGGACCTCGGCGGTCATGGCATCCATGTCCGCGCTCAATATCTCGAGAGAGCCCATGGTCGCACCCAAATGATCCAGGTACATGGCAATCGTGGGCTGTTTTTTCCCCTTTGTCAGGACCTGGGCGAAAAGCAGCGCCAGTTGCGCGGTGTCATCGCTGACCGCCGCCAGGAAACCGGACTCGCTTCGCTCGGCAATTGCCGTGTCGAGATCCTCGACGAGCTTCTCCATCTGCGCAAAGACGATCTGCTTCTTTTCCTCGTCACCTGCCGTTTCAGCCAGTGCCTCGTCGATCTCTGCGATCTCCCTGGCGATCTGAGCCGTCAGGTCCATTCGCAAGGCGCCCCCTTCCACGACGAACTTCACCGCGACCGTGTCGATGATCTTGGAGCCCGCGATGACGGACAGCGTGGCTGTCGTGGTGGCCTCGCTCACCGACTGGACCTTGTAGACGAGCCCATTCTTCTGCTGAGAGGCAAGGTAGGCTGCCGCGTCGCCCTTTCCGTCGCCTCCATCGAGAGTCGACAGACGTACCGACTTGATCACGCACAGCGCCAGAGTGGCTGCGCTCACGGCCTGCGCCAGCTTGGCGGTATCGACACTCCACACGGCCTCGTTGTAGCTCTCGACGGCCGTGTAGTACGGCATCTCGGCAGACGAGATGTACTTGCCCTGTGCGGCCATTGCCGAGAGCGCCACGGAGCCCGACGAGGACGTGGCGGTCTGAGATGGAGGCTGGGGTGCGGTCGGAGGCCCACATCGCAAGCCGGACAGCACCAGCACGCACGTCCACGTGACAGCACGAGGAATGGAGCTGTTCTTGAACACCATCGTCGGTGGCCAACATACCACAGCCGGGCCGCCGTTCAAGCAATCGGTCGTCGCGTACGTTGAAAGCCGTGCGAATCGCGCCTAGGATACGTGGTATCCGGAGGGATACCGATGCGAACCACGATCATGAGGGTCGTCTTGACGGCCGTATCGGCGTGGGCGCTCAGTGCGTGCGGCATGTTCGGTGTGGTCTCCTGCAGCAAGACCGGCAGCGGCCTGGGCCGTACCGAGACGATCGGCCCTGCAGGAGGAACCATCAATGGGCCCGACGGCTCCATGTTGCTTGTGCCCGCGGGAGCCCTGGACCGTTCCACTGACCTGACCATCACGAAGGACCCTGGAAATGCACCCGATCTGCCAGGCGGGTTCGAGGCGGCCGGTGATGTCTGGTCGTTCGAGCCTCACGGGCAGGACTTCGCAGTGCCGGTCACAGTGCGCGTGCCCGTGGATGGGACGCTCACCGATATCATGAGGCTCTACACGGCCCCTTCCGGCGGTCCGTGGATCCTCGTGGGCGACGCCCTGTTCGATGGTGACGCGATCATGGCCGAGGTGGAGCATTTCTCGTTCTTCGTGGTGGGCATCCCGGTGGCGAATTGCGGCAATGCGGCCTGCGAAGAGGGCGAGACATCCCTGGCCTGCCCGTCGGACTGCGGAGTGACCGGCATGGCCCTGGGCACGGACCATGCCTGCGCCCTGCTGGGCGACAAGACCATACGTTGCTGGGGCCAGAACGGATCGGGCCAGCTGGGCGACGGAACGAGTACGTCGAGGACTACTCCCGGACCCGTGGGTACGCTCACGGATGTTATGGACGTGGATGCGGGTCGTGTGTCCACCTGCGCTCTTCTCACCTCGGGCGAAGTGTGGTGCTTCGGCGAGGGGGCTGCATCGGACCTTTCCTGCCTGCCAGGCGACGTATGTCTGGATCCCGTACCCAAGGCAGGTGCATCGAATCGCCTGGCCCTGGCCTCGGGCTCGGATCACTATTGCACACTGTCTGACGCGGCCGTTTCATGCTGGGGCCAAAATGGGTCCGGCCAGCTTGGCACGGGCACCAACGAGGACACCATGACGCCCACTGAGGTCGTGGGGCTGGGCGCCCAGACGGGCATCGACTCGCAGGCATTCACGACATGCGCAGTCGACACGGCAAAAGCGGTGTCATGCTGGGGCCTGGGCACGGACGGCCAGCTCGGCACGGGCACGGACTCCAGCTCACCCGTGGGCATCTCCGGGCTAGAACCTGTCGCCACCGTTGCCGTGGGTCAGGCACACGTGTGCGCCCTCTCCGCTGCCGGCAACGTGTGGTGCTGGGGCCGCAACGATGTGGGCCAGGTAGGCGATGCCGACACGTCCGACCACATGACGCCCACCGCGGTGATGGGCCTCTCGGGCGTGACCGGTCTGTGCGCGGGCGCAGAGCACACATGCGCTCTTCTCGACACGGGCGGAGTCGTGTGCTGGGGCCTGGGCACGGACGGCCAGCTGGGAAACGGCGCCTATGAGACTTCGTACAGGCCCGTCGAGGTGAGCGGCATTGAGGGTGCAACGGCCGTATACTGCGGAGCGCGCTTCGGCTGCGCCGTGCTCGACGACGGCACAGCGTGGTGCTGGGGTCTCAACGACGGCGATCAGCTCGGCAACCCTGCCACCGGATATCGGACCAATCTCCCCGTGGAGGTCGCCCTCTGACCTTCACCTCTTCGTCGAACCCGGCTGTTTTCTCACTCCCGGCTTCACGCAGCCTCGCGACCCTGCTAGTCTGTGCACCGTGATGAAGGACATCCTGCTCGGCAAGATCCATGAGAGAAACGCCGTGGTGGGCGTCGTTGGCATGGGCTACGTGGGCCTGCCCCTGGCCATGGCGTTTCGCGAAATGGGCTTTCGTGTCATGGGGTTCGACGTCGACCCGGACAAGGTGAAGGCGCTCAACGCAGGCAATAGCTACATCACTCATATCCCCGATGCCCTGGTAGCAAGTATGCTCGATGGCGGGGGTTTCGAGGCCACTGACCTGTTCTACCGGGGTGGCGAGGCCGACGCGCTGATCCTGTGCGTACCCACGCCTCTCACCCGGCAGCGCGAGCCCGACACCTCGTTCATCGAGAGGACTATCGATAGCCTGTCGGCGTCTGTCAGGCCAGGCCAGCTCGTGTCCCTTGAGTCCACCACCTATCCCGGCACCACGGAGGAGATCGTGGTTGCCGCCATACAAGCTCGCGGCCTTCGTGTGGGCACGGATGTGTTCGTGGCCTTCTCTCCGGAGAGGGAAGACCCCGGCAACGAACTGTATGACACCCGGAGCATCCCCAAGGTAGTGGGTGCCGACGACGCGGCGAGCCTCGAGGTGGCAGTGGCCCTGTACGGGTCGGTCGTGGCGCGCGTCGTCCAGGTGTCCAGCACCAGGACGGCCGAGGCCGTGAAGCTCACAGAGAACATCTTCCGCGCAGTGAACATCGCCCTCGTCAACGAACTCAAGGTCATCTACACGGGCATGGGAATCGACGTATGGGAGGTCATCGACGCGGCCTCCACCAAGCCTTTCGGGTACATGCCCTTCTTCCCCGGCCCCGGGCTGGGCGGGCACTGCATCCCCATCGACCCGTTCTATCTGACGTGGAAGGCGCGCGAGTACAACATCGGTACGCGTTTCATCGAGCTGGCGGGCGAGATCAACACTGCAATGCCCGCATGGGTCGTGCGTGTTCTCACCGACGCGCTCAACGAGCGCAGCAAGAGCCTCAGGGGATCGCGGATCCTCATCCTCGGCATGGCGTACAAGAAGAACGTGGGCGACATGCGCGAGAGCCCTTCACTCAGGATGTTCGACATGCTCTCGCAAGGCGGGGCCTTTGTGGACTACCACGATCCGTTCATCCCGATCATCCCGCAGAGCCGGGAGTACGGACACCTGGCAGGCATCGCCTCCAAGCCTCTCGACCCGGGGATGATCGCCAGCTACGACGCCGTGCTCGTGGCCACCAACCACGACGGCGTGGACCACGCCATGGTGTCGGAGCACGCTCAACTCGTGGTGGACACGCGCAACGCCTGCCCGCCCGGCCCCCGCGTGGTCAAGGCCTGACCCGGACCGAGCCATGGGCCAGAACGACAGGAACGGAGAGGTCGAGGAGATCCGGGGAATCATCGAGCGTGTCACGTTCCGGAACGAGGACAGCTTGTTTACGGTGCTCAAGGTGCGCCCGAGATGTCCGGCGACCTTACACCCGGGCCACATGTCATTGCTCTCGCCTGTCGAGGATCGCAGCGCCGACGGCGATCTCGTGACGGCCGTGGGGGTCGTTCCCATCGCCGAGCCCGGCGGCACCATCAGCCTGACAGGCACCTGGACCGTGGACCCCAGGTTCGGACCTCAGTTCCGCATACAGCAGGCCATGCCCATCCCGCCTTCGACCCTCGAAGGCATCGAACGCTACCTGGGTTCGGGCATGGTCAAGGGCATCGGCGAGAAGTTCGCAGCAAGGCTCGTGCGAAGGTTCGGCACGCGCACCCTCGACGTGATAGAGAACGAGCCTCTCAAACTGCGCGACGTGCCGGGAATCGGGCCTGTGCGCGCGGAGCGCATCGTGAAGGCATGGGAGGCCCAGCGCGCAGTGCGCGACGTCATGCTCTTTCTCTCCTCCTGCGGCGTGACTCCCGCGTACGCGGCGCGCATCTTCCGCCGCTACGGACGTGACGCCATCGCAACTGTCAAGGCGAACCCCTACATGCTCGCCCAGGATGTGTTCGGCATCGGTTTCACCATGGCCGACCGCATCGCCGCCAAGCAAGGCATTCGCAGAGACGCTCCCGAACGCATCCGTGCAGGAGTGATCTTCACGCTGGACGAGGCCACCGCCGAGGGTCACTGCTACCTGTCCCGGTCGGAGCTCGAGCAGAAGGCCTCCAGGATCCTCGATATGGAGCCGGAGCTCGCGGCCAGTGCCATCGCACCTCTGGTGGCCGAAAGGCGCATCGTGGTGGGGCCGGGGACCAGAGGTTCAGGGCCCGACGACCCGGTGTACCCGGCGAAGCTAGAGCAGGCCGAGAGCGGCACCGCGGCGTGTCTTCTGGCACTTTTGTCAGCAGGGGACTGCCGCATCGAGGTGGATGGGCCCAGGGCCGTCGCCTGGGCCGAAGGCAAGCTCGGCATCTCGTTTGCGAGGGCTCAGCGCGACGCCCTCGAGCTGTCGCTCGCTGAGAAGGTCTCGGTGATCACGGGAGGCCCTGGGACGGGCAAGACCACCATAGTGCGGGCGCTGGCAACCATCATCGCACGCAAGTCAGGCAAGGTGGCTCTGGCCGCACCCACGGGTCGTGCTGCGAGGAGGCTGTCCGAGGCCACCGGAAAGGAGGCGAAGACCATCCACAGACTCCTGCGCTACAGCCCTCAGGATGGTCGGTTCGTGCACGGCGCCGACAACCAGCTGAGATGTGACATGCTCGTGGTGGACGAGATGAGCATGGTGGACATCGTGCTCGCTCACCAGCTCCTCTCGGCCGTGCCATCGTCGGCCAGGCTGGTCCTCGTGGGCGATGCGGACCAGCTTCCCAGCGTCGGGCCGGGCAATGTGCTCGGAGACATCCTGGCGTCGGGACGCGTGCCCGCAACGAGGCTCGACGAGATATTCAGGCAGGCGGGAGGCTCCATGATCATCACCAACGCCCACAGGCTCAACCGAGGCCAGATGCCCGTGACCGACCCTCTGGGCGGCGAGACCCAGGACTTCTTCATCGTCGAGCGCGACGATCCCGCGCAGGTGCTCGCGACCGTGATCGAGATGGTCACGGAGCGCATCCCCCGACGCTGGCGAATGGACCCGATGACGGACGTGCAGGTTCTCACTCCCATGCACCGAGGGCTCATCGGCGCACAGAACCTCAACCGCGAGCTGGGCGCACGGCTCAACCCGGGCGCGATGACCGTGGATGGCGTGAGGGGAGGCCATCGCGTGGGTGACAAGGTCATGCAGGTGCGAAACAACTACGACCTGGATGTATTCAATGGAGACATCGGGCGTGTCGTGGCCGCCGACCCAGTGGACCGCGAGCTGACCGTCGACTTCGACGGCCGATCCGTGGTTTACGACTTTGCGGACACGGACGAGCTCGTGCCCGCCTACGCCGTCTCCATCCACAAGTCGCAGGGAAGCGAGTTCAAGGCCGTGGTGCTGGTCATGAGCACGAGCCACTACGTCATGCTACAGAGAAACCTGCTCTACACCGCCGTAACCCGGGGGCGAGATCTCGTGGTCGTGGTCGGGTCCCACAAGGCCCTGGCCATCGCCCTGGCCAACGACCGCGTCCGCGACCGCAACACCAACCTCGCAGGCATGCTTCAGGGTAGCTGTCCGTGATCGACGCAATCGCCATGCGGTCGAGCGACTGCGTTCAAAATTGCATGGATAGTCTCGATCCGACGGATCTGCCTGCTGTCGGGAAAGATGTTCAGCCGAGCGATGAGCAGTGCCAGTGCACGTCGATGGAGCGGAAAACAGGGCTCTGTTTGTCGGGAGATGGCTCGAGAACGACGAAGATACGGAGCCACGGGCCGAGGATGGCACTAGCGGCTGCGTAGGCGGCCTCTATGTCCACGGGAGAGGTGTCGGACGGGATCGTGGCCAGCACAACTGTTGATGCCGACACGAGGCCAGCTTCCGTGTCCGCGCTGAACCCGTGGATGGTCATCCGTGCACCAGATGGCACGTCCGCATCCCACTCAAGTATGCCCCAGTGGTCCGCATCGTCGCTGTCGCAACGGTTGAACGTGTGCTCCCACGTGCCCTGGGGCATCATGAGCGAGCGCTGGTAGCCCGTAAAGTCGCTGTAGGTGTAGGGGCCCGTGCCCACGGCGAAGTCCGCCAGGACGCCCGTGGCCTTGTCGAGCCTCGTGGCGCTGCCCGAGACCTGGTTCACGGTCCAGACCTGCCCGAGCTCGTCCACTCCCACGCCGATGGGCCTGGCCCCACCAATATCGTAGGCGACCACGGGTGCAAGGCTCGTGCCGTCGATACCCACGATGCGGTTCTGCACGCCTTCATTGTAGTTGGAGGCCCAGATCATCCCGCTGGCGTCCGCGGCTACCCCACGCGAGAGCGTCAGGCCCAGGTTCACGTCCGGCAGCCAAGCACCTGTCGAAGGGTCGTAGCAGCAAATGCTGGGACTCCAACTCCCCACCCACACGCGGTTGGACGGATCCACGGCGATGCCGTAGGGCGAGTAGATGGCCTCGCTGGGAGACGTGCACCCGGTCCCAACCGTGGAGATCGCGGGCTCCACAGTCAACGCCACAGTATGGAAGCGCTGGATGTAGCCGGGCACGGGTCTCATCCCGCTTATCCATATCCACCCGTTCGAGTCGATCGCAGCCCCGTACGGGTTCACATCCACTGGGACCTCCTCGAGAACGGCCCCGGTGTCGGGGTCCAGCTTGAAGAAGCGCATCTCGCTCCACATTCCAACCCAGGGGCTGCCCGGATCGAGAAACTCGTACTCGCCCAGGTCGATGGCCAGCGCTCGGGCCACGCCACCCGGGTTACCCACGGGCACGGTCCACAGCACACACTCGTCCTCGCCCAGCCCCAGGGGAGTGGCACCATGGGACGTTTCGAACGTGCCGTTTGTGTTGCGATCCACGCAGTATCGCTCGTCGCCCGCCATCTTGGTGACGGACGGTTGGTTGTTGGTGGCGTTCACGTGGGCGCGGTTGGCCACGTAGGCATTGCCCAGGCTGTCCACGGCAGTGCGGCTGGGTTGGTCGTCGCTAGTACCCCAGAGTCCCACCCTGTAGCGGGCCATCTCCACGCCGTCCAGCAGCCTGAGCTTGGAGACCGTGCCTTCGTCCGCATTGGCGATCCACGCGTAGCCCGCATTGACCTCGCTCGAGCCCAGCACCACTCCCGGGCCATCGGGGTTCTCCATGATCCCGTCGGAGTGCTCGTCGTCGGGGCTCGGCTCCACGTCGCCCTCGCTGTAGCAACTCGAGTCGCAATCTCCGCAGGCGCTCAGCACCTCCTCGTCGCCCACGCCGTTGCAGTCGTTGTCTTCGGAATCTCCGCAGATCTCGTGCTCGGCGGGTAGCACCTGACCGTTGCAGATCCCGAGAAACCCGAACTCGCAGTAGCGAGTCCCTGGTTCGCAGAGCCCCACGCCCGAAGTGCCATCCGGCCCATCGTAGCAGTCGTACGTTTCACCGCTGGTGCACGCGCAACCCTCTGCGTGAGTGATCGAGCAATCGTCGCAATCGCTGAAGTGAGCTGGGTCAGTGTCGTCGCAGTCCCCACCCGCCACGCACCCGTGCCCATGCCCGTCGCCGTCCTCGTCAACGCACACCGCGTCCAAAACGTCCGAGGGCGTATCGGTGGCCGTGTCCGTGGCCGTATCCACCTGGTCCACCGGGACGTCTCCGAGCGCATCCGGCGTTCCGCTGGTGTTCTTCTTGCCACCGCAACCCACGGCCGCCACGAGCGCGACAGTGAGCAGCGACCGCACCGTTCTGTCTGTCATGTTGCCTCTTTCCCCCCTGTGATGTTCAATCTCATTGTATTGCGAATGCGTCCGGCCGCCAAGCGCCAAGGATCCTCTGTCATGGTTCGATGGCAAGATCGTGGTGCCCCTTGCCTCAGGAGTCAATGAGAGAGACAAAAAACGATCGGAATGCTATAGATATGACCTCGTTGCACGGATCGGGTGGGAATGAAAGGAGAACCACATGAATGCTCCACCTAACCAGCCCCCTTCTGGTAGACCACCGGGCCCCATGGGCTTCGACCCGAACACGGGCCAGCCACTCTACCCAGCTCAGCAGCAACAGGTCTACCAGCCGCCGGCCCAGCAGCCCCAGGTCTTCCAGCCGCCGGCCCAGCAGCCCCAGGTCTTCCAGCCACAGTCGCCTGCTTACACTCCACCAAAGAAGCTGGACGAAACGCTCGGCTGGGTCTCGGTGGGCCTCATGGCAGCCGGCTGGCTCATGCAGTTCCACCTCTTCGCCACCATCCCCGCTCTCATCGTGGGGATCATGGCAAAGAACAAAATCAAGAAGGACCCGGAGAAGTTCGGTGGCGGCACCATGGCCACCATCGGAATCATAGGCAGCATCGTAAATATCGTGATCGTATTCCTCCTTGTCTTCATCTGGATTGCCATAATGCTGATCGCACTGATCAGCGGAAACATGTGAGGAAGTAACTACAATGAGCCAATCAGGCGGATACCCGCCCGGAGGTCAGCCTCCACCCGGGGCATACTACCCACATCCGCCTCAACCACAGCAGGTGCCGCCCGGACAGGCCATGCCCGGAATCGGGCAGCTTCCCGCCCCTCCCCAGGGGCAGCCCGGCTACTACTACCCCCCCCCGATGAAACAGAAGGACGAGACCCTCGCGCTGGTTTCGCTGCTCCTCGCGGTGGCCTCGTGGATCTTCGGCATGACCATCTTCACGGCCATCCCGGCCGTTGTCGTCGGCATCATGGCCAGGAGACGCATCAAGCAGGACCCCGAGCACTACGGCGGTGACGGCATGGCCCTCGGCGGAATCGTCATGGGCATCGTGATGACCGTCCTGTTCACGGGCATCGCAGTGGTCTGGCTCCTCGCCATGCTCGTGCCCTTGCTGATGGGGATCATCATGGCCATCGTCGGGGTTGGCGCCAGCGCTGCCGGCGTCTAACATGGACATCGAGGATCCTTGCGCCCTGCCCCGACCTGGCGGATTGTCGAGAGGGATCGATCCTGTGGAAGAGGTCTAGAGCACCGACCGGTTTGGGACCCGTAGCGAAATCGTGAGATTGCGGGCAGATCGCGTGCGCGACCGGAGCGAGCGACGCAAGCATACCAGGGCGTACGTCGAGGAGCGAGCGAGGACGAAAGCCGCGAGATGCCCGCAAGACCGCGATTGCAGCAGGGTTTCAAACCGGTCGGTGCTCTAGTAGTCGGAAGGGGCGTCGGAGGAGTCGAAGGGAGGCAGGCAGTACGGACCGCCCATGCCTCCGGGCAGCGAGGAGCAGGAGTAGCCCTCGACCGTGCGGCAGTCGGTGGGCGAGGAGCAGTTACGCAAGCAGTACGAGCCGCCGCCGTAGAAGCTCACACAGTCCCCGAGAGGCCCGCACTCGGCGTCTGTCGTGCACGAGCCCGAGCAGTAGCCGCCCGGGAACGTGATGTAGCCGAATAGATCCGTGAGACACATGCGGCCCGAGCTCGGTACGCCCATGCACGAATAGTCCGAGGAGCAGCGATCGCCCACGGCGCCGCCGGGCAACGAGTCCGGCGGGATGTCCGTGTCATAGTCTGGATAGATGTCCCACGGCGAGTCCGGGCCAATGTCCGGGGTCGGATCCGGGATTGCATCGGGGATACCATCAGCGCTGGGGTCGGGAATGATGTCGGGCGGTACGTCGGATGGAGAGTCGGGCATGCCGTCCCCGGGGGTATCGGACATCCCGTCCACGCTGCCATCCGTGGCAGCGTCCGTATCGCCGTATGGGCTCGTGGTGCCGCCACAACCCAACGCTACGAGTGCCAGTACGAGCATCGAGACCATAGGAGGCGAATCGTTGCGAGCCATGTGCCATTCACTCAATGAGGGTGGTTGTACGAGAGGGTACATCATGATTCCTGTGTGTCCAAATCCTGGATTGGTTTCATCTGGCCACGGCCATCGCGTGCTTCGCCCGGCGTCTCCATTCAGTGTCCGTCTGACCGACCTACCTCCGAATCGGCACCCAACACTGGGGCTTGCCAATCCCGACCGGTCAGGAGAAACTGACTTAGCGTGAGCGCGCAGGAGTTCGACGATCAGCAGCAGTTCGACGATCAGCAGCAGAGGAGCGCCAGCCATGAAGAGCATCGTGAGCAGCGAAGACGCACCGAGGGCCATCGGGCCTTACAGCCAGTGCGTGAGGATTGGTGACCTTTACTTTCTCTCAGGGCAGTTGCCTCTCGATCCTGCGACCGGAGAGATCGTGCCGGGGGGCATCGAAGCCGAGGTCGAGAGGGTCCTCAACAACATGGCTGCGGTGCTAGCCGTACAGGCCATGGAGTTCCGGCACGTGGTCAAGACTACCGTGTTTCTCATGGACATGAAGGACTTTGCCGCAGTCAACACGGCGTATGGGAGGCGGTTCGTGTCGGAGCCTCCAGCACGCACCACCGTGCAGGTCGCGGCCCTTCCTCGAGGTGCACGCATCGAGATCGAGGCCGTGGCCCACAGAAACGCCTGATGGTCGGATCCATGGTCCCTGGGAGCGTGGTGGCTCGTCGGTGAGAAGCAGGCCCCATGAGCGCAGCGAGGATCAGTAGTCGGCCGTCTCGGGCGATGAGATGGGTGGGATGCAGAATGTGCCGCTCGTACCAGGAACTGCGCTGCACGTGTAGGTCTCTGCGGTCCGGCAGTCGTACGCGGCAGTGCACTGCTTGAGGCAGAAGTTGCCCAGGTCGGAGAGGTTCACGCACTGCGACCCCGCTCCGCAGTCCGCCGCGCTCGTGCAGGTAGCCGAGCAGTAGCCGCCGGGAAACGTGATGTAGCCCATGACGCTGGTCAGGCACGTACGGCCCGAGCCCGGGACTCCGGCGCACTGGGCCGTGCTGTAGCAGGGATCTCCCACGATACCACCCGTACCCGGATCAGTTCCGGGGTCGTAGCCGGGGTCGTAGCCGGGGTCGTAGCCGGGGTCGTAACCCGGATCAGTTCCGGGGTCGTAACCCGGATCAGTCCCGGGGTCGTAGGTAGGGTCATATCCAGGATCGTAACCCGGATCCAGGGCCGGATCGTACCCGAGGTCGGATCCCATGTCCGTGAGCGAGTCGGTGCTGAAATCCCAAGTTGTGTTGTATGGTTCTCCGCTCGTGCATGCCACGGAGACGAAAAGCGCCGTAGCGCATAAAGCGGCCATGGTCAGACCATCATATCTGTGACGCATCCTTGTCTCCTCTGGTGCACCGATACTAATAGGTGTACTTGCAATCCAACAAGGTTGCAACAATTTTGGTGTTGATCGGATCGTGCGATACACTCGTCTCGTGACGTTCGAGCAGGCCATCGAAGCGTTCGGCAAGCACCTCCTGCACGAACGCAACGCCTCGCCAAGAACGGTGGACGCATACCTTCGGGATCTCAGGGGATTTCTGGCATGGGCCACAGGCGAGGGTCTGTACCCTTCCGGCGTGGCCGAGCTTGACATCATGCGGCTGCGTGCCTACCTTGCCTCCCTGTACGGGAGGCTCGAGCCCTCGTCCATCAGCCGCAAGGTCTCGTCCATCAAGGCCTTCTGCAGGTTTCTCAAGGCACGAAAGATGATCGACCAGAACCCAGCCACTCACCTGCGCTCACCGAAGCTCCCGCACAAGCTACCGCGCTTCCTCACCGTGGACCAGGCAGTGGACCTGCTTTCCACGCCTCGGACGGAATCACCCAAGGGTCGGCGGGATCTGTTGATCCTCGAACTGCTCTACGGTGCTGGCCTTCGAGTGAGCGAGCTCGTGGCTCTGGACGTGAGTGACGTGGACATTTCCGAGAGGGTCGTACGGGTCATGGGCAAGGGCCGCAAGGAGCGCATCGTTCCTCTCATCGCCCCTGCATCGAGGGCCGTGCGCTCCTGGCTCGAAGTACGCCCGGGGTTCGGCAAGCACGGCCCGCGAGATGATGCGCTCCTCGTGAACGGGTCGGGTGCCAGGATCACGGTGCGCACGGTGCAGAGGCTCGTCAGGCGCACGACAGCCGCCCTCGGCACGACCGACGGCCTGAGCCCCCACGCGCTCAGGCACAGCTTCGCCACGCACCTGCTGGGCGACGGAGCCGGGCTGCGCGAGATCCAGGAGCTACTGGGCCATGCTTCCCTTCGAACGACGCAGCAATACACCCACGTGACAGCGACACACCTCGCCGAGGTCTACGACAGGACCCACCCCAGGGCCAGAAGGTCGGAAGGGGAAGACAGATGAGCATCCATCGAGCAAGGCGCAGGGGCCCCGAGTCGACGTGCATCGACGGCGAACGTCCGGTCAGGGTCCGGTCTACCACAGTGCTCTGCGTGCGGCGCAACGGCAAACTGGTCATGGCCGGAGACGGTCAGGTTTCCCTGGGCAACATCATCGTCAAGCACGGCGCCCGCAAGATCCGCCATCTGGCAGGCGGTGCGGTGCTGGCGGGCTTCGCGGGAGGCGGCGCCGACGCGTTCACCCTTTTTGGCCGCCTCGAAGCCAAGCTCTCCGAGCATAACAACAACCTGACCCGGGCCGCCGTGGAACTGGCCAAAGACTGGCGGATGGACAAGTTTTTGCGTCGCCTCGAGGCCATGCTGCTCGCAGCGGATGGCAAGAGCACCTTCCTCATCAGCGGGTCCGGAGACGTCATCGAGCCAGACGACGATATCATCGCCATCGGATCCGGCGGTCCCTATGCCCTCAGCGCGGCCCGGGCGCTCATCGCCCATACGACCATGGATGCCAGGGAGGTGGCCGCCGAATCGATGCGGATCGCATCCAACATCTGCGTGTTCACGAACGACAGGTTCGTGATCGAGGAGCTCGACTGCGTATGAACGACAACTCCGGGAACACACAGGGTCCGCGTCTCATCGGGCCTCCCACGGAGCCGGAGGGGGCGGGTCGTGCCACGAGCTTCACGCCCCGAGAGATCGTCTCCGAGCTGGACCGCTTCATCGTGGGCCAGAACAAGGCCAAGCGCGCTGTTGCCATCGCGCTGCGAAACCGCTGGCGCCGGCACAAGGTGCAGGCGGAGCTGCGCGATGAGATCACGCCGAAGAACATCATCATGATTGGCCCCACGGGGGTTGGCAAGACCGAGATCGCCCGCAGGCTGAGCCGCCTGGCCCAGGCACCCTTCGTGAAGGTGGAAGCGAGCAAGTTCACGGAGGTCGGCTATGTAGGCCGCGACGTTGACTCCATCGTGCGCGATCTCGTGGAGGCCTCGGTGAGGCTCGTACGAGAGGAAGAGATGGGCAAGGTCCGCATCCGGGCCGCCGGCTTGGCCGAGGACCGCATCCTGGACATCCTTGTGCCGGCTCCCCGCCCACCCCAGGGTCGGCCCGCCCTCGGCCAGTTCGGCCTGGATATCGGCCTGGGCGGAGCCGCAGCGGCCTCTCCATCCGGTACCTCCGAGGATCCCGACCAGGAGCTGCGCCGCCACCGACAGCGCGAGGACCTGCGCACGAAGCTGCGCGAAGGTCACCTGGATGACGAGTTCATCGAGTTGCAGGTCATGGCTCAGACCAACCCCATGATCGAGATCTTCTCCACCCAGGGAGGGATGGAGGAGATGGAGATCAAGCTCCAGGACATGCTCCAGAACCTCCCCGGCATGGGCGCTGGCAAGAAGAAGACACGCAAGGTTCGCATCCGCGAGGCTCTGGAGCTACTCGCCGACGAGGAGGCTGCCAAGCTCGTCGACATGGACAAGGTGACGCGAGAGGGAAAGCTCCGGGCCGAGCATGACGGCATCGTGTTCCTCGACGAGCTGGACAAGATAGCGGGCCGCCAGACCGCGGGGCACGGACCAGATGTGAGCCGCGAGGGCGTTCAGCGCGATCTTCTTCCCATCGTCGAGGGTACGACGGTGCAAACGAAGTACGGCTCCGTGTCCACCGAGCACGTGCTGTTCATAGCAGCCGGTGCATTCCATGTGGCCAAGCCGTCGGACCTCATCCCGGAGCTTCAGGGACGATTCCCCATCCGCGTGGAGCTCTCGTCGCTCACCCGCGATGACTTCGTGCGGATCCTAACCGAGCCGGAGAACTCCCTGACCCGCCAGTACCGCGAGCTTCTAGCCACCGAGGGCGTCGAGCTCGATTACGACGACTCGGCCGTGAAAGCCATCGCCGAGAGCGCCGCTGCCATCAACGCCAAGAGCGAGAACATCGGCGCGCGACGCCTTCACACCATCATGGAGGCCATGCTCGACGAGATCTCCTTCTCCGCGCCCGAACGCGGCGGCGAGCGCATCGTCATCGACGCCGCCTACGTGACCGAAAAGCTCGCTCCCTTCATGAAGGACACCGACCTCTCCGACTTCATCCTCTGACCCAAGCTCCTTGACCCGAGGTCGAACCGCTCCAGACCGAGCGGGGCCCCAGGCAGGGCGTCTCCGATGCTGTCTTGCAGCATGCGCATATTTCGCAGGCTTGCCATGACCCATGGTTGTGATTCTCGTGCCAGGGGTATTGGGAATCCTGATGGGCACGGGTATATCAGACATGGTGCTCCATCGATGGGAGGCTACATGAAGGAACCGGCATGGGTGCAAACCCTCGGGGCCGCTGTCACCGTGTGTGACGCCCAGGGGATCATACTGGGGATGAACGAGGCATCCGCCAGGGTGTTCGAGCGGGAAGGAGGCGAGGCGCTGGTGGGTAAGAGTGTGTTTTCCTGCCACCCCGAGCCGGCCAGGTCGAAGCTCTCGGCCATGCTCGAGCAGGGCGAAAGGAACATCTACACGATCGAGAAGCAGGGGAAGCAAAAGATGATTCTGCAGCTGCCGTGGTACGACCAGGGACGCTTCGGCGGCATGGTCGAGATCTCGGTCGAGCTTCCGGCCAGTATCCCTCACTTCGTGCGCGGCTGAACGCACGAGGGAAAAGGACGCGACATTCGGCAGGATGGATGGCCGCCGGAAAGGAGAGCATCGAAGGGCAGAGATCGAAGGCTTGCCACCGCTCTCATGCACGGGGACACCTTCTCATACGAGGTCGGGCCATCCCAAGCCTCACCTGCCAGCATCGGGACCGGTTTGATGCTGCTCGTGCATCGAAGCGATCAGCTCCTCGGGGGAACTCGTGGCCTCGACCGTTGTCCACTTCTTCACATGCAAGGGAGGTGCAGCATGTCATCGATGGTGGACGCATTCGAAAACGGCGGTCTCTGGATGTACGTCATCGTGCTCTGGGGCGCGGCATTCTACGGCCTGCTCGCCTACCAGCACGTTCGTAGAAAAGACAGGGACATCACCTGGATCCTGTGGGGCCTCCTGGCCTCGCTGGCTCTCCTGGGTCCTCTCGGCTCCGCGGTGGGCATCTACCAGGCGTCATTCGCCATTGCCTCGCGCGATGGCATGCAGGCCACGGAGGCCGTCAAGATGGTCTCCACATGCATCGGCATCGCCTCGACGACCACGATCTTCTCAACACTTTGCAGTGCGATCGGCGCAGTGGCCCTGGGTCTGGTCACGCACCGGGTTCGCACGCCCCGCAAGCCTCTTTTGATCAATGAACGACGCGAATTGGCCGCCTCCTCCCAGCCCGCCTGAGCGTCGTCCAGGAAGACCAGCCACACCCATCCCGTACCCGTAGCTTGCACGGCGCACAAGCATGGATTGCGGTGCGACCTGAGCTGCCCGATCCTCTCCTTTGCGATCGCAATCACGATTGCACTGACAGGGGATAATGTGGAAAATGCGGTCATGAGTGAGGCACAGACACGTCAATGGATGCTCACGCTCCTGATCGCCGCAGCCTGCCATGTCGCGCTCGCGGGCTGCAAGGATGACGGGGGGGGAGTGGAGTTTCACAATCCACTGGATAACCCCGAGAACGGTCCACCCGCCGGGTGGCTGGAGCGCGCTTGCGAAGTACCCGCGGAGGCGGGACCCGAGGATGTGGGCGAGCCCGACAATGTGATCGGCACGGGGACGCCGGAAAGCTGCACGGAGCAGGCTTTCATGGACGCCGTTGCCCAGGGTGGAACGACGGTCTTCAACTGCGGGGATGCACCGGTCACCATCACGCTCACCGAGCCCGCTCGCGTCTACAACGACGCCGACCCGGACGTGGTCATCGACGGCGGTGGGCTCGTGACCTTGAGCGGAGGCGGGAGGACCCGCATCCTGTACATGAACACGTGCGATCCAGATCTCGTCTGGACGACATCCCATTGCCAGAACCAGGACCACCCACGCCTCACTGTACAGAACATCACCTTCTCGGACGGCGACTCTCGCAACGAGAACGAGTATGACGGCGGAGGAGCCATATGGGTGCGTGGAGGCCGTTTCAAGATCGTGAACACACGATTCTTGAACAGCTACTGCACCGAGGAAGGGCCGGATGTGGGAGGCGCTGCAGTACGTGTGTTCAGCCAGTACGAGGGGCTCCCCGTCTACGTCGTCAACTCCACCTTCGGTGGCGAAGATGGCTACGGCAACTTGGGATCGAACGGCGGCGGCATCAGCTCCATCGGAGTCTCCTGGACGATCATCAACAGCATGTTCGCGTACAACCGCGCAGTGGGCAGCGGTGGCAACCCGGCAGAGCCCGGTACGCCCGGTGGCGGCAGCGGCGGAGCCATCTACAACGATGGCCAGACCATGACGCTGTCCATCTGCGGCTCGCTCATCGAGCACAACGAGGTGAACGCCTACGGCGCTGCCATATTCTTCGTCAGCAACAACCACGACGGGACCCTCAGGATCCACGACTCGATCATACGGAGCAACGTCGGCGGCTCCTGGCACGTCCTTCCCGGCATCTCCATGCACTCCGACACCGTGACCGACATCGAAAGCTCTATCATCGAGTGATCCAGCCTGGCCCTGGCGATGTTCCTCGTTCGGTGGATTGAAAAGAAGACGGGTGTGCCCCTTCCCCGCTGGAGCCGGAGTCGCCTATAAGAATGGAATGCGAGTTCTTCTTCTGGGTCTGGACGGTTTCAGCCACGGCCTGGCACGGGACATGATCTCGGCAGGCGGCCTCGGTCACATCCGGACGCTGGCCACTGCCGGCCAGCTGGGCGTGCTCGGCTCGCCACCTCCCACGGCCACCATCCCTTCCTGGACGAACATCCTCACGGGCGTCAACCCGGGCCGTCACGGCCTGTACGACTTCACGCGCAGGGATGGGTATTCCATCCGTTTCGGCACCGGGGACAGGAGGGAAGCGCCCAACCTCTTCGAGATGCTCTCGGCCCTGGGCCGTACCGTGGTAGCGATTGGTTTCCCCGGCACATTCCCCGCGGTACGCGTGCGCGGGGCCATGCTCGCAGGCTGGGATTCACCCGCGGCCCTGCGAGGAAAGCGCGAAGGCTGCCATCCCGCAGTGCTGCACGACGAGCTCGTATCGATGTTCGGCGAGAGCTACCTGCCCTTCGACGTGCTCGACCAGTTCGACGCCGGAACGTCGCGCGGGCCGTCGTGGTACCGCGACGCCACGGCCAGGCTCGTGCAGACCATCGGCCGGCGCATCGAGCTCTCCATGCACCTGTCCGAGCGCGTGGACGATGGTCCCCCGGATCTTCTGGCCGTGCACTTCCCCGAGGCGGACACGGCCGGCCACCATTTCTGGCACCTGCACGATCTCAATTCCCCTCGCAGGCCGGGCTGGATCGAGACGTTCATCGATCAAAGGACCGGCAGGGTCGCCGATCCCTTGGCGCAGATATACGAGGCGCTCGACAGCGCCGTGGGCGAGATCGTGGAGAGGTACTGCCCTGACGTGGTCGTGATCGTGTCCGATCACGGCATGGGCGGCAGCGGAATGAGGCTCGCCAGCATCAACAGGCTCCTTCTGATGGAAGGCTTCCTTCACACGACCCACGGCATCGGCGAGGCGGCCGGCGATATGATCGAGACCGTCAAGAGGATAGGCCTGTCGGTGATTCCGCCAGACCTTCGCGAGGAGATCGTCGGTGGCAAGGGATCTCGAGTGGCAGGCACGCTCGCGAGCAGGATCCGTCTGGGCGGCATCGACTGGTCTCGTACAGCGGCCTTCAGCGAGGACCTCAACTACGCGCCTTCCGTGTACCTCAACATCCTCGGGCGAGAGCCCGATGGCCTCATCCACAAGAGCGAGCGCACGTGGTTTCTGCAAATGGCGGTGGATGCCCTCGGGGCATGGGAAGCAGACTCGGTGCCGGGAGAGATGCCGCCGGGCGCCCGAAGGGTCGTGCGTAGTGTCCATTTGCGCGAGGAGCTGTTCCACGGCCCGTACATCGACCGGCTGCCCGACCTTGTGCTGGAGCTCGACACGGACGCCGGGTACTCGTTCCACCTGAGCCCGGGACGTTTCAGGAGCATGGACTCTGCCGTGGAACCTATGCCCGCTGACCTCATGCAGGGGTCCAAGGGGCTCTCCATGCCCGGAAGCCACCGGCCAGACGGCATCTTCGTGGCGGCCGCGGTGAGCGAGAAAGCCTCTGCCTCGTGCAGGCTAGGCGCTGGCATCGATCTGCAGCAGACATCCGTGGCTCCGCTCGTGCTGGAGCTCATGGGGCTGCGCGCCCCGGGCCATTTCGACACGGACCCGGAGCGCGTCACCGACGGCAAGCTCGAGTGGGTCGACGAGCACTTCCTCGCGGATGCCTACCAGGCTGCCCGCTCGCCCATGTCCGAGGCATCGACCGATACCGAGGACGACCGTGCAGTCAAGCAGAGGCTCGAGGATCTCGGCTACATCTGACTCGCGACCGCTTCTTTCATCTCCCGAGCGATCGACCTCGGCCAGCAGATCGGATGCTCGATGCGGAACGCCGGCGAATGTCGTGGGGCTGTCGGCCCGAGGTTCATCGTGAACAAACTTCTGATTGCCCGTGCTTCCCAAGTCCAGATATCACTGGTTCGTCACCGAAGCTCGAGTCGCAAAGCAAGTGACAAGATTAAGGACCGCTACTGCGGTCAAAACGATCCATCTTTCGAGTTCCCTTCGGAAAAGTTACTTCCCCTTTGCCGGCTTGCCTTCCGTCGTCTTTGCCTTCTCCTCGGGGAGAGGCTCCTCCTTGGGAGGCTTCATGCCTGCGATCTTCTCGGGGTCACAATCCGTGATGTCCCCCGTCAGCTTCTCTGCAGAGTACTCGAGCTGATGCGAGCCGGACATGTCGTCCACCGCCACCTCGATGGTAAGAGACGGGTTCCCGATCTCTACGGGCGTGCAGATACCCACCACGTAGTTTGAGTGGGCGATGGCGTCGACACGATTGGCCACCTCCATCAAGACGCCGTTGAGGGCGTCGGCATTCTCGGCCATCACGAAGTACTCGTCATGCGAGGCAAGCTCCCTGAGCTTGTCCTCGTCGTAGGCCCCGCGGATCCCGATGCTGATGAAGTTCGTGTCGTACTTCTCGATAGAGCTCTTCTTGGCACCAAGGGCCTGCTTGCGCATGTTTTTCTCGTCTCCTGCCTCGTGCGTCCCGTCCGTCAAAATCACGACCGAGCGCTCGACGAGATCCACGTCGGAGCCCACGGCCTCGACGACCTCGATGGCCTTCATGTACGCGCCGTAGAGGTTGGTAGTCCCGAGGCTCTCCGCGGTCGCCAGCTTGTCCAGCACCGCGTGCAACTTGGCGGGGTTGTCCGTGAAGTCCGTGATGACCTGGATCTTCTCTGTCCGGCCGAACACGACGATGGCCACCTTGTGCTTCATGGACTCCTCTTGCTCCACCACGAGCTTGTCGACGAAGCCGTGGGCGCCCGCGATCATGTCGTCCACGGCCTCGTTCTTGAAGATGGAGTCGGACATGTCGAGCGCCAGCACGGAGTAGAGCTCGACGGTGGACGGCTTGCCAGGCTTCGAGGCACCGCCGCCCTCCTGGCCCGCTCCGAAGGGCGTCTTTTTCTCGTCGTTGATGACCTTGACGTCGGAATCGGTGAGAGGCCTAACAGGATAGCCCTGGGCATCGAGGACGCGAAACGTGACCTGGATACCGGCAGGAGGGTGGAGCTTGCTGCGGACCTTGTCGATGACGAGCTTGTTCGCGCAGCCGCACGCCAGCATGAACACGACTGTTGCTATGAGCCTCGAGGAACGCATCCTGGCCTCCTTTGTTCGTTTCTATATCACGACCATCCTTGCATGAACAGCGCACCCTGGCGCTGTCCCGGATCTCGCCCGCAGGTGTGCACGGTTTTCCGGAAAAAGCGGTCACTTTAGAGCCAACAAAACCGACCATAGAGATTCGGCGCTTCGAAAGCGATTTGTTTTCAGAAGGTTGCAGTGCTGTACCCCGTCTTCTAATATTGCGGGTATGTCCACGCTCGTTGAGCAGAACATCCAGCTCGTCCTGCGCGGCGCTGCTGGCGTTCTCGGATGCAGGAGTGCCACGTATTTGCGCGTCGACGAAGAGGCCGAGAGCCTTCAGATCTGGGTTGGCCATATGGACGATGGGGAAGGCGTCTTCAGGCAGGTGGAGAGGCTTTTCGGTTTGAATCTCGGTGGTGGGATCATGGGCGAGCGAACGGTGGTCTGGAAGCTCGTTTCCGACAGCATCGTGTTCGAGTCCTACTCGACAGGACGCATCATCGAGACATCCAGTCTGCAGGCTCTCGTTGGCAGGGCTTTGCCTCCCACGCTCGCCAGGGGTCTCGGAAAGCTCATCGGCGAGAGGCACTTCGTCTGCGTACCCGTGACGGGCCAGGCTAGCACCATGGGTGTGATCCTCTTCGAGAAGAAGGACGCCAACCCGTTCAACGCACACCAGCGCGAGATGCTTCTCAACTACGCCAACCGCGTGGGTCTCGTGCTCGAGAGCGAGCGTTTCGCCGATGGCGCACGGTCGGTGCTGCGCGAGCTGGGCGACCGCTCCTTGCCGGGGTCCCTATTGGTTCGCAAGGCCCTGGCCAGCTTCCTCGGCGACGCGGCCGAGGCCATGATCAGCCTGGACTCGGCGCAAACGATCACGAGTGCCAACACTCGCGCCGAGGACATGTTCGGCCAACCGGTCGACGAGCTCAAGGCCCGGCCATTCGAGGTGTTGTTCGAGGAGCAAGAAGGCTCGCGCCATGTGCTCGAGTCGCGCATGCACCTCATCTCCGACGGCTACTTCGAGACCCGCGCGCAGCTCAGGCGCAAGGGAAGCAAAAGCTTTCCGGCCTTCCTCTCCGGTCTCGTCACCGTGGACGAGAAGGGCGTGCATGTTGGTAGCATAGTACGCATACGCGACCTGGGTATTCTCGACAGAGAGGCTCAGGATGACGATCCGCGAAACAGGATCCTGAGGTCCGAGAGGCTCGCCATGATGGGCCAGATGGCAGCACAGATGGCGCACGAGATCAGAAACCCCCTGGTCAGCATCGGCGCATCGCTGCGCGAGCTCTTGCAGGATATCGAGGGTGACCACCTGGAAGCCCGGGAACTCGCCAACGAGCTCAGGATAGTGTCCGAAGAGGTCGACCGCCTCGATGCGATCTTGCGCGAATACCTGGCGCTCGCTCGCCATCCTTCCATCCAGCCCGCGCGCATCCGCGTGGGCATCGTGCTGGAGGACGCGGTCCGGATCACATCCCAGAATCCCGACGCACGCAACAAGCGCATCGATGTGTCCACGTCCAGAAAAGACGAGATCATCGGCGACGCCGACGCGCTCAGGCAGGTCTTCATCAACCTCCTGCTCAACGCCCTGCAGGCTAGCCCACCCATGGGCGAGGTGACGTGCCGGACATTCTCGAGCGACGACGAGGTGGTGACCGAGATCACGGACGCTGGACGCGGCCTTCCCGGCAACATCGACGTGGAGAAGCTATTCGAGCCTTTCTTTTCAACCAAGGCAAAGGGCAGCGGGCTGGGTCTGGCGGTGACGCGCAAGATCGTGGATGATCTGGGCGGAAGCGTGACGCTCGCCAGCGGCCCCGGTGGCACGGGAGTCGTGGCCCGCGTGGCCTTTCCCGTACCCGGCAGGGGCCGTAAGAACAGCGAGGTGAGGGCGTGAGCGACTTTAGGGCCCTCATAGTGGACGACGAGAAGACGTACGCAACGGCGCTATCGAGGGCGCTCAAACGCAGGGATGTGGAGTGCGATATCGCACTTGATGCCGAGTCGGCACTGACCATGGCCCGAAGCGCAGGTCCTTTCGCCGTGGTACTGCTCGACAACAGGCTGCCCGACACTCTCGGGCTCAGGATCATCCCCAGATTGCGTGCCATCATGCCTGGCGCGGGTATCGTGATGATGACGGCCTACGAGAGCATCGAGGATGCCGTGGAAGCCATGAGGCTCGGCGCCGAGGACTACGTCGCCAAGTCCACGCACACAGAACCCATCGTGGCTCGCGTGCTCGAGGTCCGGGAACGCATCCTCGCCCGCAGCGCCTACGACCCCCACATCCCGACCTCGCGCGAGGATGCCCTCTTGGGCACTTCCGACGTGATGCGATCGGTGAGGGACCGACTCGTCGAGGTGGCATCCTCCTCGGAGACTCCCGTGCTCATCGTTGGCGAGACGGGCACGGGCAAGGGCCTGGCCGCCCGCTTCGTGCATAGCAAGGGACCTCATGCCGGATCGCCGTTCGTGACCCTGTCGTGTTCGTCGGGGACAGTTGGTCCGGCCGACGCCGCGATCTTCGGACGCATCCGCCACACGGTGAGCGGGGCGGAGATCATCGAGAGCGGCATCCTCGAAACGGCCGGCATCGGCGTACTCCTTCTCGACGCCATCGACGAGGCCCCAGAGCGTCTACAGAAGATGCTGCTCGGCGTGATCGAATCCGGTACCTTCCGTCGAATGGGCGCGAGCGACGAGGTGGCATTTCGCGCCAGGGTCGTGGCCACAGCGAGCCGTCTCTCCGGTCCAGGCGATGTACACGAGGGACTCGTCCGGAGGCTCGATGTGTTCCCGATCACCCTGCCGCCACTGCGAGAGCGCGGCGATGACGTCATGGTGCTCACGGCTTTCTTCATCGAGCACTTCGCCGGTCGCATGGGCAAGTCAGCGGGTCCCGTACCGGACGATGTTGCCTCCCTCCTTCGGGCCTACGACTACCCGGGCAACGTGAGAGAGCTGAAAAACATCGTCGAGCGCGCCATGATCATGATGAAGGGAGATCGCCTCTACCCCGAGCACCTGCCCGAGCGCGTGCTCCGCCACAAGTCGGATCCTGCCAGCACTCCACCAGCGGAGCCGACGCCGGCCCACGGTTCGCCACCCGTGGGTGGACAGGGGCTGGGCATAGAGTTCGTGCCAGGAGTGGACACGATCGACAGCGTGGAGAAGAGGCTCATCGTGCGAGCTCTCGAGATGTCGGCCGGCGTAAAGAGCCGTGCGGCCAAGCTTCTGGGCATCAGCCGTTTCCAGCTCCTCAGGAGGCTCGAGAAGTACGGGCTGGAGCCTGGCGAGCGATGACGGCCTCCCGTGCTTTGCCCGACGAGGCCCGACTGTCACCATCTCCACGGGCCCGATATGGAAGCTATGCGGTACGTAAAGATGACGCCGAGATCGCGTGAAAGGTCTGTTTCGGGACGGTAACGAGCTATGGGGCCTTGATCGTCCCGGTCTCGAGAATGACGTCAGCGCTCGGCGTGAGGACCTTGCCACCCTTCTCGGCGGTGACAAACAGGCTCACCTCGTCGAACGGGGTCAACGTCGAGAGCTTGGCATTGAGCCTCTTGTTCACCTCGATCCGTCCGAGGTTGAAGGTCCCTACGTCGGTGATCATCGCCCACAGGACGTAGATCTTGGCCCCATCCGAGACGAGTTCTGGAGTTGCCATGTGCTTCGCCTTGAAGTCGACGAGGACGTTGCCATTGCCGTCCCTGCTGAGCTTGACCTCGGCCATGGTGGCGGGAGCCTTCTCCGACGGCGGGAACGTGTAGTTCTTGACGCATCCATTGCAGACCAGTACCGCAGCGATCGCGCATGCAAGACCAATTGTTGAATACCATCTCATGCACTCACTCTCACTTTCATATGTTCTGCACTATTCATCCACTGTTGGTGTAAATCGAGCACCCATTGCACTCCAAAGGAGGGGGCCCCCAGGGTCTCGATCGGGTATTCCGCTCAGTCGCAAATGTCCTGGCAGCAGACCCGTCCTTCCTCGCAGCCGAGAGCCACAGAAGCCCAGCAACCCGTGCAGGTCGTGCCCTCGATGCAGTTGCCAGCGCCCGAGGCGGAGCAAGGGCTCGGCGGGGCCACCACGCAGCACCACCCCTCTATGCCGGTGGACCCGCAACCACTGTGTGGATCCGTGTCCACGGGTTCGTAGCCCTCGGGGCAGAGCTCCCATCGCACCTCCGTGCAGAAACCACCCAGGACCTCGCAAGCGGTGCTCGTCTCCGCGGTCCAGTCCGCCGGGTTGTCAGTTGGCCAGTCCGTGTAGGGATCCGTGGCCACATCGGGATCTTCCACGCTGTCCGTGGGCTCGTCCGTTGTCGTGTCGGACGCCGTGTCCGGATCCGTGTCGGTCGCCACATCCGCGACCGTGTCGGCTGGCGAGTCCACCTGCGGATCACCGACCGTGTCCTGCTCCAGGTCGGCGGCCACGTCTTCCGTCAGCGGGTCCCCGGCGTCTGCGTCCTGATCGTTGCTCTTGCCACCGCACGCCACGACGAGCGACACGATGACGACCATGAGACCCGTGCGCGATAGAATCTCATTCTGCATGGCGGCTCCTTCACCCTTGTGTCGCAGTCTACAACGTGTCTTGCCAGAAGCAAGCGGGGAACGGCCTCAGGAGTTGGGGATGGAATAGCGAGCGAAAGCCGTCTAGTATGTTGTCCATGACGCGGCCGATGCCATGTCAACTCGTTGTGTTGGCGGCAGTGCTGGGCGCGGCCTGCGCCACGAGCCACTCGCAGACCCACCTCGACGGCACCGTGGACGGCACGCCCGAGGCGGCCGACACCGTGCCACCGGACACGTCCGGGGAGGCCGACACCGGCTGCGCGGCCGGGCTCACCGACTGCTCGGGCACGTGCGTGGACACGGAGACGGACATCTTCAACTGCGGCGGGTGCTTTGAGGCCTGCACGGCCGGCACACGCGCCGCGCCCGTGTGCGAGGCGGGCCTGTGCGGCATCGTCTGCGATGCCGGCTGGTCCGACATGGACGGCGACGGATCCTGCGAGACGCACTGCGTGCCCACGTCCGACACCGAGGCCT
>JBFYZU010000142.1:0-19192 GCA_041309365.1 Myxococcota bacterium
GCTCGATCTCCGCTGGTTGTCCCTGGTCCGGATAGAGCGCGGATTCACCCGCGAGGTGCTCGAGAAGCTGGCCCGCTCGGGTTGCGTCGAGCTGCAGTTCGGCCTGGAGTCGATCAGCGACGACGATCTCGTGACGGTCAACAAGGGGATCCGCCGCAGCGACGTGGAGAGGCTTCTCGACGCTGCCGCGGGAGTGGGCATCCGGGTGAACCTCTTCGTGCTCAACTTCCCGGGCCAGCGAGAGAAGGACTTCGTTGAAACCCTGGAGTTCTGCAGGGCGCACCACGACGTGGTGAACAACTTCCCCGTGCAGCGCTTCACCCTGAGCCGTACCTCGGGCGCTTTCAGGGATCCGTCTCTGCTCGGTCTCACCATCGACCCCGCGAGCGAGCGGGATCTCGACGTGTTCGACGTGCCATTCACGGCGGCAAAAGAGGTCGCTCGCCATGTGTTCATGAGGCACGCGACGCATCACACGCTGCTCTTCAGGCAGAGGGCCGGTGGGTCGACTCCGTCGTTCTGGGACGTGCAGGGTATCGTATCGCGCCTCGGGGGATCGAAGCCGACCCAGAGAGGGCCATTGAGGTTGCTGCTCGTGCGGGCCAGCCTTCCAGGCGCCAGGATCAGGGGGAACGAGCCGCCTCCCATCGCTCCGCCTCTTGGCGTTCTGTACCTCGCTTCCGCGGTCAAGAACCGCTCGCGCCATGCCCACCACGTGGCCGTGAGCGACCTGGGCATGGATACCAGCTCGCCCTCGGAGCTTTTCGGACTTCTGGCCGGGCATGCTCCGGACGTCGTCGGTATCAGTGCCAACAACGTCGACAGGGGCATCCTCCACCGGATAGCCAGGACGGCGAAGATCCTCGACCCGGCGTGCACCGTGGTCGTGGGAGGCGCCATCACCACGGCCATCGGCGAGGAACTGCTCCAGGATCCGTTCATCGACGTGCTGGCGCTCAGCGAGGGGGAGCAGACTCTGCCCGAGCTTCTGGACACCATGGCCGAAGGCGGGGATCTGCGGCAGGTGGCGGGACTCGTGCTGAGAGGCCCGGACGGTTCGCCGACGAGGACGAAGCACCGGGCCTTCATCGGTGACCTGGACACGCTCGACTTCCCGGACTGGAGCCTGCTGAAGCTCGGGGACTACAGCAAGCTGTGCAACTGCAACGAGTTCCCCATCCAGGCGAAGGTCTACGCGCCCATCTTCACGAGCAGGGGCTGTCCCTGGCGCTGCATCTTCTGTCACAACCACTTCGGGCGAAAGGCACGGACCAGGTCGGCGGCCAACGTGCTGGACGAGATGCAGCTTCTGGTCGAGAAGCACAGGGTGCGCGAACTGCACATACACGACGACATCTTCAATATCGACGGCCAGCGGCTGGTGGATATCTGTGACGGCATCATCGAGAGGAGGCTCGACATCCGCATCGCCTTTCCCAACGGGGTGCGTGCGGATCGACTCACACCCCTGCATCTCGAGAAGCTCGCGGCTGCAGGCTGCTACCACATGTGCATGGCGTTCGAGACCGTCACCCCGCGGCTCCAGAAGATGATCCGCAAGAACCTGGATGTTCACAAAGTGCTCGAGAATGCCCGCCGGGCATCGGAGCTGGGCATCGTCACGGCCTGCTTCGTGATGCTGGGCTTCCCCACCGAGACCCGCGATGAGCTCATGGCCACCATAGAGACCGTTGCCAGGAGCCACTTCGACTACATGCGCCTGTTCGTGGCTTGCCCCCACCCCAACACGGCCCTCTACGATCTCGCCGTGCAGCACGGGTTCGATCCGGAAACGCTGCCGCCGAGGCGCTTCGAGTACGACTGGGACCGCACCATGGTGAACTGCACGTCTCTTGCCGACGACGAGTTTCGCGATCTGACCCAGCTCGCGCAGGAGCGTTTCCTCACGAACCCGGCCCGGGTCGAGAGGCTCAGGCGCATCCACGAGAGGTTCGATATGCCCCTTCGCGGAGAACACCTGTCGCACGGAGTCCTCGTGGACCTCTGACGGGGGCGATGCTCGATGGCCAGGAGCTGGTTTTGCCTCACTTCTTGCGAGGCTGCTTGGCGTCCCTTGCGAGCATCTCGCCCAGCACGAGCCTCCAGTGAGCCCCGTGCATGAACAGCGGATGGCCCTTCATCCCGGAGCGCTCGTAGTGTGCCAGAAGCCTCGCTCGCCTCTCGGGCCGGGAGTAAGGGTAGAGCCTCGCCCGGTCGATGAACCGCGTGAACACCTCGTCGGGCAGGCCGCTGGCGTTCACGCAGCACTTGTCGTACTGGTAGTCGGCGCCGTGCCACCTGTGGGGATCGAAACCCGCCTCCACCGCCCTCAGAAAGAGATCGGTGCCGGGGTTGGGGGCAACGGTGAAGATGTGCACGATGTCGAATGCGCTGTCGGCAACTGCCTGCATGGTGGCCTTCATCTCCTCGAGGGTTTCCCCGGGGAATCCCAGCATGACGAAGCACCGCGTCAGGATCCCCTGCTTTTCGGCCCACTGGGCCGCCCTGAACACCCGCGGCAGCTTGAGTCGCTTGCCGATCATCTCCTGGAAGCGGGGCGTCACCGTCTCCACCGCGAGGCTCAGGGCGTGGCATCCAGCGCCCGCCAGGGCCTCGATCTCGGCGGCCGTGAGCCTGTCTCCACGCAGGCCGTTGGGGAACGCGAACCTCACGTCCAGCCGGCTTCTCCTGATCTGCGCGCAGAGCTCCTCGATGCGTCCCTTGCGGTGATTGAAGATGTCGTCCGAGATGTGGAACTCCCTGACGTCGAACCTGCGCGCGAGCTCGGCCATCTCGGCCACGACCTTGACCGGGTCGCGGGCCCGGACCTTCTTGCCGAAGTGGCCATGGCAGTACGTGCAGCTGTACGGACAGCCTCGCGATGTCTGAATGGGGATGTACCTGCCACCCATCACGGGGAAATCGTTGAAGTTGTAGAGTGCCCCGTAGGCAGGCAGGTCCATCTCGCTCCAGTCGAGAGGCTCCAGGGAGTCGAGATCCCGCACGAACGGGCGGGGTTGGCCCGCCCTGGGTCGGCCCGATCCGTCTCGTGACGCGACCCCCTGGAGATCCGCGGTGCTCGTACCGGAGGAGACAGACCTCACGATGTCGATAAAGGTCAGCTCTCCCTCGCCGAAGACGGTCATGTCGATGGCGGGGATCCTGTCGAGCAGGCCGAGCGGATCGGATGAGGCGATGGGGCCTCCGGCGACGATCGTGATCCCGGGATCCCAACTGCGGGCCAGCCCGGCCAGCCTGTCGAGGCTCGCCTCCTCGTTCGTGAGCCCCGACAGTCCGAATATCCCGGGCTTCGTTTCCTCGAGCAGGCGCGTCACGTCCTGTTCTGCGTCCATGTCCAGGGCGGCGTCGGACACGCGGACCTTCACGCCTTCGAGGGCGGCCCGGGCAGAGGCCGCCACATGCATCAGTCCAAGTGGAGGGAACGAAGGAGGCGGGCCCATGCCCCTCGATCTGGCCCCGGGAGGCGTCGTTCTGAGCAACAGGACGTTCGGGTATCTCACCGGGTCATCTTGAAAGACGCCGGGCCCTGGGTCAAGATCCCGGTTCACCTCGTGAACCAGGGCCCATATAATGAATGACGCGGTGGACGATGCCATAGAGAAGCTGCTCTGTGTCTGCGGCAGGCCGAGGACGGGCACGACGTCCGCCACGGGCGAGATCGGCAGAAGCCCGCTCTACAGGCTCTGGGTGGAGAAGGACCTGTGGATCGAGCAGAGGTCCTACGGCTCCATGCGCGAGCTCCTGTGCGCCGCGCAGTCGCCCGGAGGCAAGATCCAGATGGCCTCGCTCTACAACACGCAGGTCGTTGCGCGAAAGAGCGGTTGCACGGTGCTGGGAGACAAGACCACATGGTCGGGACCCGGGGCGTGCGGGCGCGACGCGGTGGAGCAGATCCTGGACAACCTTTCCAGGACGGCCGGATCCCTGGGCGTTGCCCACGAGATGGTCATCTGCGTCCGGGATCCCGTGACATGGGTGCCTGCGTGGGCCGTGACGCACTTCATGTGGGCCGTGGGCCCCAGTCCGGATTTCTGGGAGGCTCCACAACGGGATGCTACCGTGAGGGATCTCATGGCTTCCAAGATGGCCGAGTACGAATCCCACCTGCGAGTCGTCCTGGCGCTCTCGAGGTCTTCCGCCGTAACCGTGCGATGCATGGAGATGACGCCACCCGAGGGGCTGTACTACAGGTTCGATCTCGGCGAGTACATCGACCAGGCGGCGCCGCTGCCGTTTCGCATGGGCCAGTGGAAGGATCTCGTGTCGTGTGCCAGGGTCAGGCTCGAGGATGCCGTCAGATCCGGATGGCTGGATAGCGACGGTGCAGCGCGCACCTACGGCTCGCTTGTGGAAGTCCACCGTCCCCTGGCCGTCTCGATGGGTGACGGCACGACGCTGCTGGTGTGAGCTTTTGCTCGACCGACGACGATTCGATGCATGGCCTGGTTGTCAGGTCCGGACCCCGGGCGTAATCTCCCTGCCGAAGCATGGATGATCCTGGCAGGAAGACGGCCTTGAAGATCATCGCGCGCGGGGCCGCGCTGGCCTCGATGGTGGCGCTGACCGCGTGGTGCTCGTCGTCGTCCTGCGGTCGTCGCGATCACGGAGACACCAGGGATGGTGGCCGGCGCGAAGCCGTGGAACAGTACGCGCAGGATCTCGGGCACATGCTGGATAGACGGGATCTCCAGGGGTTCGACGTCCTCGTGCAGGAGACCTGGGAGAGGTTCGAGACTCTGTCACCGGCGGGGCTCGACTTTCGAGACATGGCCTTTCTGGAGGTCAAGGGACGGCAGAGGCTCGGCGGGTATGCAAGGTGCAAGGTCCTGGCCTCGGGGGATCCGACATGGTGCGACGTCCTCGACACCATGTGGCCGGGCGACACCGCGCACTGCAAGGCCGTAGCCTCGCTGTGGTACCTCGTCGGAAAGAGGGTCATCAGGGACGGGGAGTCCTGCTCCTCGGTGGTGGGCGAGGCCAGCTGGCATTTCGAGTTTCTCGAGGACCATGGCCCTGCCCTGTGTACGGCCATCGCCGACGCCAGGCCGGATCTGTGCCCCGAGTTTTTCGACGGCACGCCCGGAGCGCCCATCTGCGAGGTGGCAGCCAGCCGCGACGGCGCCGGGATCTGCCGCGAGAGAGGGGAGAAGCACGAGTGGTGGAAGGCCTGTTGCGAGCGCTTCGCCTCGAGATTCAGGGCATTCGTCGATCCTGGTGCAACCTCCGGTACGAGTCCGGAGCTCGGCGCCGTCTCGGGTGACGAGAAGGGATGTGCTCGCGCATTGCAAGGCGGGCTCGTCCAGGATCTCGGATTCCTGCTGGGGATTGCGGGTCATGCTCGACCCGACGACACCGATGCCGCGCTCAAGGGAGGGGAGGCCGCGTGCCGGCCCCTGGTGCCCTGGGAGCCGTCGCCCTGAGATGCACTCGCTTGGTCCGGAGTCAGATGACCCCAGATACCAGGTTCACGCACAGCATGATCATGTCCGTGGCCAGATCCTTCTCTGCCTGGGCCTGCGATTCCGCCGAGGCCGAACCGAGCGCTCCCAAGAGCTCCAGATCGTCGGATCTCTGCCCGTCGGCCACGATGCCCGGTGCAGCGCCTGCGAGCGCCATGGCCGTCGAGGCGATCCATCCCGGGCTCATCAACGAGGTCGCGGCCGACATGAGGAGCTTGACCGATGTCTCGATGGCGCGGCCCTTCTTCACGGAGTCCACGTGCACGTCCACGGCCTTTCCCATGGCCGTGTCCTTGCCGTTGGAGGGGGATGGCAACCCAAGGTCCGCGAAGACCTTCTCCACCTCCGGCCCGAAGTCGGCGAGCATGTCCAGGTTCTTGGACATCTGCCAGGTCTCGAGATCCGAGAGCAGCCGGTGGGCCTGCTTGCTCACGGATGAGAGACCCTTGCCGAGCATCTTCTTGGCTTCGGCCACCGGGCTCTTGCTGTCCGCCGTGGGGCTCTTGATCTCCTGTGGGATGAAGGGAGACAGCATGCCGGCGATCTCGAGGGCCTCGTCCGAGTCCATACCGAAGCATGCGAGCAGCTCGACCTGGGCCTTCTCGTCGTTGAGCTGGCACAACTGGGCGAGCATCTCACCCTGGAGCGTTTCGTCCTTCTCGATGACATCCGCGATCGACGCCACGAGCTCGAGCTTGGCCTTCACCATGCCGGCGACGCGGTTCTCGAGCAGCACGATCCCCGCACTGGTGACGGCACATGCCATGGCGTGGGCCTTGTCCGCGGCAACGCCGGCGTCGTGGCCCTGGAGGACCAGGGCCTTCTTCATCATGTCGCTGAGCTGTGCCTCGGTGACGTTGCCCAGGGCCCTGAGGAAGGCCTCCGTGCCTACCGTGTCTCTCACGTGCGTCTTGAACACGTCCAAAAAGCTGCCCGGCGCTCCGCTCGGGCATTCGAGCATCTCGCCGGTGATCTGGAAATACTGGGGATGGCCAGGGTCCATGAGCATGTTCACCAGGCAGGGGGGCGTCGCGGGCTTGTCGGCCTTCTTCGGGTTCTTGACGAGCTCGATGCTGCATCCATGGGGCGTACAGGTCTTGACCCCAGCCCTCTGGTCGGCAGACGCGCGTGGCTCATGCCTGATGGGGTCGGTGCCATTTCTCACGGTGCTCAGGCTGTTCATCATGGTGGCTCCTTTGAAGGTGGGCCTGTATCGCCGCATGGAATGCAGAAGTTTCCTCTTCCTGGCGCCAGAGATGCAGGATTTGCACCTGGGGACGTCGAAGGGGCAATCGGGACCGAGGCACCTGCAATGGGTGCTACCTGTCGATGTCGATGCAAGTCCATGCAAACACGGGCATGTCAGGCTGGGGTCCGTAGTTCCCGACGGCTTCTGGCACGCGGATTGCTCAAGGATGGTTGCGTGGGGAAAGATGCAGTAAAAAGGAGACGAATCATGAAGAACATCGAGAGAGCACAGGTCGTGATGGGAGCGCTGGTCATGATGCTGGCCGCAGGGTCTGCGTGGGCCGGGCCCAAGGGTGGCGGGCCAGCCTTCGGCCCGGAAGATGGCGATGAGGATCCTGCCATGGGTGGCGAGTCCGATGGCCCGGGGCCGCACATGCTGCTCAAGGCCCTGAAGGGCCTGGCCGACGAGCTGGATCTCACCCAGGCGCAGCGCGACAGCATCAAGAAGATCGTGGCGGACGGACGCGAGGAGATCTCCCCTCTCAAGGTGCAGGCCAGGGAGCTTCGCGAGGAGCTGCATGCTCTCCTCAAGGCCAAGAAGCTGGACAAGGCCAAGATCCAGGCCAAGCACGACGAGATCCAGGCCGTTCACCAGACCATCGCGGACATCCGATTCGACATGGTCCTGCTGGCGCTCGACGTGCTGAGCGCAGAACAGCGTGCCGAGCTGTTCGGCATCCTGGAAGAGTGCAAGGCAAAGAAGGGCACCGGCGAGTGCAAGGCCATGTTCAAGGGCAAGGGCAAGGGCAAGGGCAAGGGCAAGGGCAAGGGCCCGTCCTTCTGACGCCTACCTGAGCATCTGCTCCAGCTTCTCGCCGAACGCCTTCGCCGCATCAGGACCGTTTGCCGTGATCATCACTCCGTCCACCGTGACGTTGGCTCCCGTGAACGTGGCCTTCCCTTCTTCGAAGGCCTTCTTGGTCTGCTCCGCCTCGTAGGCCGTCGCCTTCTTGCCCTGGAGCACCCCGGCCTTGGCGAGGATGCCGGGAGCCAGGCAGATGGCGCCCAGGATGAGCCCCTCCCTGTCCGCCTGCCGGGCCAACTCGAGGGCGGTCTCGTCATCGTACAGCGTCGTCGAACCGGTTCCGCCCACGAAGATCATGGCGTCGTAGTCGTCCGTCTTGACATCCTCGAGCGTGATGTCGGGCGAAATCTTGGCCCCCATCATGCCGGTGCACGTTCCCGTGCTCGTGGAGGCGACGGTCACCTCGGCTCCCGCGTCCTCGAGGATCTTCTTCGGAATGGCGAGCTCCTCGTCCCTGAAGTCCTTGCACGCGATGATCATGACCACGTGCTTGTCCAGCGGGGGTTCCCCGTGGTTATCTGCCGGCGCCTGCTCGTGCGGCACTGTAGCGGTTTTCTCATGGCTCGCGGCCGTTGTCTTCTCCTGGCTCACCGGTTCCGGCGCGGCGGTCCTGGGTTTGCACCCGATGACCGTGCAGGCCAGCGTGGCAATGGCCATCAGTATTGCCTTTCTTCGGTACATCAGCGTCCTCCTGGTCCGTCGGGACCTTGGTCGATCTACCTGAGCTTGCGGATTGCCAGCAGGGCCAGCACCATGAGCGCCGCCATGCCGATGCCCGCTGCACCGAGGATCCTCAGGCGCCCGATCCTGTGACGGTGCGAGAGTCTCTCCACTTCCGCGAGCCTGTCTCTCGCCATCTCGAGGTCGGGGTCGATCTCGATGGCCTGGCGCAAGGGGTGGGCATCAGGGGCCCCCTGCTCGATGGCCAAGAGACCCTCGAGCAGGTACAGGCGGGCCGTGATGTGGCGCTCGTGGGTACCCGTCACGTCCAGCCTCTGGGCGACCTTGTACATGAGCGTGGCCCTGTCAATATCTCCTGTCGACGTGAGCTTCGCCCCGTAGGCGAGGTAGCCTGACACCATCTCTGCACGTCGTCCGAAGAACGGCTGCCGCGCGAGGATCTCCTGGTAGACCTTTTCCATCTTCTCGAAGTCGCCGGCGGCCGCCAGAGAGAGCCCCTCCTGCATCTTCTCGTCGAGCGGGGCCATGCGGTCGGCGTCCTGCCTCGAGAACAGCTCCTCGGCTATCCTGTCCGCTTCCCATTCTGCAGGAGGCATCTCCCCCACGTACTCCTTGTACTCCTTCTTCATCGTCCACAGCCCGAGCTTCCCGTAGCTCTTCATGGCCTCACGGGCGGCTTCCCTGACCTGATCCATGTCGGAGTTCATGAAAGCGGCCACCGTGTCCAGGGCCTCGATGTTCTTGTGCTCCCCGAAGGCAGTGAGGACCTCTATGAGGATCCTGTGATCCTTGACCTGCACCTGTTGCCCTGGCCTCTCCATCTTCATGTCGGCCAGCGCCGTGCTCACGACGAGGGCCACGTCGGGATCCTTCGAGTTCTGCCGCCTCACCAGTGCGGGCACGGCCTTGGGTCCGGCCCAGATCACGAGCTGGTATATCTCCTTGCGGAACGCCGCCTCGTTGCGTGGTGCGTGATCCACCACCGTGCCGATGCTCTCGGTCGTGCCCATGGCGATGAGTGCGTTGAGGAGCACCATGATCTCCACCGCGTCTCGCCAGCCGTCGGGATAGTTGGGGTCCACCCGCCTGACGAGCTTCTCGAGAAACGAGGGTGGGTCGTCCAGCGGCAGATCCTTGAGATTGACCCTCTTTCCCCTGGCCTGCAGGTCCGCGATGGTGGCGTCCTTGAGCTTCTTGCGCAGGCCGGTGAGCACCAGCCTCATGTTCTCGGGCTTGGCCGTGTACTGGCTCGCGAGCCTCCTCGAGATGACGTCCAGATTCTCCTTGCCGAGCCCGAGGATCTCCTGGGCCGCGGCCCATCGATCGTCGGGCTTCTCGGCGTGAAGGGCCGCGCACAGCCGCAAGAGATCGTTCGACCCGATGGCCTCCTCGTGGTCCGCCGACTCGCCCGTGGCGGACTGTGCCACGAGAAGCCACGCGCCGAGCGTGGATGCAAGGACCCTAGTGCGATATCTCGAACTCATGGAACGTGCCGGTGGGCTCCTGCCACCTGGTGCTGATGTCGTTCACGATGGCCCCCTGGGGGCCGTGCCTGCAGAACGCGATGAGCCGTTCGAGGGCGTCCTCGGTCCCCTCCGCGATGACGCGGACCGTGCCGTCGGGCAGGTTCGCCACCACGCCCACGGCTCCCAGCACTCTCGCAGTGCGCCGCGTCTCCACCCTGAAGCAGACGCCCTGCACCCTTCCGCGGATGAGCATCTCCACCCGGCGCGTCTTGCCTCTGGCCATGAGGACTTGCTATCACGCCCCTCGAGCGGGGATCAAGAACCCTGCCTTGACACGTACATTCTGCCTGTCCATCCTCGATGACATGCTGCCGGGCAAGCTCAGGTTTTTGCCGTGCGCGCCCCCGTTCAGGGTCGTGCTCGTGGAGCCAGAGATACCCCAGAACACCGGCAACGTGGGCCGGCTGTGCGCAGCGACGGGGACGGAACTGCACCTCGTCGGACGTCTCGGGTTCGACATCTCGGAGAGAGCGGTGAGGCGCGCGGGCATGGACTACTGGCACAGGGTCAGGCTGCGGTCCCACGAGACGCTCGGAGACTGCCTCGAGGCCGTGGCCGCTCCGGCCGTGTTCTTCATGTCCTCGCGGGGGACGAGACCCTACTTCGACATGCCGTTCGTCGCTGGGGCTGCACTGGTGTTCGGGTGCGAGAGCAAGGGACTGCCTGCGACCGTCCTCGATGGCGCCCCGGGCAGCGTCTTCGCCATTCCTACCCTGGACGGCATCAGGTCGCATAACCTGGCAAACTCCGTGGCCATCGTCCTTTACGATGCCCTGACGAGGACCGGCGCCTTCAAGACCTTGCACGTCCAGGAACCGTAGGCGCGGTGGGCTACTTGCCCTTCTTTCCCTTGGCGGGCTTCTCGGCGGGCTCCTCGGCAGGTTGATCGGTGGGCTCCTCGTCAGGCTCCTCGGCGACGTCGTCGCCTTTGGAGGCCTCGCCTTTGCCCCCATCTGCGGCGGTATCCGCCTCGGGCTGCGGTTCCGGCTCGGGTTGCTCGATGGGGATCCAGATCTCTGTCTGCAGGTCGTCTGGCTCCACCATGTCCGGATCCTCGTCCAGGAAGCGTTCCAGAGTGGGTCCGGCCGGCTCGCGATCGTCCAGCGTTCCGATGAAAGCGAACATCTTGCTGTACGTCTTGCTGGTGCTCTGGTACGGCCCCTTGTAGACCGTCGAGACGACCTCCGTGTAGTCCCAGCGCTTGGCCACGAGCGGGGCGGAAGGCTCGGCGTCGAGGCTGGCCGGATATCCTATCTCCCATTCGAGCATGTCCTGCGACGCGTCGTCCGGGCTGTTGTAGTAGATGCCGAACATGGGGCCCGTGGGCTCGATGCCCTGCTCCTTGATGGCCTGCTGCAGCTTGGCGATGGCCTCGCCGTGCTTGTCATAGCTGCCCACCATCTCGATGCACACGTAATCGAAGGAGTCCACATCGATGACCGGGAACTTCTCCACCTCGGGCTGGATGGGCTCCTGGACCTCGACCTGCTCCTTCTTGCAACCCATGACGGCCACCAGAGCCGCCGCGATGACCACTTTGCTGCGGGCGTTTTCCATTCGGGTCCCTCCTTCGTCCGATGGGGGCACATTATGGCACCCGCATGGCGACGTCAACCGACGGGTGCGTCAGCGGTTGGACTCGTCGAGAAGCCTCATGCCCTCGAGCAGGAGCGACTCGACGCTGATCTTGATGCTGACTTTGTCCGGCTTGAAGGCCGGGTCCACCTGGAACTGGCCGTCGTTCAGGTGGAGCATGTCGTAGAAGGCATTTTCGCCCTCCACTCCCTTGAAGGTCACGTGGACGATCTTGCCCTCGGCGAAGTGGATCTCGCCATCGCCCGAGGCCCCGCTGATCCGCAGGGCGCCGGTCTTGCGACCCTGGCTGAGCACCTGCACGAGATCCGGCAGGTCCATCTCGCTGAGCGAGCCGCTGACACCCCCCGCCGAGGCGGCCGGGGCGGTCCTGGCCGTCGGCGACTGCAACGTCCGCTGGATCTTCGCCACGATCACGTCCACCGAGGAAGGCTTGACCACGTAGTCCACGGCGCCGAGCTCGAAGCCCTTCGAGACGTCCGTCTGATCGGATCGGGACGTGAAGAAGATGACGGGGAGATCGCGCGTCTTCTCGTTGCCGTGCACGCGGCGGACGAACTCGAACCCGTCGATCGGCTTGAGCTCCACCTCGGTGAGCACGATGTCCACCTTCTTGTTGAGCACCGCCTCCATGGCGGTCTTCGTGTTGTTGACCACCTCCACGATGAACCCGCGGCTGGCCAGGTTCAGCTCGAGGATCACTGCCTGTTCCGGATCGTGGTCGACCAGGAGGATGTGGTTCTGGCCGGCCAGGATGGACTCGCGCAGCGCGTCTCCGGCCACCAGGGCCTTGTACACATCCACGAGCATGGGGTCGAAGATGACGTTCTTGTACTTCTCGATGACCTTGATGGCCTCCTCGGGGGCGAGGATGCGCCTGTACGGGTTCTTGGGGTTGAGTGTGAGGTCGCTGAAGGTGTCCACGATGGCCAGCACGCGTGCCCCTGCCGGGATGTCCTTGCCCTTGAGACCATCGGGAAACCCGCTCCCGTCCACCCTCTCGTACATGTGGTTCAATGCCTGCAGCGCCCCGGGAGGCAGCTTGACCGGTTCGAACAACCTCCCGGGAACCGAGTAACGGGCGGCCGCCGCTTCCCAGTGCCCCTGCCACTCGGCAACGTTCAGCGCGGTGAGGTGGAACAGGCCGAACTTGCCCAGGTCGTGGATGGCTCCCGCGATGGCGATGGCAACGGCCTCCTCCTCGCCCAGGCGGATGCGCTCGCCGAGCTGGCGCATGGAGCGGGACACCTGCACGGAGTGGCCTCTCAGGTCACCACGGTCGTTTTCGAGGAGCCCCATCATGATGTGCAGTGTGGAGAGGACGCTCTCGGGCGATCCGTGGCCGTCCTTCGCGATCCGGGTGGCCGCCACGGCCGGTTCCCCCGGAGCCTCCATGTTCTCGGGGGATATCGCCGACCCGCCGATCATCATGTCCTTGTCGGGGGCTTCCCCCTTGCCGTCGAGGTAGTTGCGTTCGTAGACGTGCATCATCTGCTGGTAGGCCTGGACGTTCTTGACTTCGAGCTTGACGAATGCCCTGGGGTCGTTGCCGTACCAGCGATCGATGGCTGCCGTCACTGCCGCCGGTCTCGCCAGGTACGGCATGACCTTGCGCGCGGCTGTCGTCTTCTCGATCTCCTGGATCAGGGTCACGTCGTGGGGCCGGCTGGTGATGATGGACAAGGTCCGTGTCTTGATGTCCCAGGCGATGGGGAAGACCTTGAGGCCGCGCACGACCTTCTCGGGTATGGTCTTGAGCACGGCCTCGGCGAACTTGGCGTCCTTGAGCTTGTCGGTGGTGACGAACTTCGTCTTGTAGGTGTTCGCCAGCGCGTTGAGGAGCGCCTGCTCCTCCACCATCCCGGAGTCGAGCAGGATCTCCTCGATGTCGCCGCCATAGGCCGTTTGCTTGTGCAGCGCTCCCTCGTACAGGCCGGGAGTGATGGCACCCGCGTCCAGGAGGGCCTTGAGGACCGTGTGGTCCGCTGTTCTGGTCGGTCGTGGCATGTGATTCGTGCCGAACCTGGAATTTTATATCGTGGGGCCTGTGGGTGCAAGGCAACCGAGGTCTTCTTTCGGTCAGGGGACGATGAAAACGACCTCATCGGAGGTCACGTATCCGAGCTCCTCCCTGGCCACCTGCTTGATGAGCTGCGGGTTGTCTCGAAAGTCCTGGATCTCGCGGCCCAGCTCCATGATCTCCCACTGCACGCCCCTGTTCTTTTCCTGGATCCTCTTCACCTGACTGTCGAGGCGGTGGACCAGGGGCAGGCCGTTCTCGCCGAAGACCACGAAGGGCAGGGCCACTGCCGCGATGCACAGGAGCGCGATGGCAACGATCTTGATGAGCCTTTCCTTCACCGTGGCTCCTGTTATATTCGAACGACGTGCATCCGGACAAGAAATCGGTCAAGACGGACCGGCCGGTCGTGGCCGTGAGCGCGGGTGATCCTGCAGGCATCGGACCGGAGATCGTTGTCGATGCCGTTCGCTCTTCGGACGTGCTCGAGGCCATGACCCCCCTTGTCTTCTGGCCTTCGTGCCTTCCACCCCCTGGACCCGGTGTGGCGTTTCGACTCGTCGGCACCACCCATGACACCCCGGCTCGGGCTGCCCTCGCCTGCCTTGAGGGGGCACTGGGCGAGGTGGAGTCGGGGCGTGCGTCAGCGCTGGTCACCGCCCCGGTGAGCAAGGAGCGGATGGCCGTCGAGGTGCAGGGCTTCACGGGCCATACGGACTGGCTCGCCTCCATGGCCCGGATGGAGCCGTCGCAGGTCCTCATGATCTTCTCCGGGCCTCGAGTGGTCACGGCGTGCGTCACGCGCCACCTACCTCTCTCCCGCGTGGCCGCGACCCTCAGGCGATCGGACGTGGCATGGGCAGCGCTCCTTCTCTGGGGGCATCTGAGACACGACCTCGGTCTCGATCGACCGAGGGTGGCAGTGTGCGGGCTCAACCCGCATGCATCCGATGGTGGGCTGCTTGGCAGCGAGGAAAAAGACATCGTCGGGCCGGCTGTGCGGGACGCGCGACACGCCCTCGATCTTGTTGGCGGCGAAGGGGAGTTCACGATGCCTCTGGCCGCGGACGCGGCCTTTCGTGGTCACGTGCTGGGCGAGTACGACGCCGTTCTCGCCATGTACCACGACCAGGCCACGGTGGCAGCGAAGATGGCCGATCCTTTCGTCTCGGTGAACGTGAGCGCCGGGCTCCCCTGGGTCAGGACGAGTCCGGATCACGGGACCGCAGACGCGCTGCGCCACACGGGCATGGCCGATCCGCGCAGCATGAAAGCAGCGCTTCTCATGGCGGGCCGCATCGCCTCGATGCCGCGTTCCCTGCTTTCGGTGATGGATGCGCTGCGCGCTGCGCTCGAGTCCATCGACCGTGCCCGGCAGGCCCTCTGAGGTCAGAGCAGCACTGTGCCCCCTACTTGAGCTTCGTCCACGGAGACCCGGCCTGGTCCTGCGTGTGCAAAACCTTTTCCGGGGGCTTCTTCCTGGGCGGCTTCTTCTTCTCGGGAGGCGCCGGAGGCGCTGCCCCTGCCGGCGACGATTCGGGAGACACAGAAGAGCCCTCGGCTTCGGGCCCTGAAGCAACTGGAGCAGGCGGTGTGGGCAAGGGCGCGGCCGGTTCCGTGTCCCGCTCCTCTCCGTCGTCGATTCCGGTGTCCACCGGTACCGTCTTTCGTGGGCCTGGTGTCGTGGGAGGCTCCGCAGGTCTCCCGTCGAGGACGATCCAGAGGGTGAGGGCCACCGCGCCCAGAACGAGGACCAGCACGACCAGGACGACGGCCAGGATCTCCGCGATGCTCATCTGCCTGGCCGCTCGGTCACCCAAAGGCGATGCCACGTCGCCGGTGTCAGGCAGAGCCGGCGGTGCCACGAGAGCTTCCGGTCTTCCGGACGCTGGCGGAGCCGGTGGGGACGATCGGTGCGAAGCTGGCGGCTTCGATGCCCGCGGGCCCGGCGAGCTCGAGTCCAGAGACAGGTTGATGCGACCGGTGATGTCGGTCGTGTAGCCTGCCTCGTGGGCCGCCTGCTCGATCAGCAGGGAAACGCGGGTCATGTCGGTGGGCCTGTCCGCCGGTTCTGTCTCGACCATGGAATCCACGATCTCGACGATGGCGAGGGGCAGGTCGACGACCCTGGCCCTGACGCTGACCGACTGCGTCGGCGTCTCGCCGGTGAGCATCTCGTGCAGCACCGCACCCAAGGCCCATATGTCGGTCTTCTCGCTGTAGGTGCCTCCTGCCCGCAGCTCGGGGGCCACGTAGGGGTCGTCGGTCGAGGAAAGACTCTTCTCCGGCATGCCCTCGCTGCGGCGGGGAAGGCTCAATCCGATGATCTTCACGAAATCGTCATTGTCGCGCTGGCGCACGACGATGTTCGATGGCCTGATGTTGCGGTGCAGGATGGACTTGCCGTGAGCCTCCTCCATCCCTTCCGCCACCTGCAGGGCGATGCTCAGCGCCCGACCGGGGTCCATACGCCCTTCCTGGAGCATGATCTCGTCCAGAGGCTCGCCTGCCACGTTCTCCATCACCAGGTAGGGCACGTGGCCTGCATCGAAGTCCAGGTCGAACACCCGCACCATGTGCGGGCTCGTGAGCGTGCGTGCCGCCTGGGCCTCGTGCACGAACCGTCCGCTCATGGCCTGGTCTCCGGAGAGTTGCTTGGAGAGCATCTTGATGATGACTGCCCCCAGCTCCGTGTCACCGTGCATCTGCGTGGCCGCGAAGACCATCCCGGTCTCGCTTGCCGATATCCGGCGGGTGATCCTGTACTTGCGACCGATCGTACGACCCACGTACGGGTCCAGCGGCCACGCTCCCCTTCTCGCTAGGTTGCAGGCGAGGCAGATGGAGTCCTCCGCGTCCACCGCATTGCCACAGTGGGGGCAGTAGTGTCCCTTGGCCACCGGATCGGGCATCGACCGCACATTAGCAGAACAGGCAACTTGCCGTACAGGATGTTGGCTGGGCCGGTGGGCGCTTGACGCGGCCACTCGCCGCATCCAGAATGCTTCCAACCGCGTGGCATGAATCGAGGAAAGACGTAGATGTTCAGCTACATCGACGAGAACGTGATGAAGACGCTTGCCGCGAGCGGCAAGATCCGGCACGTGGAAGGTGCCTTCATGAAGCTGAGCATCCTCGGGCCCATCCCGCTTCCCGTCCTGGATCCGGCCACTGGAACAGAGCGTGTCCTCAGGTGGTATCCCTTCGTGCGTCGCACCGAGCTCGACGAGGTGGGACGCCTCGCCGACCAGCTCAAAAACGGGCAGCCCGATGGGCTCGTACAGCTCATCAACGGTTTCATGTGCGTCAACTCGTTGCTGGTTCACGGAGATCTGGAGAACGCGACGAGACCCCTCGTTCGCGTCCACTCCTGCTGCATGACAGGCGACGTGTTCGGCTCCATGAGGTGCGAGTGCGGCCCCCAGCTCGACTACTCGTTCGAAAAGATCTTCTCGGAAGATGCCGGTGCGCTCGTGTACATGGCGAGCCACGAGGGAAGGGGCATCGGCCTCTGGGCCAAGGGTGTGACCTATATCCTCCAGGACATGGGACAGGACACCTACCAGGCCAACGAGTCCCTGGGCCTGCCGGCCGACTCGCGTGATTTCTCCGAGGCGGCCCTCGTGCTACGCCAGTTCCTCGCCCAGGGGGAGTCGATACGTCTTCTCACCAACAACCCCATGAAGGTGGAGCACCTCTCGCGTGGAGGCGTGCCCGTGGCCGAGCGAGTGCCTCTCGTGACCGGGGTGTGCCGGCACAACCTGCGTTACCTGCACGCCAAGCGCTCGAGGGGCCATGCCTTCGGTGACGACCTTCCGCCCACCGGGAAATGAGCCTCTCTTTCGTCAGCCGCGCCTGAGCTTCGAGCTCAGGCCCCGCGCCAGGTTCTGCATGACCTGCTTGCCCAGCCTGGGTCTCGCGTCGCACAGCCTCTCGAGCTTGCCCACACCTATCTCGATGACCTTGGAATCCTGCGTGAGAACCACGTCCGCCGCCCGCGTGGTCCTCTCCAGAAGCCCCATCTCGCCGAAGATCTCGCCCTCGCAGAGCCGGCCGATGACGCGGTCGGACTTTCGCGCCTCGGCCGATCCCTCGACGATGATGAACACCCTGTCCGAGTCCGTGCCCTCGCGGGCGAGCACCGTCTGGGCCTTGTGCTCGCGCAGGGTGGAGATTCGCGCCAGGTGGTACAGCTCCCCGTCCGGCAGGCCGGCGAAGATGGCCGCCTTGCGGTTGCCCTCGGTGACCTCCATGCCCACGAGCCGGTCCTCGAGGCCCTTCTCGACGATCTCCTTCATGCGGGCGGGTCTCTCCAGGAGGTTCAGCGGGCCCAGCTCGTAGGGCACGCTGAGCTTGGCCATACGGATCACGTCCAGCCTCTCCACGTTGTCGAAGACCATGGAAGGGCAGTAGGCCACGGGCACGAACCCGAGCCGCTCGAACGTGCGCTGGATCCTGGGTGAGTAGGCGCTGACGTCGACCTCCTGATACTCCACCTTCATCTCCTCACGTGCGATGCGGTCCACGGAGGCCAGAAGGTAACCCTTCACTGCGTCGTCGAACTCGATGAGCTCGAATATCCTCACCTTGCGGTCCACGGGGTCGTGGGTGAACCCGACCGCTCCGAGGATGGCATCCCCGTCTCGAGCCACCAGGTAGTGCGAGTTGGTGTTGGTGATGCGGAAGAAGCCGTAGGCCAGGCTCAGGTTGCCGAACACCTCGCGTCCCTTGACCCGTCCCCGCTCGATGCGCAAGAGCGGAGTCACGCCCCTGTGCTCGAGCCTCTGTATCTCGCAGGATGCGCTCGTGGCATAGCCGTCCGTCTCGTCTTCGACGATGGCGTCTACCGGGAGCCCCATGCCGTGAAGGACGGTCTGCGCCAGCACGGAGACCTCAGGGATGATGCGCGGGTTGTTGCGGCGCAGCTCTGCCGCTGCCCCCAGGAGGCTCGCGTACATGACCACGCTCTCCCGGTGCGCGATGCGGTACTTCATGGGCTCGAACCCCACGGGCGAGAAGTGGAAGTACTCGGAGATCTTCTGCGCTCCGGGATGGATCGTCCGCGCCTCGCCGAACGCGAACTGCACGGTGCCCTGGATCATCTCCAGTGCCCTGGCCATGAGCTGCGTTGCAGCGCCCGCAGCCCGCTTGTCCGGCGACGTGATGAGACGTCCCATCTCCCCGATGAGGTCGTTGAGATCCCCGGCCGTGAGCAGGACGGATCCCGTGGCCACGACCTCGGCTCCGTCCTCGGCGATGAGAAACAGGGTATCGTCGCCGAAGACCGACTTCTTCAGCCAGTCCGTGCTGTAGAAGTCCGTGAACGGGTATCCCTCGCCGTAGACCCTGACGAAGAGGTCCCTGACCCGATCGACGTCCTTCTCCGTGGCTTCCCTGATCTGCACCATGTCTGGATCCTCACTGCTTCTCGGCCCAGGAGTCCGAGGCGTCGTTGTAGAAGTACGTCATGTCCATCGGCGTGCAGGCCTTGCCGATGCACTGCTTGCCCGACACGTGGATGTCGGCGTGGCCATCGCCGTCTGCGTCGGCGATCTTTGTCACGAGATCGGTCATGGCTCCGGCGCCGGACAGCGGCTCCGTGTGCGTGATCGTGGTGAAGGCCACGCGCGGTACCGGGTCCATGTCGAGGATGAACGCCTGCTCTCGATGCGACCCTGTGCCGGATGCCTGTGGATGGGTGTCGAAGACCAGCGCCAGGCTCACCTCGAGCTCGTCGTCCGAGTCCACGTCGAGCACTTCCTGTGCCATCACCACCGGAGCGTTCGTGTCGAGGTTCAGCGTGTCGATGGGGAGCTTCACCCGCGACTCGATCTGGGCC
>JBFYZU010000143.1:0-9710 GCA_041309365.1 Myxococcota bacterium
GACGACAGGCGTACCGGGTTTCTGGAGTCTGCCAACCTCGGGACATTGATCCTCGACGAGATCACGGAGCTTCCCGGCGCCGTCCAGGTCAAGCTCCTCAGGTTTCTGGACGATTACACGATCAACAGGGTGGGTCGCAGCGAGGAGGTCCTCCTGGACGTCAGGGTCATCGCGCTCACCAACAGGGACGTGGAGGAGGAGGTGAAGCTCGGCACCTTCCGGCAGGACCTCTATTACCGGCTCGGGACCTTCCACCTCTACGTTCCGCCGCTCAGGAGCCGTCCGGCCGACATTTCGCTCCTGGCTGAGTACTGGATACGCAGGACCGCCCGGCGGTTCGAGATCGAGCCACCCCCCATGAGCAGGGGCTTCTTGGATAGGTTGCAGTCGCACACATGGCCAGGCAACGCGCGGGAGCTGCGCAACGCCATGGAAGCGGCTGTCGTGCACTGCGAGGGATCGACCCTGCTCGCCGAGCATCTGCCCCCCACCGTGATGGGTCGCGTCTCCCTGGCGGATCGAGGATCATCCTCGACAAGCAAGATGAAGATGCGCAAGGAGGAGGCCGAGGTGGAGGAGATCCGCAAGGCCCTCGAGAAGACGGGAGGCATCCAGAAGGCCGCGGCGGACATCCTCGGCATCTCGAGGCGAACCCTGTGGTCGAAGATCAGGCAGTACGGCATCGAGTTCAAGAAGGGTGGGTGACGGGCCAGCCTTGCCCTTCAGGGTCACTTCTTCGACGATGCGGAGGCAGGCTTCCACCTGTAGCTCAGGCTGATCCCGATCAGGTGAGCGTGTGCCCGGTAGATGCCGGGGAACGCATCTCCCATGGACGAGCGCTCCATGAAGTGCACGTACATGTACCCCAGGTCGCAGCCGAGCCCGAAGGGGAACACGTAACCGATGCCCGCGGAGACGTCCAGGCGGTCCGCATCGGGCAAGCTGGGGCTCATGGTCCGCCTTGGAGAAGGATTCCTGTCGAAGACGAGCCCCGTCCTGAGAGCGAGCCCTTCCGTGGGGGAGAGCTCCAATCCGAGGCGGACCGAGAACACGTCGCTCCAGTCTCGAGGCTCCGACGTGGACAGCTTCTCGTCCTCCGGACGGTTCTCGTCCTCCGGGAACGTGAAGGCGAAGCTCTCGAACGTGGACCACGTCGTGAATGTGATGTCCAGGCTCACCTGGAGCATGGGATGAGGCCTGCCCGCGATGCCGATGGCCACGTGGTTGGGCAAGGTGAGGCTGGTGCGCAGGGGCTGATCCTCGAGAAGGGAGGCGAACGCGTCGGGTACGTCGAAGTCGGCCTTGCCCCTGAACCGCAGCTGAACCGCGCTGCGGTAGCTCAGACCGAACGAGAGCCTCCCGCCAAAGAGCTTCACGAGCACCCCCGCGTTCATGCCCATGCCCCAGGCGCCGCCCGCGGCCTCGAGGGTGCCCCTGTCGTCGATGAGCTCGAGACCCCTCTCGATGGTCACGATGGAGCGGACCATGTCGAACCCCATCCCCACGCTGAGCCAGGACAGCGGGCTCCACGCCACGGTGGGGTTCACCGTGAAGTTCTGAAGGTCGATGGACACGATCTCCTCGAACCCTTGCCAGCTCTTGGGCCATTCGATGCCGAGCCCGTAGGGTACGAAGAACCCCGCGCCTAACGCCACGCGACCCTTGAACCTGTACGATGCGTACACCGTCGGTGGGTAGAACACGTCGAACACCGATTGCGTCAGCTCGCCCGTTGCGGGATCCTCGTGCTCACCCCACGGGAAGATCAGCGTGTCGCCGATCTGGATGCCGAGCCCTTCCTGCATGCCCAGCCCTGCCGGGTTGTAGAAGATGGCGCTCGGCGTGTCCGCCACGGCGGTGACCGCGCAGGCCTTGCCCGTGGCCGAGGCGTCCTGCTCGATGATCATGAACCCGGCCGCGCTCGCAACGCCGGGCAGCGAAAGTCCGAGCGCTATGGCCGCGCATGTGCAGCGTGACGGTCCTCGCATGATCAACCTCCCACCGGCAAGACGGTCTCGCCTCCCGTGGCGATGAACTCCACGGCCTGCGCCAGCGCTTCCATCCCGGTCGCGTCGTCCGGGTCGAGGATGAAGGAGTTCTCCGAACTCTCGAAGAACACGGGGTAGAGATCCCGGCCGCACGAGAGCCAGAAGAAACGCATGGACGGCTCCGGGATGGTCTGATCGATCATGGGGACCTGGACCATGAGCGATCGCGGCGCCATGTCCGGGCCACCTTCCGGGTCAGGCAAGGGGGACGTGATGAGGTGGTGGGCGAAGACGCCGGGATCGCCGGGATCCGCGGCCCAGCTCCATGCGTACCGCATGAGGTGGTGCGCCTCCGAGCCCGGCTCCAGGCCGAGGTCATCCTCGAGCCAGGCGTCCATCTCGCCATCGAACGCGGCGGACGTGGACACGAGCCTGCCGAGGTTGCCTCCAGGGCCCGTGAGCACGGCGACGTGCACCGCCGGGTCCACGGCCATGAAAATGGCACCTGCCATGGCGCCGAACCCCAGACCGAACATGGAGACATCCGTGGTGTCGATGTCCACGCCGGGGACAGAGGCTGGACCATCGGCCGCCCGCAGCGAGCGGGTCACGCAGACCAGATCGACGGCGGCCTGGCGCATGGCATCGCCGGCCGCGAAGGGGTTTCTCGCCGGCATGAGAACGTCGCGTGCGTTGACAGGAACGCCCGCGACGTCGGAGCGGACATCGCCTGATGAACAGACACCCGCCTCGCACGTGCCGGACGTGCAGTCGTCGTCCGTGAGGCACGTGGCACGGCCTCCGTGCCCCGGCAGGTCGACGGCGAGAGTCGCCCACCCCTTCGAGGCCAGGGCATCCGCTACCGCGAAGATGTCCATCCTGGAACCGTGCATGTCGTGCACGAACAGGACGACGGGCGCGGCGGACCTTCCGGCAGGTGGCACCAGCGGAAGGGTGAGCACGAACGGTACCTCGACCTGATTTCCTGGATCGGCCGAGACCTCCCTGGTGGCCGGATCCAGCACGGAAAGAAGCCGGATGGTTCCGTTCACGACGCCCGAGATGCTGTCGTGAGGCCTCCCGGCCGGGACCACGAGGTCGGGGTCCTGCACTCCGGCAGCAGAGACCGCTGTGGTCGATACTCCCTCCTCGCGCGGGCGCTCCCTGAGCGCCTGCATCTCCCCCAGAAACGACTGGGTGGTGAAGACCTGCCCCAGCTGCACCATGCGCCGCGGGTACGAGATCTCCTCGAGCTCGGCGAACAGGTCCTCGTAGTCGAGCCTGGCCTCCTCGAGATCCTGCGCGGTCTCGTCGTCCACCCCGTCGAGCAGGCTGTGCCCACCTGCGTCCGTGGCCGGGTTTTGGGACTTGAGGATGGACCAGACGTGCGACCCGATGATCTCGTCGCCATCGACGTCGGTGAGGTAGTCGAGGGCCACGGCGGCGTAGCGGGTGTGGTCGTGCAGACCCTTGTAGGGGATGAGGAGCACCTCGTTGCGTGTCTCGTCCCACCGCCTCTCCAGGAGCGGGTAATCGTCGTCGTCGTCTGCGTTGACGAACAGGAGCGAGGTGGAGGTGAGGTTGGTGGAGCCGGGCTTGAGCGGACCGACGAACCTCATCCAGCCGGGCGCGGTCAGGGAGAACCCGTCCTTGAGCTCGAGCCTGTCGAGCAGGGCCTCGGATGCAGGCGTCGAGCCCTCGGGATCCGGCAGCTCGACGTGTGACTCGTCCTCGGACAGGTAGTAGTCGTTGGGAAAGTGCACGTCGTCGATGGACGGATCGAAGGGCACGACAGTGTGGGAGCTCGTCCTGAAGCTCCATGCCAGGGCCACCTGGAGCCTGTCGACCCCCATGGCGTCGAGCGCGTCGAAGACCTCCTCGGTGTCTCTCCTCACCTCCTCGAGATCCGCTGCGTCCTCGTCGTCTAGAAGCCCAGTTGTGCTCTCGCATCCTGCGAGAGCGTCCTGGTCCTCGCAGGTCACGAGGGGCTCGGACGCCCTGAAGAACCAGAACGTCGGGGAACAGACCACGGTTTGCTGATCGAGCCCTCTGACCCCGGTATCGCCGCCCAGCACAACGATGGCGTAGCGGCTCCCCACGTCCCATGTCGGCAGGTGTCCGGGGTACACCAGGAGCGTTTGCTCGCCTTCCTCGAAAAGTTCGAGCTCGAGGGTGATGCCATCGACCCACTCCGGGTAGGCGAGGTCCGTGATATCCAGCACTCGGACCGTCTCCGCTGTCACCGTGGCAGGATCCACCTCGCCGAGAAACGATGCCTTGCCCGGCATGGAGGCGGGCCAGCCGTCCAGGGACTCGAGGAAAGCCACCAGATCCTGCTGCGCGGCCGAGGCGTCCGGCTCGAGATCCATGTCGAGCCTGCTCTCCTCGACGTCGTAGACGAGGTCCGTCGGCGAGGGGATCCGAGGCGATGGCTCGGCCGATGGGTCGAACTCGGCCTCTATCGTGGTGAGGACAGGGTCCTTTTCGATGTGAGGCACGCAGCACTGGGAGATCGCCACACACAGGATGAGGCCCGTGCGGACCGCTGGTCTCGATGAAGACATGTGATCCTCTCCATTGCCCCGGGGATCGTCGTCCTAGCGGGTCGCGATTCCCAGGAAGTAGCCGGCTAGCGCCTCGTGGCCGTCGGCGTTGGGGTGGATGCAGGTCAGATCCAGCCACCTGTCGCAGGGGCATTCCGGATCGCAGGCGAAGCAGTAGTACGGGCTGGCCGTGTCGTTGTTGTTCCATCCGTGGCCAAGGAACAGTGCGTGGGCGTTGAGCACGTCGAAGCCGAACTCCATGGCCAGGTCCAGGTACCATTCGTTGACGGTGGTGGCGAGCTCGTCGACGTTCGGCCAGTCCTCGTAGAGCGCGCCGATGCCGCAGTGGGTGAAGTCGCCCTCGCCGTCCGTCGGGTCGTAGATGTTGCTGAACACCACGTACACGCCGCCCGGGAAGTTGCCGGGATCGGACATGAAATCCATGATGCCCCGGAGGTTCACCATCTTGGTCTCCATGTGGGCGAGCGACGTGGGGATGTCCGAGCCTATGACCTGCAGAGCGTCGTTTCCCCCGATGGTGAACATGACAAGGGTCTTCTTCGTGGACGTCGTATCGATGTTCGGGATCTGGTCCTCGAGCACGTGCTCGGTGCGGGCACCGCCCACGGCGTAGTTGTGGATCTCGATGCTGGCGCCGAACACGCCCTGCAGGTCGTCGCGGATCCTGTCCGACCATGGTGGAGTGAGGTAGGGGCTGGCCGTGATGGAGTCGCCCAGGAAGATGACCCGCTCGACCCCCGTGATGTCCTGGTTGTTCGTGCCCAGCTCGTCGAAGTAGCCCGACGCTGCGTCCCACTCCGTCGTCGTATCCAGCGATACGTCCGGTCCTGTTGCCGTGTCCTCGGGCGAGTCCACGAGCATGGTGTCCTCGGGCGTGTCCTCCGGAACCTCCACGACCATGTCGGTGACCGTGTCGGCGGCCAAGTCGATGACCGTGTCGGCAACGGCGTCCGCGTCGCCTTCCGAGCTGGAGCCTCCCGAGCAGGCCGTGGTCCAGAACATCAGCGTCACGGCAACAGCGATAGAAACTTCACTGGATCTCATCGGCATTCCTCCTTTTACGGGAACATCTCGTCGTCGCAAAGGATCCAGCGAAAAGGGTTACAGGTCAAGTGAAACAGAAGAGACAACCGGCGAAGGGACATTTGCCGTCCGGGCACGGGAAGACTACAGTCGTGTTCATGTCGCATGATTCCAATCGTATCTCGTTTATCGTCCTTGTCCTGCTGAGCTCGGTCATCCTGCCATCGGGAATGGCAAGGTCGGCCAAGGGGAACGGCATCGATGTGGCATGCGGGCTCCTGGCGAGCCTCGATCCTGCGGTCTGGTCGGGCGAGGTCGTGATCAAGCTTTGGGACGACTCGGGCGGAGTGCTGGCCGGGCATAGGATCGTCGACGGGCAGGGCCAGGTGCTCGTCGATCTCCACCGGCATTTTCCGGCAGCCGCGCTCGGCCGGGTGGAGCAGGGGTTCGGGCTGGACATCGGCTCGCTGCGAGCCATGAGGAGCCGTGCCACGGCGAGGTGCAAGTGTGACCTCTCCGATCTCACCTCCTACTTCTCCGTCAAAGTGACCCCCGGGGCTGTCGTGCTCGAGGACGTGCTCGAGGGCCTCCTCTCGAATCCTATCGTAGAGCTCGCCTATCCCGCTCCCGATCACGCCCTCATACCCCCTCCCGTGGACGTCGCTCCCACGACACCTCCGTTCGTTGACGGCCAGGGGTACCTCCTGGCAGCCCCGGACGGGATCGGCGCCGTTCACGCGTGGACCTTGCCAGGTGGTCGCGGTGATGGGATCGCCGTGGTGGACATGGAGGCAGGCTGGGATCTCGATCACGAGGATCTCGATTCGTGCGTCGACGCAACGATCGAGGGGATCGGTACCGTGGATCCCACCCTCGGGTGGGACTACACACACCACGGTACGGCCGTGCTGGGCGTGCTCTTCGGCTCAGAGGGCGGTTACGGGGTCACGGGCATCGTGCCACGTGCGCTGTGTCACGTGGCGCCCGACTGGACGGTGGAGCACTACTACAGCATCCCGCGCGCCATCGTGATGAGCACGGAGCACCTTGCCGGAGGCCCCGGCGTGATCCTGCTCGAGGCGCAGACAGCCGGTCCGCGGTACGATCCGGATCTCGATCCCCAGAGGGGGCTCGTCCCGGTGGAGTGGGAGCCTCCCGTGTTCGACGCCATCGAGCTGGCCGTGGCGAGCGGGATCGTCGTGGTGGAGGCCGCCGGCAACGGGAGCCAGGACCTTGACGATACCGGGATCTACGCGGACAGGTTCGACCGTGACGCCCGCGACAGTGGCGCCATCATCGTGGGGGCGGGCCAGCCCTTGTCGCACGCGCCCGAGTGGTACACCAATCACGGCAGCCGGGTGGACCTGCACGCCTGGGGGAGTCTCGTGACGACGACCGGGTACGGCGATCTGTTCAGGGGAGGCGACGACGTGCACCAGTTCTACACGGGGCAGTTCGCGGGAACCTCGTCGGCATCGCCCATCGTCACGGGCGCGGTGGCGGCGTACCTGGGGGTCGTTCTTGAGGCCACTGGTGCGGCGCCGACCCCTATTGAGGTGAGAAAGGCGCTGGTCGACACCGGCACCGGCCAGACCGTGCCATCGCGTCACATCGGCCCGCAGCCCGACCTGAGGCGGGCGCTGGGAGCGACCCTGGCCATCTGCGGCGACGGCGTCGTGCACGTGGACGAGACGTGCGACGACTGGAACGAGTCCGGCGGCGACGGCTGCAGCGCGGACTGCCTGAGCGACGAGACATGCGGCAACGGCTTTCTGGACACGGCCCTGGGCGAGGCGTGCGACGACGGCGATCTGGGCGCTGGCGACGGCTGCAGTGCAAACTGCCTGAGCGACGAGACGTGCGGCAACGGGATAGTGGATGCTGTGAAAGACGAGGGCTGCGACGATGGCAACCTCGCCGACGGTGACGGCTGCTCCAGCCTCTGCACCGTGGAAGAGGAGGCCTCGGGAGGCGGATGCGGGTGCAGCATGACGGGGCATCCGGACGGGGCTTTTCGCCTCGTCGAGCTCCTCGTCCTTCTGTCCGTCGCGTCCGTCGTGACGCGACGGCGAAAGTGAACCGGGATCAGCGCTCGCGGTCACGGCGCGGGGCGGCCGCTCGCTGGCGGGCCGCGATGGCCTCGATGACGTTCGGCGGGATCTCGGACGCGGGCCTGCGGAGCACCCGCGCTATCACGGTCAACGGGGGTACGAACACGGGGTAGAGCTCTGCGAGATCGAACCCATGGCCCACGCCGTCGAGGCCCGCGCAGATCGGGTCGAGGAGGCAGACGGCGCAGCAGGGGGCCTTGTCGTGCAAGAACTCGGTCTGGCGCACCTCACCCTTGTCGTCGAGGACATGCGTGGTGCGCTCCTCGGACTTGACGATCTTGCGCGTCTCGGTGGAGCAGTGCGCGAACTCGGTCATGTAGCACAGAGGAACCCTTTCCACGCGGAACGTGCGGCCGCTCGAGTCGAGCAGGCGAAGCGCGCGGTTGAGCGAGAGCTCCATCTCCCATAGGGTGGGGACGGTGTCAGGGTTCTCGGCTACGCGGTTCATGAACGGATCGATGTTGTTGAACACCATGTGACGCACGAAAGGATGCCGCTGCACGAGAGCAGCCACGTGCTCGTCGAGGTGATCCGCGTTGTAGTGGTTGATGACGGTATTCACGTCGACGTCGATCCGGCCGATCATCCGGCCCATCAGGTCGAGGGCGTCGTGCACGTTGCGGATGGAGCCTGCCGTGCCCGTGAGCTTCTCGACGACCTCGGGTCGATGGGAGTACAGGCTCACGTGCACGTGGTCGAGCCCCGCATCGACGAGCGTATCCAGCAGATCCGGTTCCTGTCCCAGCCTCTGCGCGTTCGTCACGATCCGCGGGGCCATGCCCTTCGCGCGGGCGTAGCGGACGAGATCGGGCAGGATGGGTGAGAGCGTCGGCTCCCCGCCCGTGAAGATGACGCCCTCGTAACCGTCCCCGGCCAGACGGTCGACGAGGAGGCGACCCTCCTCGAGGGTGATGTCCCTCTCGATGGGAGGGTTGGAGCAGAACAGGCAGTGCTGGTTGCATCGCCTCGTGACCTGGATGTAGCCGAGGTTGGCCATCAGCCGGGCTCCTTCGCGGGCACCGGCTGAAACTCCGAGAACCCGTAGTGCTCCGGGTACTCCCTCCAGGGTCCCTCGCACACGTCGAAGTACCTGCACCCCGGACAGAGGGGCCCCTTGAGCTTGCCTTCCGTGAGCCTGTACTCGCGGTAGTCAGGAACGACCGCCCCTGCGTCCACCACCTTCGTGCGGGGGATCCTGCTCTCGACCACGCATTGCTCGTAACCGGGGACGATGCAGTAGGGCACGGCCTCCGTGTGCACGGTGAGCCCGGCTTTCAGTCCTGGCTCGAGGCCCGCCATCAGGTAGGGAGAGAGCATCTCCATGCGGGGGACGACGCTGTAGAAATCGACTCCTGCCGTGCCGACGGGGTGCACGAAGGCGAGCTGGTACTGGTCCACGCCCAGGTCCACGAGCAGCCTGGCGAGCTGGGACAGGTTGCGGAAGTTCTGCCGGACCACCACGGAGTTCGTGAGGACGTACTGCCCGAGCATCTTGAGGTTCCGGATCCCCCGGGTCGTCTGCGCGAACGACCCGGGCGCCCGAGTGAGGTACTCGTGCAGCTCGGGCACGTGCCCGTGCAGCGCGGGCGAGAACTCCGTGGCGCCCGCGGCGATGAGCTGTTCGCAGTAGCGCCGCGACGCGAAGGTCCGCCCGTTGGACTGGATCTGGACCGTGGTGTAGCCCAGTGCCCTGGCGTGGGCGACGAGCTCCGGCAGGTCGCGGCGCATGGTCGGCTCTCCGCCCGTGAAGACCACCCCTTCGGCCTGGGCCCGCCCCGACTCGAGCTCGGCGAATATCTTCTCTCTCGTGGGTGCCTGGACCCTGTGGCGCTTGTCGCCCTGGACGCAGAACCTGCACAGGTTGTTGCAGGCGAAGCCGATCTTGATGTCGAGCCTGCTCGCAGTCACCATGTCACCTCGGATGCCCTGCGCCCGGGCTACGGACGCCCGTTCGCCGGGCCAGCTCGGGAAATCGCCGTCTCATGTGCCTGACGAACGACGCGTAGACCCGTCCCACCTCGAGG
>JBFYZU010000144.1:0-10224 GCA_041309365.1 Myxococcota bacterium
GCTCCCGAGGTGCACGTGGCTGGCTGGCTCACGGCCAACGGCGGCGGCGGCGCGGGCGGCGGCGCGGGCGGTCCGGGCGGGGGCACGAGCGGCGAGGACGGCCATTTGATGGACGACACGGCCGCGGCCGGCGGCCTTGCGGGGGGCTACGGCTGCGAGGGCGGCGACGGCAACCCCGGCGAGCCCGACGTGGGACAGACCGCGCCGAGCCCTCCGGGATGCTACAACTACGGCGGCGGCGGCGGCGGCGGCGGACGCATCCGGGTCAACGGCAACACCCGCACCTACGACGGCGACGTGAGCCCCCACACGGGAACGCCCTCGTTCTCCGAGGCCGACCTCGTCATCTCCTGATCCCTTCCCGGCCATCCACCCTGCAAGAGGCGAGCTGGCCGCAGGCCGCTCCCAGGCCGAGGCCCTTGGCGTCGCGCCTTCGGGCCGCCACGCCGCGCTCGTCGAGCCAGCCCGCGAACCTGTCCAGCTCGGTGACGGTGGGGGCACGAAAGCCGCGATCTCTCCCGCCGGGGGACGGGTTCAAGGCGATGACGTTCACGAAGGCTCGAAACGGGCTCAGCCACGATGCGAGCGAGGAGGCGTGCTCGGGAGCGTCGTTGAGCCCCGGCACGAGCACGTATCCTGCCAAGAACGTGCGGTTTCGCATGGGGAACGCGAGCAGCGCCTCGCGCAGCGCGGCCATGGGCCAGCGCCGGTTCACGGGCATGATCCTGTCGCGGATGGCGTCGTCGGGCGCGTTCACCGACACGGCCAGCGTCATCTTGCGCGGGAAGCGTCCCGCGAGGCGCTCGAGGCCCTCCACGTGGCCCACGGTGCTCAGGGTCATGTCCGCCGCCGACCATGCGAAAGGCGCCGCCCGGCCCACGCGCACCGAGCGCGTCAGCAGGCGCACGGCCGAAAGGAAGCTCTCGAGGTTGTCCAGGGGCTCGCCCATGCCCATGAAGACGATCTTGTCGGGGCGGCGCCCCAGCGTCTGGGCCGCGGCGACCTGCGCCACGATCTCGTCGGGCGCGAGATCCCTCACGAAACCCATCCTCCCTGTCTCGCAGAACGTGCATCCCATCCGGCACCCCACCTGGGTGGAGACGCACAGGGTGATCCTCTCGCGGACGTTGCCGCGGGTCCGCATGGGGATCACCACGCACTCCACCTGCGCGCCGTCGAAGAGCCCGATGGCGAGCTTCACGAGGTCGCCGTCGCGCTGGATCCGGGCGATCCTGCAGGTGCCTGGCATGGAGGCGGTCATGCGTCCGGCATGTTACACCAGCGCCGGCAGCGCGACAAAGCACCCGAGAGGTTGACTATGGCGAGGGTTCCGGCGAAGAATCCGCCCATGTCGACAACCAGAACCTCCATCCTGTCGTTCGTGGCGATCGTTTCGACAACCCTGCCCATCGATGCTCGGGCGGAGAAGGTCCTCGTGGAGTTCACGTCGGTGGACGGGACCGTGCTCGTGGCCCAGGGCGACTCGAAGGCCCCGGCAGCGGACAGGGAGGCCACGCTCAAGCGGATCGAGGCACGGGCGGCCGCCATCGCGAAGGCGAGGATGGACCTCGTGGCCTCGTTCTCGCCGGCCCTGGCATCGAGAGTGTACGGCGACTACGTGAACCTCCCGCTCGTCAGGATGGACATCGACGAGGCGGACATGATCGAGCTCTCGGGCCACCCGCAGGTGGTGGGCGTGTACCCGGACAGGATCGTGTACCCGCTCATGGAGTCGTCCCTGGCCTACCTGGACGCGGACGGCTGGTTCGCCGACGGGTACGAGGGGCAGGGAACCGCGGTGGCGATCCTGGACACGGGCATCCGCTACTGGAACGGCTACTTCGGCGACTGCGACCCGGTGGGCGGGCCGGACTGCAGGGTCAAGGAGTTCCTCGGGTTCGCCCACCTGGCCTTCGGCAGCGGAGAGACCGACCCTGTGGTGGTGGCCACGGCCGAGGGCCACGGCACCAACGTGGGAGGCATCGTGGGGGATCTGGCGCCGGGCACGGATCTGCTCAGCCTGGGAGTCTTCGCCGTGTACGACCCGGACTCCAGCTCGGGCTTCGACGGCGGCGCGCTGAGCAACGACGGCGACGTGGCCCTGGCCATGGACTGGTGCATCACGAACGTCGAGACCTACAACATCGTGGCCGCCAACCTGTCTCTGGGCAGCAGCGTGGACCCCAACGCCACGGGCTACTGCACGGGCTGGATGGCAGGCTCCTACTCGGCGGCGTTCGCCAACGCCCGCGACGCGGGCATCATCCCGGCCGTGGCGACCGGCAACGACTACGTGAAGACCGCGGTGGGGCCACCATCCTGCGTGGCCGCGGCCATGCGCGTGGGCGCGGGCTACGACGACCCTGCGTTCGGCTACACCTGCGGCACGGGACCGGTGATCCCCGGGGCCGTGACGTGCTTCTCCAACTCGTCCTCTCTGGTGGACATCATCGCACCGGGCAACGACATCGACGCGGGAGGCCTGTACGGCTACTCGGGAACGTCCATGGCCACGCCTCACGGCGCGGGCATCATCGCCTTGTACGCGTCGCGCTTCGGCACGGACCCCCTGTGGACCATGGAGCGGATCCGCGCGGACGCGCTGACCGTGCAGGAGATCGGGCCGCGCCAGACCTACCTGCACCGTTACATCCGCGTGGGAGACCGGCACGCCGAGGTGGTCTGGGACACCGGCGCGGCCTTCATATCCACCTTCACGGGCACGCCCATCCCCGACGCGGGCGCGGACGGCGTCGAGCTCACCGTGGACGTGGCTTGCGAGAGCGCCCTGTGCAGCTCGGACGTGGCAGGCAACGTGTATTTGGACCTCACGGTGGACACGGGCCGCGCCACGGACATCGCCATCGAGCTCACGAACCCGGAAGGCACCGTGGCCTCGCACGCCATCGACGACCCGGAGGAGCTCGGCATCGAGAACATCAACTCCATCCTGGGCAGCCAGCACCTCGCCGGGGTGTTCTCGGCTCTCAGGGGCGGGCCCATCGAGGGCACGTGGTCGCTGCGCGTCAAGGACGACGCGAGCGGCGAGCTGTCGACCCTCTACAAGGCCGTGCTGCTCGTGGACTCGGCGAGGCTGCAGCTCGAGGGCGAGATCCTTGCCCCGGCAGTGGCCCGGCCCGGCGAGCCCTTCGACGTGGAGGTGGCCCTCACCAACACGGGCAACCTCGACATCGAGGCCGCGCCTCTGACCCTGGAGATGGCCGACTCCATCTCCGGCGAGGTGGTGGACGCCCTGGAGATCTTTCCCACCATGCCTTGCGTCCCCGGAGACGGGAGCGTGCACGAGGTCGAGCTCGAGGGCCCACAGGGCCACTACGAGCTCAGGCTCGTGGCCGGAGATCTGGTGCCCGACGTGGGCCCGGGCTTCTCGAGCGAGCCGGCGCAGGTGTCCATCACGTACCGCACCTTCGCGTCCTTCGATGTGGACCCCGAGGTGCCCACACCCATGACGGAAGCCCAGCTCACGGTCACAAGCCGGGGCATGGTGGACAGCCACGAGTGGGACTTCGGCGACGGCATCACGAGTACGCTGCCGGATCCGGTGCACGCGTGGGAGATGCCCGGCGAGTACGAGGTCACGCTCACGGTGACCGGCCCGGACGGTGCCTCCACCACGGCACGCACGGTGACCGTTGCCGAGCCGCCCCTGGTGGTCTACGGCGCACGGGGAACCGGGCAGGCCTGCGCCATCGGCACGGCCGGTCATGGCCGCGTCTCCTGGGCCGCCGTGCTCGCCGGCCTCTTGGCCCTGGGCCTTGCGCTCGTGCGGACGGCCACAGGATCGAGAAGGCTCGCGTCACGCATCGTCGCCGCGGCCGCGGCGCTCGCGACCGTGGCCTGCGATCCAGGCCCCGTCACGACGGACGGGACCACGGACGTGCCCGAGCAGGGGCCGTGGATCTCCCTGCTCGATCCGCCCGATCCCTCCATGGGCGACATCGACGTCTTCATCATGCTCTCGAGCGGAGCGGACGCGACCTGCGACGTCCTGGTCGAGTACCGGGTGGGCGACGGCGATTTCACGGCCGCCACGCTCGCGGAGGCGACGGCCTCGACCGGCCTCGCGGCCAGCGCGGGAGGCACGGAGCACATGCTGCCGTGGGAGACGACCACGGACATCCCTCGAGATGCCGAGGACGTGCAGGTCCGCGTGCAGGCGACCTGCACCGGCGGTGACACGCTGCCCGTGACGAGCTCGCCGTTCTTGCTCATCAACTTCCTGGTCACCCATCCGGGCGCCGTGATCGTCACCGAGATCTCCACGGCAGAAGAGACGGACATGCCCGCGGACATCCAGGACCCGTACGTGGAGCTCGCGAACACCACGGACACGGACCTCGTTCTGGACGGATGGAGGCTCGTGGCCACCGGCCCGGACGGGCGCGCCTCCGAGCACGCCCTCGACGGTTTCACCCTGCCGGCCGGCCAGCGGATCAGCCTCACGGGCCCTGCGGGCGAGGTGCCCGGCGCCCTGAAGCTCGCCGACGACCTGCCCTGGTCGCCCGTGAGCGGCGGTGCCGTGGCCCTCATCGCCACGCACGAGCGGGGCACGGACTTCGTGCGCTGGGGCGGGTCGCCCACGCTGCCCCCTCTCGGCCTGTCCTGGACCGACGACCCCGTGCTGCCCATCCCGCAGATCCACACCGTGCTCGTCCGTGCCGACGAAGCCGCGGACCTCGACCTGGCATCGGACTTCTGCGTGGGCACGCCCACCCCGGGGCAGGCGAGCACCGGATGCATCGCGCGCCTGGACGAGGGAGCGGTGCTCGTCACCGAGCTCGACACCCAGGGGCAGTACGACAAGGTGGAGATCCTCAACTCGACGGACGGGCGCGTGGAGATGGGCGGCTGGATCCTGCTCTGGGACGGAGGCGACCTCGGTTCGGGCCAGATGCCCATCCCGAGCTTCGGCATCGACGCCGGCCAGCGCGTGGTCCTGCAGGACAACGGGCTGGCGGGCCGGTTCCACGCGGGAATCCTCGACCTCGGCCAGAACCTCAACATCGACGGCCTGATCCCCACGGCCCTGGGCCTGCAGGATCCCTACGGCCGGGTCCTGGACTTCGTGGCCGCGGGCGGCTCTCTCGTCCGCTGGCTGGACTGGACGGACGCGGGCCCCACGCCCATGCCCGGCCCGGATCCGAGCTCGGCCGTCCCCGGCCCCACCCTCGCCCGACGGCCCGGAGACCCGGACACGAACTCCAGCGCGGACTTCTGCCTCACCGAGGACAACATGGGCACCGGCGCCACGGCATGCCTCGCGCCCATGGGCATCGAGCTCGTCATCACCGAGGTCATGCCCGGACGTCCCGACTGGGTGGAGATCTACAACCCCGGCAGCGACCCCGTGGATCTGGGCGACGTGTATCTGAGCTACACGGCCCCGTACTACGGCGGCGCCGTGGGCGACTTCTTGCTCTCGGGAACGCTGGAGCCAGGAGGCCTCGTCGTGATCTCCGAGCGCGACATCGCCACCGTGACCGGCGAGATCGTCGTCGACGAGAACATCTCCCTGGGCTCCGACGGCGACGGCTCGGTGACGCTGCGCGACTACCACGGGTTCGGCATCGACTTCATGATGTTCGGGGAGCCCGCGGGAACGCCCCTGTGGCCGGACGTGTGGACGGGCCTCGGCTACGACAAGTACGCGGAGGACTCGGACGACATCTCCATCCAGAGATACCCCCACGACGCGGCCGACACGGACACCCGCGACGACTGGTGCTGGGCCGCGCCCTCGCCCATGGCACCCAACAACCCCTGCTCCTGATCAGTGCGGCGGTGGCGAGGACCGCTCACGTCCGTGCAGCCGCCATCACTGCCCATTGCCGGGTACGAGGGCCTTCAGGCCCTCCTCGAGCCCAGCCACGGCCTTCTCGTGCTTCTCCGCGCTCTTCTCCTTCAGGCCGGCGATCTCCCCTGCCAGGGCGTCCACCTGCTTTTTCGCCTGCATGATCTCGGCCAGGATCTTGTCCACGCCGGCGGACTTGCCGCCCGTCTCCGGGACCGTGGCGAGCAGATCCTTCTGCCAGGCCATGGACGCCTCGAGGTCCGCCGACTGCTTCATCTTCTCGGCGACCTGCTCGCCGATCTTCTCGATCTCCACGAGCAGCGGCTGGACCTTCTCGAGGACCTTCACCTGCCCCACGGGAAGGGTGCCCTCGTCGATGATCGCGCCGAAGCGCTCCACGGTGAGCGCCCACGGGTACTGCACGCCCTCCTCGACGACTATCTCGCGCTCTATCTCGGTGCGCGCCGGCGCGGTGAAGACGAACAGCTCGCGGGTGGGGCTGTCCGTCTCGAGCAGGCCCTCCGGCGAGACCACGCGGCCGTTCTCGATGTGCCCGATCTCGATGGCCAGGTCGCGCGGCATGCCCGCGAAGTTCTCGATCGTGTAGACGAGCTTCGTGGTGCGCAGGCTGTGGGCCCACAGGATATTCTTCGAAAACTCGAGGGTGGAGTACACGTTCTCGACGTCCGACTCGTACGAGAAGGCGATGTCCTCGTCTCGGCCGTAGCACAGCACGCGGATGTCGGCCGGCTCGAGCCTGCCGATCTCGGCCTGGCCGCAGAACTTGCCGTCCTCGTAGAACGTGGCCATGCCCGGCTGCAGCACGAGGCCCGTGACGTTCTCGATGCGCACGCAGGTGGCCGGATCCTGGTAGCTCCGGAGCAGGGTGAACGCCTCTCCGGGAAGCTCGCGGCGGATGAGCGGCACCATGCTCGTTGTCCCCGAGGGGATGGTGACCTTGGCCATGGCCGTGTACGTGGAGATCTCATCCTGCACCTCGGCCACCATGGTCTGCTCGGCAGCGCTCTCGCCCACGGCCAGAAGCGAGCTGCCCATCTCGGAGGCGGTGCTGCCCGCGCCGTAGGATCCCGACATGCTCCCGCTCCCCGAGCCGTACCCGTAGCCGTACCCCGAGCCTTGGCCGTATCCCATGCTCCCGAACCCGTAGCCGGACGAGTGGTAGATGTCCCAGTCGTAGAGCAGCGTGTCCGGTGTCTGGGCGCCGAGCTGCGGCATCATCTCGCCCTCGGATCCGGGCGACACGATGACCTCGCGCTGCGAGTAGCGCGGGGAGGCCACCGAGAACACGTAGGAGCTGGGCAGTCCGGAGATGAGCGTCATGGCCACGTCGGTCCAGTCCTCGGGCGTATCGTTGTGCACCACGGCCCAGGCCTCCAGCACGACCTTGCCATCCTTGACCGTGGTCTTGTACATCATGCGCCACACGGGCACCTGCCTGACGTAGGAGGCGGCGAGCTTGCCCTCGGAGTCGCCCGTGGTGGATAGCTCCAGGGTGGTCTGGGCGAAGCCGCTGGCCTTGCCCAGGGCCGTGGCGAAGTTCTTGATGGCCGCGGCCTCGAGCTCCGACGTGGGCGCCACCTCGGTCACGGTGCCCACGGGCATCCATCGCAGCGCCCCCTCGTCGGTGACGACGACCATGATGGGCTCGGGCGGCTCCACGGGGTGGCCCTCCACCGGCACGGCCTCGGGCGGCATCACGGCGTCGAGCACCGTGCCCTCGACCACGGCTCCGTCCGCGAGCGTGATGGACACGCTGGTGCCCACCAGGGCCCTCGCGTAGCCCTCCATGTCCGAGGGCATCTGAAGGCCGCCGGAGCCGTCGAGCATGGATCCCGCGAACCCGCTGGACGCCACGGCCTGGCCCAGGTTCTGCACGCCCGGGAACTTCACGCCGCTCACCTTCACGCCCCCGTCCGTCGCCAGGACCAGGGTGGAGAGCAGATCGTCGAGGTGCGCGTGCTCCACGTCGATGCCCAGGGTGGTGGCCCCGGACACGTCGGCCTGCCTCTCTATCTGCGCGAGGCCGCAGTCGTAGAGCGTGACGTGGGTCGCCGGGAAGGCAGGCCCGGCGGGCACGGTGGCGGCCCCGCAGGCGGCCGCGAGCGTGGCCAAAGACATCGTGACGGTCATCCGAGCAAAGCCGTATCGCATCATGTTCATCTCCCTTCGCGTGTTTGGGTGACAGATGCTTGACACCGACCCGTAGCAGGTGTTCCGGGTGGCAGGCAAGCGCCTTCGGCCCAAGGAGGCCATGGACCGACGCCCCGGCGGGCCTCATCTCCCGGTGGCCCGGCTCACGTGATCGAGGATGAAGCCAGCCACCTCGTCGCGGCCCCGGTACACCCCGAAGTGCCCCTCGCACAGGATGTCCGCCTCGAGCGCCAGCACCTCGCGCATGCTTTGCTCGAACGCCCCGATGTCCGACCCGAAGGACGGGTCGAACGGGCCGTGGATGTCCTGCCCGAAAAGGACGCGGCCTGCGGGCGTGTCCAGCCAGGCCACGCAGGAGCCCGGCGTGTGGCCCGGCGCGTGCAGGATGTGCAGGTCGCCCGCGGGGAAGGACAGCACGCGCTCGTGCTCCTGGATCACGTCGGAGATCTCCATGGCCTCGAGCTTCAGGCCGTACCAGGCGGCCGCCGTGAGGCCGGGATCGCCCTTCTCGATGGCGCCCGCGTCCAGGGCGTGCGCGAACACCCGGCACCCGGTCTCGCGCGCCACGCGAGGCGCGGCCCCCACGTGGTCCACGTGGCAGTGGGTCAAGACGAGGATGCCTGGCCCGGCAGGATCCAGGCCCGCCTCCACCATGTTGGCCCTGATGGCGGGCCAGCCCGGGCCGCAGCCGCAGTCCACGAGCACGGCCTCGCCCAGGTCGAGCGCGTAGCACATGCAGTCCCCCGGCCCGGACAGCCGGTCCCCGCCCACAAGGAAGATCCCGTCGACGATCCTCTCGTGCATACCCCGTTGTCTACCCCCAGTACGGGCCAACGCCAAGCGCCGCAGCGCCCTGCCACGCCCTTTGCAGCCCGCCGGCGCGGGTGCTATATCCGACAAGCGTCATGAAGGGCAGGTCCATCATCCTGGCACAGCCCACGGGGTTCAACTGGATCCCCGGCAAGCGCGACATCACCCGCGCCGTGAACATCATGGCCCCGGCCGGGCTCATCAGCCTGGCCGCCTACCTGGAGCTTCGCGGCGTGCGCACCACCATCATGGACGGGTACGCGCATCCGGAGCCGCTCGCCGCCTGGGTCGAGCGCATCCGCCGCGAGGCCCCGGACTGGCTGGGCATCTCGGCCACCACGGCGAGCTTCAACGAGGGCGCGCGGCTGGCCGCCGCGGTGCGGGCCGCGAGCCCGGCCACGCGCATCGTTTTCGGCGGAGTGCACGTGTCCGCGCTCAAGGAGAGGATCCTCGAGCAGAACCCTGCCATCGACGTGGCGGTGGTGGGCGAGGGAGAGGAGGCCATCGAGGCCGTCATCGAGCGCGACGGCCGGGACCTCACGGACGTGCCCGGCGTCGTGTGGCGCGACCGGAGCCTCGTCGAGTTCACGGGCCTGCGCGAGACCAGGCTCGAGCTCGACTCCTTGCCCTTCCCCGCCTACCACAAGCTGCTCGGCTACCCGCAGTCCTACCCCTTGCCCATCTTCGGCTACCCCCGCTCGCCCACCTCCACGGTGGTCTCGAGCCGGGGCTGCCCCTACACGTGCACCTACTGCGACCGGTCCGTGTTCCGGCGGTCCTTCAGGTACAACTCGCCCCGCTACATGATGGAGCACCTGCACTACCTGAGGTGGCGCTTCGGCGTCAGGCACGTGACCTTCTACGACGACATCTTCACGGCCAACCGCAAGCGCGTCGAGCAGTTCTGCGACCTCATGGCCACCGAGAACCCCGGCGTGACCTTCGGCTGCGCCGTGCGCTCGAACCAGGTGGACGAGGACCTGGTCCGCCGCCTGGCGGCAGCGGGCTGCTGGCAGGTGAGCTTCGGCGTGGAGTCGGGAGACGCGCAGGTGCTCGCCATGCACAAGAAGGGCACGAGCCTGGACGACATCCGTGCCAAGACCCTGCTCATCAAGCGCCACGGCCTCCGGGTCAAGGGGCTCTTCATCGTCGGGCTGCCGGGAGACACGGCCGAGAGCATCCGCCGCACCATCGACTACGCCCTGAGCGTGCCCTTCGACGAGGTCAACGTGTCCAAGTTCACGCCGTTCCCGGGAGCGCCGCTCTACGCCACCATCGGCGCGATGGGCACGTTCACAGAGGACTTCGACCGCATGAACCTGCTCAACTTCACCTTCATCCCCCGGGGCATGACCCAAGACGAGCTCGAGGATCTGTACAGGGAGTTCATCAAGCGCTTCTACCAGCGTCCCCGCACAGCCCTCGCCTAC
>JBFYZU010000145.1:0-21129 GCA_041309365.1 Myxococcota bacterium
CTTCCGATCTAAAGCGGATTTCCCGACTTGCGCGACAGGAGTGGAGCCATTGAGATCGTCGCCGGAAAGCTCCTCCGTTTGATCGTCCTCGTCCACGGCTTCCAGCAGATCCAGCTCGTCGACGGGGCCGACATGTGTCGCTGCCACGACGGGCATGGCCATGGTCTCGACCGTGGAGCCGGGATCGTCCGGGATCGACAATGTATCGATCTGCTCCGACGCCACTTCCTCCTGCTCGCCGACGATCTCCACGCGACCCTTGATCACGGAGTCGCTGCTCGGCTCGAGGACATCTGGCTCCTCTTCGTCGTCGTCCACGATGCTGTCCTGCACGTCGTCGATCCGATCCAGCTTTGCGACAGCGGCGACCTGGGCCTGCGGCCGATGATGCTCCGGCTCCGGGGGCGGCTCCGGGGGCGGCTCCTGCGGGTTCTCGGGCTTCTCGTCAGGCTCAGGCATCCGTTTCCCCTCTTCGGGCAACGGTGACCACGGGCATGCCGAGCCTCACGGACCCCTCCTCGGCCAGGATGGCCGTCCTGTAGCTGTCCGACGAGCAGATGAGCAGTGCGCTGGAGCCGAACTCGAACTGCCCCAGATCCTGACCCTTCGTCAGGGGCACGGGCTCGTCCATGCGGTACCTGATCTCCTTCTTCCCGTCCCCGACGATGGTCCTGTCACCGACGCGCACCAGCATGCGACCCACGCCCATGGCGCCTATGAGGACCAGAGCGACATCCAGTGGCGGATCGTCGGTGGAGCGTATCCAGATGACCACGCGCCTGTTCGTGACGTACACCTCCGGGAAGAGCTTCCTGCCGATCCGGTTCACGGGCCGGCACGTCCCAGGCAGGTAGTCAACACCCGTGATCACCCCACCCATGGGAGAGTGGAACCTATGGTAGTCTCCGGGGGCCAGGTAGAACAGCACGTAGGAGCCCGACCTGAAGCCGGCGGGCATGACGTCGGTCCCCAGCAGGTCGTCGATCATGTAGATCTTGCCTTTGATGCGCAACGTCTGCAGCGGCTGCTCCAAAAACAGCCCGGTGGCGAGGATGGCGCCGTCCACCGGACTTGTGAGCCGTGCGGGATCCGTGTCGATGTGCCTGGCACCTCTTTTCATCGGCCTCACGAAGAACTCGCGCAGGTTGTGGTAGCCCGTGATGGGGGTTTCCAGGTCACCTCTGTCGACATCGTAGACCCTGCAGTAGGCCCCGAGCAGAGGCGTCATCACGAACCCTGGCAGATCCGTCCCGGCGAACCTGTCCAGAAATCTCCCGTAGAGATTCTCCGAAAGGCCCTGCAGCACGGCTTTGGAGTGCGCCATGGTGCGGGGGATGTGGTGGCCGATCATCAGGGCATACCCGTAACCGGCCAGTATTCTAGGAAATTTTCAGGTGGGAATCAACTGAATTGACCCGGATGCTCACGAGACGGCATCAGACCTCCAAGGGGAGCCTATGCCTTCGAGGATTCCTCGGTCTTGCCGGGAGCGCGTCTGCGCTTGAGACGCTCCTTGAGCTTGCTGCGGCGATTGCGCCTTCTCATCTTCTGGCTGTACCTGCGGTCGGCCTTGCCCATGAACAACTCCTTCAAGAGAGGATGTGTAAACTACCCTGCCGGCTGGCGGCTGTCAACAAGCGTATGTTCGAACCTACCGGATCAGGACCTTGCCCATCCTGAACCTGTTGTGACCGTCATGGAGCGACGGATCGTCCACCTCGAGACGGTCCTTGTCCTTGTACAGACCCGCGTAGAGACGGTAGAGCCCCCCAGGGATCCCGTAGTCGACGCACACGCTGAAGGTGTCCTCCACGATGAGGCCGGGCTTCCACGTCTCCGGTCCGTAGAAGCCCTCACCGGTCGAGTGATTGCCCGTGAATCGCATCATCTCACCCATCGACGGGCGCTCCCCGTGGATGAACACGAGGTATCGGGTGGACACCTTGCGAAGCGCCCGCCAGTACAGGGTCACGAAGAAGGAGTCGCCCAGATCCACTGCCCTCTCGTGCACCCTGTAGCCCACGAACTCGATCATCTCCTCGCCCATGGTGGCGTGCACGGGCACCGTTCCCGGCGGCAGCCTCGAGACGTAAGGCTCCGGCGGCCTCGGCATGATCTCCGGTCCGTCCCAGACGCTCATCACGTAACGGTGCCTGTGGGCGTTGAGCTTATCGAGGGGGCGGCCCCGCATGCGGACGACCTCCTGGTCCAGCTGCCGGAATCGCTCCGCCGTGGTGATGATGTAGAGCCTGCCGGGCTTGCTCGCCAGGCCCCGGAACTGGTCGAGACGGCTGACCTTGGTCAGTTCGTCTCGCGACTGGTACACCTCGCCGCGCCAGTTCATCTTCCAGTTGTAGAACCTGTCCCCTGGCTCGGCCACGCGATCTTGCCAGATCTCGAAGCTCTCCTCCTGCCCGATATCCAGCGACATGACGGGCATCATGTGGTGCACGAGCAGCATCGCAAACCCCAGCGCGGCGACACCGGTCGAAGCGGCCCCGGCGAGCCTCGTCCTCGCCGTCCGGCCCAGGGCCATGGCAAAAGCCGCCCCGCACGTGACCACGAGAACGGTGAAAACGCCTGCGCTCATCCCCGCGATGAGCGGGATGGGCCGCTCGTAGGCGTAGGTGAACAGGCGGGTGAACCGGTTGGAGTCCAGGACCAGGTCCCGGGTGGCGAGAAGCGCGAGGACGGTGCCCGGGATCACGAGCACGCGGTCGAGCCTCGTGGTCCCCTCGCGGACGACGTGGGGCAAATAGATGCCGACGAGCACGGCCAGAGGTGGGAGCGCGGGGAAGATGTAGTGGTGGAACTTGGTGCGCGCGATGGTGAACACCGCCACGGACACGCAGAGCCACACGAGGACGAAGAGGTTGCGGCTCGGCTCGCCGCGCTCCTCGGTGAGCCTGCGCATGGAGTGGGCCACGGCGGCAACCGACACCACCACCCAGGGCAGGATGCCGTAGGCCGCGTGTCCGATGAAGTACTCGAACGTGCCCCGCTCGCCGTGCACACCTCCACCCGCCCTGGCCAGATGGTGAAGGTAGAAGAACTCGTACGCGAACGCCCCTCCCTGCTGCACGATCATGCCTATGTACCAGGGCAGGGTCACTGCGAGGAACACGGGGACGCCGATCGGGATGGCCAGCCTCCGCACGAGACCCCACCGACGTGTCACGATGAACATCACGAGCAGCACCGCACCCGGCAGCGCGAACCCCAGCAGGCCCTTGGTCAGCGTCGCCACACCGAACAGGGCATAGGCGAGGAGCATGGAGAAGAGACCCCCACGGTCGATGGAGAGCCGGTGCATCACGGCGAGCATGCCCACGCTCATGGCGACCACGAACGGCATGTCCGTGATGTTCTGCCTTCCGATGAGCACGTACATGGGCATCGTCGCCATGCAGGCGGCGGCGACGAGGCCCTGCACCCGGCCGAAGCCCAGGCGCACGTAGTGGTAGACGCCCACGACGCCGGCCACGGCCACGAGCGCAACGGGCAGGCGCGCCGCGAGGGTGTTCACTCCCAGAAGCCCGAAGCTCACGGCGACCATCCAGAACAGCATCACGGGCTTCGAGTAGAAGTTCTCGTCGTGCCACCTGAGCACGATCCAGTCGTTGTCCTCGACCATGCGGCGGGCCACCTCTGCGTAGTGGGTCTCCCAGGGATCCCACAGGCCGTCCCGGCCGAGAAGAGGCAGATAGACGAGGGCAGCACCGAGCATCACGCCGGCGGTCCACAGGGCCTCGACGAGCCATCGGCGCGAGGCCCTCTCGGGGGCTTGGTCCACTTACATGCCGCTGAGAATCTTGAACTGGTCACCCGCCATCACGAGCACGAGCCGGTTGTCCTCCACCTTGCGGAACCAGTGATCCTGCCCGCTGACGGTGATCTGGAAGCTGGCGCTGTACGTGTAGTCAACCGTGACCCTGTCGTCCTCCACCGTGATGCGGCGGTACTTCACGTCGTAACGTATGGTCTTTATCTTGGAGAAGCGGTTGATGAGCACCTCGCGCAGGCCCTCGTAGTCGAAGTCGTCGTCACCCGTTGGAGTGCCACCGTCCTCGTAGTAGTCGGGCGAAGCGAGCACGAGCAAGGTGCCCACGTTCTTCTCCTCCACCGCCAGCCTGTAGCGCTCGCAGAACGAGATGACCTTCCGGTTGAACGGGTTGTCGGGGACCGCCGTGTTGGGGATGAACTTCTTGGCACAACCGGCACCCGCGGCCACCACCATGACGGTGACAACGAGCATCATCCTGTACGAGGTCGGCACGCGCACGTCCCTCTCCACACGCAACAGGCTTGCCACGCTCGTCCCCCAGGGGACGAGCGGCGCACCTTGCCGGATTTCGAGCATTATTAGTCGATTCCCGGCCCCTTCACAACCCCCACGAAGAGCCTTCCATGCCCCCTTTTGTCCATGCCGTCGCAGGTCGTGCCATTCTGGCAATCCGTCCCGAGGTCTCCTGGCGACCCGGCTCAGGATTTGAGCCGGGCGAGCAGGTCCTTGATGCCCTGGTGCTCGCGGTTCTGGGCCAGGCCGCGATCGAGCATGGACTGGGCCTTGGTCTTCTCGCCCTTCTCGATGTGCAGCTTGCCCAGGTAGAAGTACACGTCCGCCTTGTCGATACCCGTGCTCGCGAGGTTCTGCAGGAGGAGCGGCCTCAACATCCTCATGGCGTCATCGCTGCGACCCTGCTCCATGTACAGCTCGCCCAGGGTGAAGTTCACCGCGAAGTTGGTCATGTCGATGCGATTCGCTCCCTCCAGGGCCTCGAGGGCCCTGGTGGCGTCGCCCTGCCTGCGGTAGGCCTGGCCGAGCTGGTGATAGTAGACCGCGAGCTGCTTGGAGCGCGGGCCGCCGGCCTGCTGCTCGGCCTTGATCAGATCCTCGAGCATGGGGATGGCGTCCGAGGTGCGTCCCGCCCGGATGTAGGAGTCCACCAGCGAGCCCAGCACGGCGAGGTCGCCGGGCTTGAGGCTGTTGGCCTGCTCCAGGTAGCCGAGCGCCTGCTCGGGCGACATGAGCCTGTCGCTCATGATGGAGGCGAGCTCCAGGAGCACGGCCAGCTTGGCCTCCGGATCCGAGGTGAGTCTCTCCTGCACCTCGAGAATGGAGACGTAGCGGCCCCAGTCCTTCTCCCTGGCGAAGTAATCCTTGAGGGTGGTGAGGATCTCCGCGTGCTCCGGGTAGACCTCGAGCACCGCGTTGAAGCTCTCCAGGGCACCCACGAGGTCATCCATCCGGTCCCGCTTGATCACGCCGATGCGGTAGAAGATGTCGCCCATGACGTGTGTGTCCTCGGCGTGGTTCGCGGCCAGGTCCAGGACCTGGATGCACCGCTCCCAGTCGCCGGCCTGCTCGTGCAACCGGGCCAGTGCCGAGAGGGCCAGGGAGTGGTTCGGCTCGCGCTCGAGCACACGCTCGTAGTACTCCACCGCGCGGGCGGTATCGTCGAGCTCCTTCGTGTAGATCTCGCCGATCTTCACCAGAAGGGCGAGCTCGGTGGCAGGGTCGGTCGAGGAGGCTTCGGCCGCCCGCATCTCGAAGAGGTGGATCAGGTCGTCGAGCCGGCCCGTGGACGCCAGCAGGTGCTCGAGCGCCCCGAGCACGTCGCCGTCGAGCGGATCGAGGTTGTAGGCCTCCTGGAGATACGAGACGGCCTCGTCCTTGTCATCGAACCTGTGTTGCGCCAGATCGGCCAGCCTCTTCAAGGCATGCACGCGCAGAGCCGGATCGCTCGTGGCATCCATGCGCGAGATGACGTGCTCCTTCAGGTCGAACCACTTCCCCGTGGACTCGTAGAGCCTCTCCAGTGCCGCGGAGGCGGCCTCGTCGGCCGGGTCGGACAGGAGCACCTCGCGGTAGATCTCGAGAGCCTGCTCGTCGTCCTTCTTGACGTCGGCGTAGAGCTTCGCGAGCCGGTGGCGGTTCGCATTGGCCTCCACCGCGTCATGCGTGCCCGAGATGCGTATGTGCAAAAGGTCGATGAGACCGTCCGAGTCCTCCCGCTGGGCACGAATGTCGATGAGCGCGTCGACCGACGCGAGATCCGTCTCGTCCATGTGGACGAGCTCCTCGTAGGCCTTCGCGGCCCTGTCCATGTCGCCCACCCTGCAGGTGGCGACGTCGGCGATGCGGCGCAGGGCTTCCTCCGTGGCCTCGAAGTCGTACTCCAGGGCCTGACGCCTCACGAGACCATCGAGGAGGTCCGTGTCGCGTGCCATGGCATCAAGCACCTTCTCGTAGTCCCGCATCGCCTCCACGTTCTCCGGATCCAGCTCGAGGTACGCCGCGTACCATCGCATCGATGCCTCGGGATCCTGCAGGTGCCTGCTGGACCACGTTGCCAGCTTCAACGTCATGTCCTTGCGGATCTCGTCACCCGGCTCCTTCTGCTCGATGATGGTGGCCACGTGCTGGGAAAGCGGCGCCCAGCCGTTGAGCAGCTCGGCGAGACGCTCCAGCTCCATCATGATGTCGTGGTCCTCGGGCATCTCCCACAGGGCCTTGCCATAGGCCTGGAACGCCGCCTCCGGGTCGGTGAGCTCGTTCTCGGCCACATGAGCCTCCTCGCGCAGCACCATGACCCTGTCCTCGGGCGTATCCATGATCGCGGCCTTGATGTCCAGAAGGTGCACGAGCTTGCGCAGGTTGCCCGATGCCCTGTAGGCCGGCGACAGGATCTCGATGATCTCCTGCATGGCCTGCTGCCGGTCGAGGATCTCCTCGAGGTAGGCCATGGCGTCGGCGCTGTCCGGCGTGGTGTCCAGGACCGAGGCGTAGGCGCGCACCGCACCTTGCACGTCCTCGAACTTGTGGTAACGGATCTCGCCCAGCCTGAGCGAGAGCACGTTCTGCTCCTCAATGTCCGTGGAAGCTTCGCGCTTCTTGACGATGATCTCGACGAGATCCTCCCATGCCTCCTTCTGGAAGTAGAGCCTGTCCAGGCAATCCAGGGCCGTGCGCTCGTCCGCGCCGTGGTCCAGGATCCTGCGGTAGGCGGCGATGGCCGCGTCAACGTTGCCGAGCTTCTCCTCCCATATCTGCCCCAGCCTCGTGTTGAGCTCCGCCAGAACGTGTGCGTCGTAGACCGCCTGGGCCTTCTCCTCCAGCGCCCCGGCGAAGTCAGCGAACCGGTTCAGCTGATCTGCCATGACGAGGGCCCTGTCGTAGAGCTCCTCGTGCCAGATCTCTTCCTTGAAGGCGACGAGGAGCGACTCGAAGGCCGACGAGGCGTCGCCGGTGCCGCGCTCGTAGAGCTCCGCGATCTGCATGAGCTTCGACACGCGCTCGGCCGGGTCGCTCATGATCTCGAGGCCCAGCTTCGAGATCCTGAGCAGTTTGTCCCAGCTCCCGGAACGGCGGTAGATGGGCTCGAGGATGGCGATGACCGCCCATCGGTGATCCTCCGCCTCGGCGATGGCCTCCAGGGCCGCGAACGCCTTCTCGTTGTCTCCCATCTCGAGCACGCGCCGGTAGACGTCGATGGCCCTTTCAGTGTCTGCCATGAAGTCCGTGAGAAGCTGCCCCATGGAAAGGTATATCTCGATCACTTCCGACGTGTCCGACGCGACCTCTGCGCGACGCTCCAGGTTCATGTACCTGTCATCGTGGCGCTCCTCGTGCGCGTACAGCCCATCGAGCACCTCGAGGATCTCGGTATCCGCCGGGAAGTCCTCCAGCACCGAATGGTATGCGTTGATGGCCTCGTCGAAGTTCTCCAGCTTCTCCTTCTGCACGGTCGCGATCTTGACGAGCACTTCCCGCCGGCGGTCCGGGGCGGTCACTCCGGAGAGCTTCTGACGAAGGATCTGGTCCAGGTCCTCCCACTTGCCCGCCTGCTCGTAGAGCCTCTCGAGGCTCTCCATGGTGGACATGTCCGCCGGGTCGGCCTCCATGGCCTGCACGTAGTGTCCGATGGCCCTCTCTCCGCTTCCCAGCTGGTCCTCGCAGACCTCCCCCTGGCGCCGCCTGATGACCTTGAGCTGCTGGGCGTCCATGACGTACTCGGCCTTCATGTCCAGAGCCGAGATCAACCCTTCCCAGTCCGACAGCAGTGTGTAGAGCGCGTCGAGCGCCTCGAGCGCCTCGATGTCGCCCTCTTCCTCGTCGAGCAGGCGCTTGTACATTGCAACGGCGCCGGCGAACTCGCCCATCTGTCGATCCATCACGCGCGCGGCGAGCCTCATCAGGCTCGCCCTGACCGTGCTCATCTCGGTCCTCTCGAGGGCCTTCTCCAGCACCGCCACGAGATCCGCCCAGCGCCCCTGAGCCTCCGCGAGCCGCTGCAGGTTGCCCACGACCTCGCCGTCCGACGGATCCTCCAGCAGGGCCTCGGACCATGCGTCCATGGCCATGGAGGCATCCTTGCCCCTTAGCTCGGCGAGCTGGGCTATCTCGCGGAGTCGCTCGATGCGATCCACGGTATCGGTCAGAAACTCCAGCTCTGCGCGGTAGGCGGACGAGAGGTTGCGCCAGTCGTCGCACTCCTTGTAGATCGGGATGAGGATCTGAGCCACCCGCAGCCGGTGGTCCTCGTCTGCGAGCATGTTCTCCAGCGCGGCCACCGCATCCCGGTAGCTGGAATCCTGGCTCAGGATCTCCTCGCACAGAGCGATGGCCGCTTCGCGGTCCGAGAGGTGCTCGTCGTAGACGGTGGCCAGCCTGTATTTGAGCTCGAGCTGCTCTGCTGCATTGCCGGCCTGATCGATGCGCATGTGGAGCAGATCGGACAGGTCGTGAAAGCGCTTCTCGTAGTAGTACAGCCTCTCGAGCGCCCCGATGGCCACGGGATCGTCGTGCTGGATGTCCATGACCTCGCGGAAGATGTCGATGGCGCGGGCCCTGTCATCGAGCTTCTCCTCGCACAGCTGGCCCATCTGGTAAAGGACGTTGCGCCTCACCTCCATGTCGTTCTGGCCGTCCGCAACGTCACGGTACAGGCCGAACAGATCCTCCCAGCGCTCCTCCCTCATGAACAGGGCTTCGAGCGAACCGAAGGCCTCCTGGTCGGAAGGCTGGATGGACAGAGCGCGCCTGTAGGCCGCCACGGCCCCGTCGGCGTTCCCCACGTAGTTGTCGTAGATCATCCCGAGGTGTCGCGCGATCGAGAGCGTCGTCTCGTCCTCGCTGAGGCGCTCGTCGAGCGTGCCCTGGTAGGTCTCGGCCACGCGAGGCCATGCGTCCAGGACGTTGCCCAGCCGATCCAGGTTCGCCCTGGCATCGATGTTCTCGGGATCCTCCGCGAACATCCTGGCATAGACGTCGAAAGCCTTGTCCAGGTCCTCGAGTTGCTCCTCGTAGATCTCTCCGCTGCGCTGGAACAGCTCCTTGCGCGACTGGGGATCGCTGACGAACTCCAGTCGCACCAGGATGATCGCCTGCACGCGGTCGAAACGCATCGCGGTGAGATAGATGGGCTCCAAAAGCTCCGCCACCTGCTCGCGGAACGCCGAGTCATCCAGCCAGCTCTCCAGGATCTGTACGGTGGGCTCGTGCTTGGGATCCAGGCGCAATGCCTCGCGAAAGTGTGCGAGCGCCTCCTGCGGATCGCCGAGCTGCTGTGACAGGATCATGCCGAGCCTGTGGTGCAGTTCCACCTCGTCGACGCCTGGCCAGTCCAGCTGCCTTTCCACGATGTCGCGCAGGTTGCCCCAGCGCTCCGTCTTCTCGTAGAGGCGCTCCAGCGCGTGGACCGCGTCGCGGTTCTCCTCCATCTCGAGGACTTCCTCGTAGACCTCGATGGCCATGGCGGGATCGGAGAGCTTCTCCTCGCAGATCTCTGCCTGCCTGAACAGCTGGGACACCTTCTCGATGGGGTCGCCGATGAGATCGGTCTTGCGCTTGAGGACCTCGAGGAGATCGCTCCAGGCCTCGGTCTGCCAGTAGATTCTCTCCAGGGCGGTGACCGCCTCCATGCTCTGCGGAGAGATGTCCAGGACCTTCACGTAGAAATCGCGCGCGGCCTTGAGGTTGCCCAGCTGGCCGAGGTTGAGCTGAGCGATGCGCGAGTAGAGCTTGAGCTGGAGCCCGGGCTCGTACACGTCGGGAGCCACCTGCGAGTACAGATCCACGAGCGCCGAGAAATCCCCCGACTCCCCGACGATCCGCTCCAGATCGTCCACGACGCTGGCGCTGCCAGGGTGGTCCGTGACCTGCTTGAGTGCCCTCGCGTAGTAGCCGAAGGCGCGCCCCGGATCGCTCATGCCGATCTCGGCCACCTCGGCCGCTCTTCGCAAAAGCCCGTCTCGCGCCGCCGGCTCCTGCTCCTCGCCTATCTCGATGTCGATCATGTCGAGCAGCCTGGGATAGTTCTGCTCGGAATCGAAAAGCGGAGCCAGGATGCGCGCGATGTCCAGGCGCACGTCGGCCTCTTGCGTCATCCCCTCCAGCGCGGCCCTCGCCTCCTGGTGGGCGGGATCGATCCGCAGCACCTCGCTGTAACGTTCGACGGCCGTGCGCAGATCCCTGGTTCGCGCGCGCTCCACCTCTCCCATGCGGAAAAGGAGCGCGGCCTGCTCCGGCGGATCCGTCACGATCTCTCGCAGCCTGCCGAGAGTGTCCACGAGCTCGGAGTCGGCGCCCGTCCGGTCGTACAGCTCGACGAGGGCCTCGAGGGCTTCCCTGTTGACCTCCTTTTCGAGGATGGTCAGGTAAGTGAAGATGGCCTCGTCGAGGTCCTCGAGCCTGTCTCTGAAGATACCGGCCACCATGAAGTGGATGGAAAGGATCTCGCGGGCGTCCGTTTCCGCCTCGATGCGGCGGCGCAGGATGCCGATGAGGTCCTCCCAGGCTCCGGCGCGATCGTAGAGCCTCTCGAGGCAGAAGATGCTCTCCATGTCGCCGGGCACGATGTCGAGGATCTCGAGATAAGTCCTGATGGCATCGTCCGTAGCCTCGAGGTGGACCTCCTGGATCTCGCCGATGCGCCGCAGGACCTGGACCTTCTTCTCGTCCGTGTCCAGGTAACCCAGCTGTATGGACAGCACACGCGTGAGCTCGCCGTGATTCTCGCCAAGGGCGTAGATCGACTCGAGCGCCCGGGTGGCGCCCAGGACCATCGACGGTTCGTCGTGCCCGCAGCCGAGATAGCGGTTGAAGGTGGAAAGCGCCTTGTCGTCCTCGCTCAGCCGCGTGATGAAGATGTTGCCCAGATCGAACAGTATGGGCCCGAGCACTTGAGCGTCCCGTATCCTCGAGGCCACTTCCTCGAGCTCCTCGGCGTAGATGGACCACAGATCCCCTGCCTCCACCACGAGCTCGAGCGCCTGACGCACCTCCTCGTTGCCGGGATCCAGCTCGAAGGCTCTGGACAGGGACTCGTAGGCCGCGTCGGAGTCCTTGAGCCTCTTCTCCTGGATCTCGGACAGCTTGACGAGGAGCTCGACTCGCTCGAGATCGGAGCCTGCACCCTCGAGCCTCACGGCGAGGATTCGCGCCAGCTCGGGGAAGGCGCCCTGGGTCTCGTACAGGCCCGAGAGGATGGAGGCCACCTCCTGTCGCAGATCGCCGTCCTCGATCATCCTCTCCAGGGCTTCCTGGCTCTTGAGGTGCGTCGGGTACTGCGCCAGCACGAGGCGGTAGTAGGCCAGGGCCCGGGCACGTTCCCCGAGCCTGCGGTCGAGGATGTCACCGAGCCTGAAGCGGGCAGCAACGATGCCTTCCGCCCCGACCTCGTCGATGTGGGCCTCGAGCAGCTCGGCCAGATCGTTCCAGCGCTCGCAGGCTTCGTAGAGCCTCTCGAGCGCCTTCTGCGACACCTCGCTGCCCGGCTCGAGCGTCAGGACCTCCCGGTAGGTCTCGATGGCGTCCTCGGCCTTCTCGAGCACGTCCTCCTCGATGAAGCCGATCTTCTGCAGGAGCTCGCTCTTGCGCGCTGCGTCCGCCAGGTGCACCACGCGCTCGCGGTACAAAGCCCTGACCTCCTCGTACCTGTCGTTGCCGGTGTAGAGCGCCTCGAGGGCCGCAAAGCTGCCGTCGTCCAGCGGGTCGTTCTCGAAGATCCACCGGTGGTACTGCTCCGCCTCATCGGGCTCGCCGAGCCTCTCTTCGCACAGCCTGCCGAGCCGGCGTGCGAGAGCGCGGCGGGCATCGTCGCCGAGCGCGTCACCCGAGAACAGGGCGTGCCACTTCGCCTTCAGATCGTCATTTCGTTCCACCCTCTGGGCCTGGGCCTCGATCCTGTCCCAGATCGTCTCGTCGTCCGGGAACTCCGCCAGGGCGGCCCCCAGGACGTGGTACCCGGAATCCAGATCCTGGAGATCGTCCGAGTACACGCCTGCCAGAGAGAGCATGAGCTGCATGCGCCTCTGCGGATCCTGGGCGCTGTCCAGAAGTATCTTCTTGACCGCCGTGAGCTGGCTGTACTTCTCCAGGCCCGCCAGGTGAGGCTCCAGAAGCCCGGCGATGCGCAGCTTGCCATCCGCATCCCCCAGGTGGCGCTCCAGCGCCTCCACCGCCTCGCGGTCCGCGGCGCGGTGCTCGAGCACGAAGGCGAAGTCGTCAACGGCCTCTCCCAGGCGGCCGAGGTGCTCGGCCAGGACCTTGCCCCGCTCCAGGACCACCTCGGTGAGATCGTCGCCCTCGGACAGGTCGCGCCGGCGCTCCAGTATCCCGACGAGATCCTCCCAGCGTTCCGTGATGCGGTAGATGGATTCGAGCTCGCCCATGGCCTCTGCGCTCTCCGGATCCTCCCCGAGCACCTTCTCGAAGTAGGAAGCGGCCTTCTGGACGTCGTCCATGCCCTCCTGGGCGATGCGAGCCATGCGCATCAGGTACGAGATGCGGTCCGACGCCTCCTCGATGGACCCGAGCTTGCCCTCGTAGAACTCGATGAGCTCCCCGAGCTTGTTGGTCGTGGTCAGGATCTGCTCGATGCGGTCGTAGGCCCTCGGGTCACCTGGGTGACGGACCTGGATGGCCTTGTACTCCTCGAGCGCCTCGTCGAGATTCCCGAGCCGGCTCATGAGGATGTCCGCCACCTCGTGCCTCAGGGCGAGGGCCTCTTCCCCTGGGGCGCTCTCGAGCCTCTTGCGGTAGATCGCGACCAGCTCCGACCATGCGCCCAGCGATTCGCCGTACAGCGACAGCGCGGCCGCCACGTCCGGGTCCGTGGGCGAAAGCTCGAAGGCCCGCGTGGCGGCCTTGAAGGCCGTGCTCTGGTCGCGCAGCTTTTCACCCTGCACGTCCACCATGCTCTTGAGCCGCTCGATGCGCTCCCGATCGTCCAGGGCCGTGTCGAGGAGCACGCCCTGGATCTGCGCGAACCTGGCCCAGTTCGCCTCGGACTCGTAGACGGGCAAGAGCGCGAGCGCGGCCTCGCGATTGCCAGGCTCCACCGAGAGGACCCGCTCCCAGCAGCGGACCGCCCTGGGCTGGTTTCCGAGCCTGTCCCTGTATACCTGCGCGGCCTTGAAGGACAGCCAGACCCGGTCCTCGTCCTTCTCCACGCCCTCGCTGGTGGAGTTGAGCACGTCCGCGAGGCCTTCCCAGCTCTCGCTCTCCACGAACATCCCGATGAGGGAGTCCCAGTCGCCGGCCTTGATGTACGTTTCCTTGAGGATACGCAGGGCCTTGGGATGGTTGGGCTGGATGGCGAGGAGCCTCTTCCACACGTCGATGGCCTTGTCGTCGGCCTCGAGCTGCTCCGAGTACACGGTGCCGAGCTTCATGAGCAGCGGCACGCGGGCCCCGTCCTCCGGGCTGTGCTCGAGCTTGAGCTCCAGCACGCGGGCCAGGTCCTCGTAGCGCTTCTGCCTCTCGCAGAGCTTCTCCATGGTGGCCATGGCCGCCTGGTCCCCGGGAGAGAGAGAAAGCACCTTCCAGAAAAGGTCGATGGCCTTGTCGTGCCTGCCGAGCTTCTCGCCGGCCAGGGAGGCCATCCTCGAGTAATGGTCGAGCCGGTCGGCCTCGGCCACGTACTCGAGCTCCTTCTCGAGCAGGTCGAGGAGAGGCTCCCAGGAGCGCTTCTGCTCGTAGATCTGCTCGAGCTGTGCCATGACCGGACGATTGTCCGGCTGCAAGGAAAGGATGGCCTCCAGCGGCTCCACCGCCTTGTTGAAGTTGGAGAGCTGCTCGGTCCAGATGGCCGTGATGCGCTCGAGGATCCGCACCTTGACGGCAGGGTCGATGGAGAGATCGACCCTCTTCTCGAGGATGGCGATGAGGTCGTTCCACCGCTTCGACCCCTCGTAGATCGCGCCGAGCGCCTCGATGGCCGTCTCGTTTCCCGGATCGAGATCCAGTATCTGGTGGTAGGTCTTGATGACCATGGGATCGAGGTTCAGGTGGTCGCGGTAGATGCCCACCACCTCGAAGAGCAGCTTCACCTGGGCATCGACGTCGCCCTGGGCATCGGAAATGTCCTTCTTGAGAGCGTCGAGCAGGGCGTTCCACTTCTGGCTGCTGCGGTAGAGGTCCTTGAGGGCCTCGTTGGCCTGCCTGTTCTCGGGCTCGAGCTTGCTGATCGCCTTGTACGCATCGATGGCCCGCTCGACGTTGTTCATCCTGTTCTGGGCCACGTCGGCGATCTCTCGGTACAGCGCGTTGCGGGCCTCGTTGTCCTTCGCGCCACGCACGGCCTCGTTGAGGGTCTGGACGAGCTTGCCCCAGTCCCCGGCCTCCGTATAGACGCTCCTGTAGAAGTTCAGTGCCGCCGGATGGCTCGGCTGGATCCTCTTGATCCTGCGGAAGTACGACTCCGCCTTGTCCATCTCGTTGCGCATGCGCCAGTGGACCATGGCTATCTGTAAAAGCGTTGCCAGCTCGTCGTCCCCCTTGGGCCTCGTCCTGAGGATGTCCTCGTAGAGGGCCACCAGATGGTCGCTCAATCCGGCCGACGTGTAGTAATCCACCAGGTAGGCCATGGCCGCCTGGTTGCCGGGGCTCAGCTCGAGCACCTGGGCATAGATCTCGGCCGCCTCGTCGGGCCGTTCCATGCGCGTGGCCAGGATGCGGGCGCGCTGCACCAGCGCATCCACGCGGTCCTCCTTGGTGCGCGCCACGTCGGAGAGGCGAAAGTACAGGGCTACCAGATCCTCCCACTGCTTCTCCTCCACGAGGATCCGCTTCAAGAAACCAGATGCCGACCTGTTGGCCGGATCGGCCTCGAGCGACAGCTGCAGGTAGTGCAGCACATCCTTGAACTTGTCCTTCGTCTTGCCCCCGAACATCTGGTAGAGGCCGGCAGCCTGCAGGTAAAGGCCGCTCTTGAACGTGGCCTGATCCGAATCGTTGGCCTCCCTCGTGTACTGCTCGACCACGTCACGCCACTTCTTGCGCGTTGCCTTGAGCTGGTTCAGCGCGGTGTTCGCCTCCTCGTCTCCGGGACGGAGCCTCAGGACCTCCTCGTAGGCCTCCTTGGCCTTCTTGGCCTCGAAGATCTCGCTGTCGTAGAGCCTGGCGAGCTTCTTGCCCAGATCCGCCTTCTCGTCGTCCGTCCGGCTCGCGTCGAGGCGGTGCCTGAGCAGCCTCGCCACGAAATCCCAGTCCGCATACTTCTCGAAGTAGGCGATGCCGGCGTCGATCCGCTCGATGACGGTATCGATGTCCTCGATGGTGCCGGGTTCGCGCAAGACCTCGACGAGAGGCGACCAGTTGTCCTCCTTGTCCGGATCGTGCTTGAGAGCAGCGAGGATTTCATCGATCTTGTCGGCGGTGATCATAGTGTTCCCTCCAGGGAGATCTGGGTCAAAGAGAGGAGGTCGATGATAGACGGGCGTATGTCAAAAGGCAACCGAATCCGGGGATTGCAGAAACGAGCGGCCGGTTCCAGTGAACGTCCGATCACCATGATCCCGTGATCAGGTTCCACGGTTGTATGGTATCTTCATCGCGTGCAAGCCACACGGCGTCATCTGGCCACAGCCTGGTCAGGCCTCGTGGCGGCCAGGCTCGCCATCGGCCTCGTGCTCGTCAGGATCCTGGTGCCCGTGAGCATCGACGACGCGGTGCGGGTGTACTTCGCCATGTGGTGGTTCGACCACCCGAGCTTCTCTGCACAGCCGTTCTGGCCACCCGGCTTCTTCTACGTCTACGGGCTCGCCTGCGGCCTGGCCGACGACGCCCTCATCGCCCCTCGACTTCTCACGCTCGGCCTCGCACTGGCCTGCGGGGCCGTCATCGCCCTCGTGCCGCGCGTTTCACCCGAGATCCGCTTCACGGCGGCCTCGTGGATCCTCTTCTCCCCGCTGTCTCTGGTGCTGGGCACGGTGCCTCTCTCCGAGTCGCTCTACGCTCTGACTCTCCTGAGCGGCCTGGTGCTCTTGTGCCGCTTTCTCGAGGACGCGTCGCCGTGGTCGCTTATCGGCTCCGGCACCCTCTACCTCTTCGCCTCCATGGTGCGATACGAGGCATGGCCCATGCTGGTGCTTTACACCGTCTTCGCCTGCACGCGCCGGCCCCACGGCATATCGCCCGCGCTGGCATGGGCTCTCAGGGCTTTCCCCTGGGCGTTCGTGTCGATATGGATGGCGCTCCTCGGCGCGCTGGAGGCCGATCCTGCCCTCTTCGTGTCGAGCGTGAGGCTCGACTCGTACGGCCCGGGCGATCCTTTCCGGGCGCTGGCCCATCCGCTCGCGTGGATCGTGATCGTCCAGCTCGCGGCATCTGTGGCCTCGCTGGCGCCCGCCATCGGGGACGCCATCGGGAAGCGCCGTCTCATGAAGGACCTCGCATGGGAAGCTCACCTCGTGGTCGCCATCGCGTTTTTGACCTTCGCCATTTTCACACGCAACGTGGGATCGCAGTACCCCATCCGCGTCTTCTTCCCGGTCGTCGTGCTCGCCTCGGTCCCCGTGGCCCGCCTCGTGACCGGCGCCGTCCCGGCGCGCTCCCGGATGCGCGCCGGCGCCCTGGTCGCCGGTTTGCTCGCCGTGTCGGGCCTGGCCTACGCGATCGCGCTTCCCGCGGGCCACCACCGCACCGAAGAGGAGGTGGCTCGACGGGTCCTGTCGGTCTACGACGCGGCCGTCCTGTCACCAGGGGATCACGTGCTCGTCGATCCCGTGCCTCCGCAGTCCATGTCCATATGGGTCTACATGAACAGACCGAAGACCACCCACGTGGACCGCAGGACGGAAGCGAGCTACATGGACTGCAACATCTCCGACCCGCCGGGCTGGCTTCCATCGACGCGCCTGTGCGTGGTGCGCATCGAGAGCCGCGCCGCACTGCTCGAGTCCATGGGATGGCTGAAGTACGACGTGGTGCCGCCCTACAGCCTCTACGTGCGACCGCCCGGCGCACCTGCCGTGGGGACCTGCGTCACGGCCCCGTCGAAGGCCGTGCTCACGCACTGAGCACGCAGGGAGCCTCCAGGGCCACCCGCTCGCGCGCGACGAGCGAGGCCGTGGCCATCAGTGCAGGAACCGCGGCCCCTGCGGACATGATCATTGGAAGGCTCTCGAGAACATCCGACCGACCCGCCCTGACGAGGCGCAGCCTGCCCTCCGGGCAGCCCAGCCTCGCAGCGAGAGTCATGCGAACGACTCCCCACGACCCGATGGCATCCACCAGGCCGCACTCCTGCGCCCTTTTCGCCGACCAGATCCTGCCTCGGGCCAGGGGCTCCACCTCCTCGAGCGGCCTGCCCTTCCGGCCGGCCACCACCCCGACGAATGTGTCGTAGATGGCTCTCATCTCCCTGAGAACGAGCTCTTTCTCCGTCTCGTCGAAGGGCCGGTCCGGCAAGAGCAGGCCCGCTCCGGGATCCCCCGCGGTGATCCGCGTCATGCTCACGCCGAAGCGCTCCATGGCTCCCGCCGAGGCGATCTTGCCGCCGAACACCCCGATGCTGCCGGTGATGCAGGCCGGGCTCGCCACGATGTCCTGTGCAGCCGCTGCAATGTAGTATCCTCCCGAGGCGGCGACGTCCCTCAGGTAGGCCACCACCGGCTTCTTGCCGGCCGCCTCGACGCACCTCCGGTAGATGGCGTCAGAGGCCGTGGCCGACCCGCCCCTCGAGTCGATCTCCAGCACGATGGCCTTCACGAGGTGGTCGTTGCCCACGTCCTCGATGAGGGGCACAACCACGTCGGAGAGGACCTGCCCCGACCCGGGCATGGGGCCCGACCTGGGCAGGATCTGGCCTCTCATGGAGATCACCGCGACGTGCACGGGCCTCTTCACCGGCACGAACGCGAGCCTGCGCATCGTGCCGTGAAGCCTGTCGTCCGGATCCGCCACCCTCGACCTTGTTTTCATGTCGTCGATCACCTGGCTGTCGAAGCGCTGCTCGTCCACGATCCGCTCGGCCACGGCCTCGGCCGGCGTGAACACGGACCGCTCGACCCAGCCGCGCACGGTGCTTTCGTCCACGCCCCTCGCAGAGGCCACCTGCTTCACGGCGTTCTCCTCCAGATCCAGGATCAGTGCCTCGAGCTGCTCGCGATTTTGCTCGGAGATCCCCGTGCGGGTGAAGGACTCGGGCGCGGATTTGTACTCGCCCACGGCCAGCAGATCCGCCTTCACGCCGAGCCGCTCGAGGAGCTCTCCCACGAAGAACGGCGCCGCGGCCGGCCCGGAGAGCCTCAGGATCGCGCTCGGGTGCACGATCACCCTGGCACCGCGAGGCGCGAGCCCGAGCTCCACGAGGCCGCCTCCCTCCCGGAGCACGACCACGACCTCCTTGCCCGCGGCCGCCACGCCGTCGAGCGCCTCGCGCAGCTCCGCGACCACGCTACGGGTGGTCATCATCTGCGGCACCATGAGCACCACGCCCCTGACGACCCTCTCGGCGCGAGCCCTGTGCAGAAGCTCGAGGATGGCCGGAAGGTCCAGCTCGGTCCTGCCGAGCCACCTGGCCAGACGGCCTGCCCGCCTCATGGGCGGCGATGCTGGCAGGTCTATCCTGAGCATGGCCGGCCGGGCGCGGGCGATGAGGAAGAGCGGCCACAGCGCGAGCCTCAGGACGAGGGCCACGAGGTTTCTCATGACGGCGAGCAGCGTGTACAGCATGATCGGGACGAGCTTAAGCCATGGCAGGCTCTCTGGCCAGCGGTCATGGGGGAAGCTGCCCTTTTCCACAACCGCGTCCGCGGTTCACGCGGCTGGGTTCGGCGGTTAGCTGGTCAACGATCACGGCGAGGATGGAGCTCTGGCGAAACACACCGGGAAGTGTCATCCGGCGGCGACTATCCGTTCTGGTGAAGCTTCCCGAGCCAGGCGCGGATCGTCTCGCAGGCCTCGTCGAGAGAGATGCGCGGCCCCCAGAACATCGGTTCGATCTTCGCATAGGTCTTGTCGATGGCGGCGCGCTTTTCCGGGCTTGCGAGAACCAGGGCCGGCTCATCCGGGCTCAAAAGCGCGGTGATGTCCTTTCCATCGAGCATGTCCTGCGCCAGCGCCGCCTCGGTCATCCCCATGTCGGGGAGTCGATCCGCGGCGCGGATGATCTGCGCGGCGTCCTCGTAGTGGCGCACGAAGCTGGCCGGCTCCATGTCGTCGCGCCCGTAGCGTCGCGCCATGGCGTCGAGCTTCTCGAAGAGCGTGACCATGGGATGGACGCAGCGCACCCCGACGGGTCGGTTGTCCTCGTAGTCGCCGAGCATGCCCTGATGCTCGAGGTGGGAATGCACGAAGGAGCCGAGCGACTTCTGGACGTGGGGCACGACGCGGGCGCGGCCGACCTCGAGGCGGACGAAGGGACTCATCGCTGGCCCGATCTCGGCGAGCAGCGCGCCGGGGTAGCGAGCCAGGTAGTCGGCGCCGCGCGCCTGCTTGTCGATTCGAGTCGCATCCTGCTCGACAGTGACGTCGGGCATGACGAGCGCGGCCGCGAGGGCCTCGTAGAAGGCGCGGCGCCTGGCCACCGGGCCCTTGTTGGCGCTCGTCCAGCTCGTGACCTCGGGCAGGCCATCGACCGTTCCGCGCTCGACCATCAGGTCGAGATCCTCGGAGAAGCGCTGGATCAACCCGAAACCCTTGGAGAGGGACGTGCCGCCCTTGAACCAGATGTCGAGTCCGGTCTGATGGATGGCCCACAGCGTGTGCGTCACCCAGTAGTCCTTCTCGATGAGCGCCGCGGCGATCCCCGTCGACCGCGCAACGATCTGGACGAGCCTTCCGAACTCGGCGTCCTGGTGAACGAAGGTCATCGCGGCTCCCCCGACCCGTGCAGGGACCGTTCGACCAGGGCGAGCGTGGCCCTGGTCCCGTATTGCTCGGCCATCGTGCGCAGCCGCCCCCGATCCCATCTGCCTTCACGCAGCGTGGCGAGGAGTCCATCCGTCAGCTCGGTGAGCGAGACTCCGGCCATGTCGTGGTGCTGCAGCAGATCGACCACGTACCACTCCGGCGAAGGGTTCTCGGGAAAGTACACCCGGCGCAGAAAGAAGCGCCGGCCGTCGAAGGTGAACTCGCCGGTGCGTTTCTGGTTGTAGACCAGCGTCGATGCGAACATCGCCGTGGCTCCCAGCCCCAGGACGTTCCACTTCGGCGGGCCCGTGATCACGAAGGGGCTGCTGCCGAGAAAGCCGCGCAGGATCTCGTCTTCGCACAGCGGCGCCTGCCCGAATCGGCTCTGGTGCGCGGCGTAGAACAGCCCGTGGCCGGCCTGTTGGAGCTTGCCCTCGCGGACGAGGCGGCGGGCGAGGCGCGCGGGGTTGGCGCCGAAGCGGCGAAGATCCCGGGTTCGATAGGCTTTTCCGGGTACCAGGTCAGGTTGTGCAGCCAGGCTCACGGCATCCTCCGTCAGTAATTTACAGTATAATAGATACGGTGCTTCGACTCGCGTGTCAAGCCCGGGGCGCCCTTGCTCCAGGGCCTGCGGACAAAGTCCTGCGAGGGTGCCGGGCAAGCGTCGTGGCGCGCCCATCTGCCACCTGGAACCGAGCCGGAAGGTTCTCTCAAAATCGTCTGGCGAGACCTGCATCGAGAAAACGATGGTGTAGAGCCCTGAGCTGCTCGGGGGCCCCTGCCGGACCAGGTGCTGTGCAAGCTGCATAAAAGGGGGGGCCTGCGCCTGCGATCCATCTGCGATAGGACGAAACCGACCTAACCCATCAAATTCATAACTGAATATCAGAGCGGGAAACGGGATTTGAACCCGCGACCTACAGCTTGGGAAGCTGTCACTCTACCACTGAGTTATGCCCGCAAGATGTTGTAATCGTTATTCTTTTTTG
>JBFYZU010000146.1:0-12362 GCA_041309365.1 Myxococcota bacterium
TCTCCTGAGAGCCGCTCAGGGCTCGCAGGGAGGAGTGAACGCCGTTGTGCCGAATAGGTGCCATGAGCCTGCACCACAGGACGGAACCAGACGGAACGGGATGGGAGTGGGATGATCCCGGGATCACTGGGGAATGTGGTCCAACGTCGCGTAATGCCTTGGTTTTACGTGGGCGACCTCTTTGGGTTCAAATCCCGTTGGGGACGCCACTACTCTATGGGGGAACGGATCTCGAAGAGGCCTCGCAGGTTCTCGCTCGAGGAGATCCAGCGGAAGCCGAGCGGGGCGCCGGAGTCGTTGGCGCGCGCCCAGATGGTGAAGTGGTAGCTCAACCCCCCCTCGAGAGGGTCGCCGTCGTAGGCGGCCTCGATGGTGTGGTTGGCAAAGCAGGTGAACGGCGTGCCGTCCGTGTCGAAGCCGCCCCACACCACGGTGCCGAACACATCCACCACCTCGACGCAGTAGCCCTGGGTGGACCCCGGGTAGTCGGTCCAGGTGAACACGGGGGTCTCGTCCACGCCGTAGCTCACGACGCGGATGGAGTTGTCATCGTGCTCGCAGGGCTCGTCCGCCCAGACGCCCGTCATGGCCACGGCGTCCGTGATGTTGAAGGTCGTCTCCACCACCACGGGCGCCCCCGCGACGGTCACGCGCTGGATGGCCGTGTGCGCGAGCTGCGCGTCCGGATCCTGCACGTTGCAGTCGTTGTCGTACGTGGCGTAGATGTCGTAGTCGCCGTCCGGCACGTCCTCGATGATCCAGTCGCCGTCGGTGATGACGCGAAGCCCGGGCACCGCTTCCGTGGTGCCCGGGTAGAACAGCACGACCGATGCCGGCGGGGTGCCGCCGGCCACGAAGTTGCACGTGCCCGACACGCTCCCCGCAGGGTCGATCGCGAGGGCCATGTCCACGCCGGTCACGTCCGCGCCCGAGGCGACCGCCACGTCCGGCGCCTCGCCCCTGGTCATCCCTGCAGCAAGGGCGAAGAGGTCCCATGTGCCGTCCGGCATGTTGAGAAGGACATAGGTGCCGTCCACGTCGGTGACAGTGGACAGATCCTCGGCGCCTCCGGACGCCACCACGAGCACGCCGCCCACGCCCGTGCCGTCCAGGGTGACCGTTCCCGCGATGGAGCCCAGTCCCTCGAGCGCGGGATCGTGGATCAGCGCGACCGGCACCACGTCGCTCGACGTGAAGCGGACCACCTGCTCGGGGATGGCAGGGCGCACGGGCGGATCGGGGAAGGGCATGTAGCCCTCGGCGGCCACGCGGAGGGTGAAGCCCATGGACTCCTGGTCCTCGCGCAGCACGACCCTCTGGCTGAACATGCCGCCTGCGTCCGTGATGGCCACGGGAGCGGCCGCGGCCATGGTGTCGCCGTCGATGATCACGACGCGGGCGCCCTCGATGGGGTCCAGGGTCTCGGAGTCGAAGACCTCGCCGCGTACCAGTGTGGGCGTGACGCATCCGCCGTTCTCGCACACGTGGCCCGAGCCCTCGCCGCCGCAGTCGTCGTCCGAAGCGCAGGCCGGCACGCACCCGCCTCCCACGCACGCCATGTCCTCGCCGCATTCGGCGCTCGTGGTGCACACGGGCATGCACAGGTCCGTCCCGAGGCTGGTCATGCACTCGGTGCCCTCGGGACACGTGGCGCTCGAGCAGTCCATGCTGCAGTAGCCGCCCTCGACGCCCAGGTAGCAGGTGAGGCCGTCCTCGCAGTCGCCGTCCTGGGTGCAGGGCGACCCGATGGTACCCTTGTCCGCACCGTCCTTGCCTTCACCGCAGGCCACCAAGAGGGCCAGGGCCGATGCCAACGTCATCAGGTGCAGTGCTGGTCTCATGCTCTTGGCTCCATATTCTCAGATGGGAACGACGACACAGGTGTGCGACGTGGGCGAGCAGTACCCGCCGCAGCAGTCCTCGTCGGTCTCGCACGCCCCGCCCAGCTCCACGCAGGGGTCATCGTCCGGGCCGCAGAACCCGGCCTCGTTGCAGTTGCCGGAGCAGCAGTCAAGGTCAGTCGTGCAGGCGCCACCATCGGTCACGCACATGATGCCGCCGGGGCAGCACACGCGCGCTCCGAAGTCGTCCCAGGTGCATAGCTCGCAGCAGCACTCGTCGGAGAACGCGCAAGGGTCGCCGTCCGGCAGGCAGTCCTCGTCGGGCGGGACCTCGCCGAAGCAGCGCTCCACACCGGCGATGGTCATGCGGCAGGCCTCGTGGCCCGCGCAGCAGTTCAGGGTGGAGGCGGTCCCGCAGATCTCGCCCGCGGGCTGGCACGCTGGCGGGTCCTGGCAGCGCATCACGGGGCCGTCCGCCTCGCACAGCGACGAGCAGCAGTCGGCTGTCGTGAGGCAGATCTCGCCGATGGGCCGGCAACCGCTCAGGAACTGGCAAACCATGGATCCCGTGCCGGGGTCGATGCAGGCGTTCGAGCAGCACTGGCCGCCGACGCCCGTGCACGGCTCGCCCACGGTGAGGCAGCTGCCGAGGAACGGGCAGAGGCCGTCGACGCATGCGCCCGTGCAGCAGTCCGCATCCACGGTGCAGTTCTCGCCCGAGGGACGGCAGGTCGCCGAGGAGGCGCAACGCAAGGTCCCGTCCCCCGTATCCATGCACAGGCCGGAGCAGCAGTTGCCGCCGGAGGTACACGTCTCGCCCAGAGGCTCGCACGAGGAGCTGGAGGCCACGCACAGGCCCGTGCCCGCCATGTCGCAGTCGTTGGAGCAGCAGTTGGCGTCCTCCTCGCACGAGACGCCCGTGAGCACGCACGTGGCGTCCGCGTCGCACACGTCGTCCAGGCAGCCCAGCGAGCAGCAGTCAGCGGCCACCTCGCAGCCCTCTCCGTCGCCGAGGCAGCCGTCGCCCGACTGGCAGCGCATGGTGCCGGCCAGGTCGGCCTCGCAGCGGCCCGAGCAGCACTCCGCGCTCGACACGCACTCGTCGCCCACGCCCAGGCAGGTGCCCGTCGTGGTCGTGCACTGGCCCTCGGGGCAGTGCCCCGAGCAGCACTGATCGTCCGACGTGCAGTCCGAGCCGATGCCCAGGCAGTCCGTCGTCGGATCCGTGGGCGCGTCGCCGTCCGTGTCCACCGAGGAGTCCATGATCGCGTCCAGGCCCGTGTCCGGCAGGGTCGTCGTGTCGCTGCCGTCCGTGTCCACGTCCCCGGCGTCGGTGTCCCCGTCGTCGTCCCCGCTCTTCTTCGTGCCGCAGCCGAAACCGACGGCCACCGCGGCCCCGAGGCCGATTGCCACTGGCCATCCGGTCGCGAGCCGCAACACTCCGCGTCTGGTGGTCATGATTCTGCTCCTTGCAATTGGAATGTACCCTACAATGTAACCGGAAATTGCCCGATGGGCAAACCGAAACGAGGGATCAGATGTCCGTGGAGCTGCAGAACCCGTCCAGGCAGATACCCGAGCAGCAGTCCTCGGGCAATGTGCACACGCCGCCCAGCTCCACACAGGGGTCCTCGTCCGCGCCGCACAGCCCGGTCACCATGTTGCAGTAGCCGCTGCAGCAGTCCACGTCCGCTGTGCACGGATCGCCGTCCACGACGCAGGTGGCGCCGCCCGGGCAGCAGACCATGTTGCCCGCCCCGTCATCTGCGCACAGGCCGCAGCAGCACTCCTCGGAGAAGCTGCAGGGGGCCCCGTCGATGAAGCAGCTCCCCACGGGCGTGCCGAAGCAGCGCCACACGCCTACCACCGTGGGCCGGCACCCGTCGCTCTTGCCGTTGCAGCAGTTGTTCGTGGCACCCGTGCCGCACATCTCGCCGTCGGGCTGGCAGGCCGGCGGGTTGTCGCAGCGCAGGATCGGTCCGTCGGGGTTGCACAGGCCCGAGCAGCAATCCGATGCCGTGTTGCAGATCTCGCCGTAGGGCCGGCACCCGCTGAGGTACACGCAGATCGTGTAGCCGAAGCCCGGGTCCACGCAGGCGCTCGAGCAGCACTCTCCCCCCCCCGTGCAGGGCATGCCCACGACGGTGCAGGACCCGAGGAACAGGCAGGTGCCCGAGTCGTCCCCTGGCGATTCGTACTCGCAGTACCCGGTGCAGCAATCGGAGTGGTCTAGGCAGATGGAGCCCGAGGGGCTGCAGATGGTGTACTGCATGCAGCGGCCCGAGGATGGCTCGCAGTAGCCGGAGCAGCAGTTGCCGTCGCTCGTGCAGAGCTCGCCCTCGGTCGAGCAGGACACGCCGGCATCCTCGCAGACGGTGTCGCAGTCGTCCGAGCAGCACTCCTCGGAGGCCGTGCAGGTGGTGCCCACGGTCAGGCAGGACCCCAGGGCGCACACGCCTGCCTGGCAGAACGATGAGCAGCACTCGGCGCTGATGTCGCAAAGAGCCCCGAGCAAGGTGCAGGCGTCGCCCGCGACGCAGGTGAAGGCCCCGCCCACGCCGGGCTCGCAGTGACCCGAGCAGCAGTCCGCGCTCGTGGCGCAGACCTCGCCGAGGCCCTCGCACAGGCCCCAGCCCACGGTGCAGATGCCGCCCGCGCACAGGCCGGAGCAGCATGCTGCGCTCGAGCTGCATAGAGAGCCGTTGGGAAGCAGGCCGAAGTCGGTGTCTCCGTCGCAGTCGTTGTCGATGCCGTCGCACAGCTCCGCTGCACCCGGGTTGACGGCGGGATCCAGGTCGTCGCAGTCAGTGCCGCCGCAGCTCCAGTCTCCGAATCCGTCCGAGTCCTGGTCGCGGGGCGTGAACGCGCACGCATCGGCCGCCTCGTCGCATGTGTCGATGGTGCAAGGCAGGGTGTCGTCGCACACCACGGGCGTGCCTGCGCGACACACACCCATCGGGCCGCACTCCTCTTCGCCGTTGCAGAACTGCCCGTCGTCGCACTCGGGATCCGTGGCGCAGGAGGTCCCTGCCGTGCAGCCGGTGGGTATCACGCACACCTCGTCCACGCCGCACAGGGTGTGGTCGGGGTGGTGCTCGCACGTGCCCGGCTCGAGGCACGAGTCGATGGTGCAGGCCAGGGTGTCCGTGCAGTCCATGGGCGTCCCCGTCACGCACCCGATGGACGCGTCGCAGGTCTCAACGCCGTTGCAAACCAGAAGGTCGTCGCAGGCGCTGTCCACGGGCAGGTTGTCGCAGGCTCCCGTGAGCGGGATGCAGTCGTCGTCCGTGCACGCGATGCCGTCGCTGCAGTCGGCCGGGATGCCGGCGACGCACCCGACCGCGATGTTGCAGGTCTCCACTCCGTTGCAAAGATCGGTGTCCTGGCAGATCGCGTCGTCGGGCACGTACTGGCAGCCGCCGGCCGCCTCCACGCAGTCGTCGTCGGTGCATGCGATGCCATCGTTGCAGGTGGGCGGGGTGCCGCTCTCGCAGCCGGTCACCGGGGCCCCGACGATGGGATTGCAGGTCTCGTCTCCGTTGCACACCGAGTGGTCGTCGCACAGGGCGTGCACGGCCGTGAAGACGCAGCTGCCCGTGGGCTCGGCGCAGGTGTCGTCCGTGCACGAGTAGCCGTCGTCGCAGACGATGGACGTGCCTCCCGAGCATCTCAGGCCCACGCAGGTCTCCGTGCCGTCGCAGGCAAGCCCGTTGTCGCAGTCGCCGTCGGCGGCGCACTCGACCACGATGCACCCGTAGGTCGGGTCGCATATCTCGCCGGCCATCACGTCGCACTCGAGGTGCCGTGGGGTATAGACGCACCCCAGGCTCGTCTCGGAGCACGCGTCGCTCGTGCAGTCCACGCCGTCGTCGCAGACGATGTCCATGCCCGCAACGCAACCGGTGGTGACGTCTCCCGTCGCCGGATCGCAGATCTCCACGCCGTTGCAGTACAGCGAGTCGTCGCAGCGCGAGTCGTTGGCTGCGGTCGAGCAGGAGTCCACGTCCTCGTCGCACGTGTCGTCCGTGCAGGTGATGTGATCGTCGCAGGGACGGGCGCCTTCCACGCACGACCCCGTGGCGTCGCAGGTCTCCGTGCCGTTGCAGTAGAGAAGGTCGTCGCAGTCCGTGTCCGCGATGCACTGCACGCAGCCCAGCGAGCCGCTGCACACGAGGCCGCCCGTGCAGGCCGTGTCGTCGGGCGCGTGGGTGCACGTGCCGTCTTCGCCGCAGACGTCGGTTGTGCAGTCCACCGAGTCGTCGCAGCCCGTGTCCGCGATGCATTGCACGCAGCCGAGGGCCTCGTCGCACACGAGGCCGCCCGTGCAGGCCCCATCGTCAGGCGAACTCAGGCAGGTGTTGCCATCCGCGCACAGATCCGTCGTGCAGTCCACGCCGTCGTCGCAGTCGGCATCGGTGACACACTGCACGCACCCGAGCGCGGCGTCGCAGATCAGGCCAGAGTCGCAGAGCCCGTCGTCCGGCGTGCTCGTGCAGGTCCCGTCCTCGTTGCATACGTCGATGGTACATTCCATGCCGTCGTTGCAGTCGCCATCGCTCGTGCACCCCGAGTCCTCCTCCAGCGTGTCCTCGCCGGTCGTGTCCGAAACGATGTCGGGCTCTGAAGCCGTATCTGTCGTGCTATCCACGACCTGGTCAATGGGTGTGTCCACGTTGTCGTTCTGGACGTCCCCCTCGTCCTGCCCGTCTGCTGGCGGATTGTCCGATCCCCCGCAGTTCGTCGTGGCGATCGAGAGCAGGATGGCGATGGCTATTCCGATGATCGGCTTGGGTTGCATGATGTCCTCCTGGACGACGGTGTATTATAACGTCACGAACAGAATTGGGTACATGAATATGGAATATTTATCGGATCGTCCGGCCTTGCCGGGATACGCTCGCAGGGGGACTCGAGTGGTTGTAACCGGGGTCGGTGAGGCACAGTATCACGGGGTAGGATGATGCGCAGGCTAACCATCTCGTTCGTCGTACTTGTCCTGGCCCTGGTCGCAGCACCGGCCCTGGCAGGTGAAGGCGGCGAGGCAGGGGCATCGCTGCTCGACGACCCGAGGCTCGTCGAGGTGAAGGCCGACCTCGAAGCGCTCCTCGACTCGCTCGGCGAGGAAGGCCTTCCCGTGGAGCCTTTCGAGGCAAAGATCCGGGAGGGCCTGGTCAAGAAGGTGGCACCTTCCAAGATCCTGGCCGCTCTCGAGGCCATGCACGTACGGTTCGTCAAGGTGACAGCCCTGTTCGTGAAGAGCGGGGCCAAGAAGGGCAAGGCGAGCGTGCAGCTGGGGGCCGGGCTCCTGGCGGCCGGTACGTCCGAGACGGATGTCGCCAGGCTGCTCGCCGGGCTCGCGTCTTGCGAGCTCGACAAGACGAGCGTGGACAAGGCCCTCCTCGTCGCGTTGATGATGACCGAGAAGGGGAACGGCGATACGGCAGTGGATGAGGTGCTCGCGATCCTCGGCAAGAAGGGCACCAAGGGGCTCGACGCCTGGCTCGCCAAGCAGAAGTCTACCGCGACGGACGAATGGCCTTCCCCGGCACCCACGCCGCCGGGCAAGACCAAGGGCAAGGGCAAGTCGCCAAAACCCCATGGCAAATGAAACCCGAGCCAGGGCCTGCAGCCTGGACGAGCCAGCGGGCCCGGAGCACCGGGCCATCGACACCGGGTGCACCGAGGAAAAGGCGCGGGAGAGCGAGCTCATCAAGAGGTGCCTCGACGGCGATCCCGAGGCCTTCTCGCCTCTCGTCACCCGCTACTCGCCCTCGCTGCACTCGTTCGTGGTGCGCTACGTGGGCAGCAAGGACGATGCCTGCGACATCGTGCAGGAGGCGTTCCTGCGATCCTATCGTGCCCTGTCAGACTACGATCCGAGCTTCAGGTTCTCGACGTGGCTCTACCGCATCGCCCTGAACCTGTGCAGGGATCACCTCAAGCGGACGGCCCCGGGCCGGCTCGCGGTCGCCGTCGAGAACGGGAGCGAGGATTGCGTGACGAGAGATCCGATCGAGGAGCGGATCGACGATCGCAGGCTGTGCGAGCTGGCCCTGGCGCTGGCACGCGAGCTGCCGGCCATGTACCGCGAGCCGCTCCTTCTCAAGGACGTGGAGAGCATGGACTACAGGACCATGGCCAGGGTCACGGGGTTGACCGTGGGCCTGCTCAAGATAAGAGTGATGAGGGCCAGGCGCAGGCTGGCCGGCGACATGCAGAAGATGGGGTACGTGCCTTCCACGATCGCAGGGATCGAGGACGACGAGACATGAGCTGGCATAAAGAGACACGCAAAGAAGAACTCCTGAGGTCGTACGTGGAAAAAGACCTCACGCCCGAGCAGGCCACGCTCTTTCACCGGATGTGCGAAGACGATCCTGCCCTGGGGCGGGAGGCCCGAGCGCTCGAAGCACAGTCAATGCTGCTCTCGCGCGCGGCCATGGCAGATCCGCCCGCAGGTCTGGCACCTGCCATCATGCAGGCAGTGCGCAGCGCACCCAGGCCCAGCAGGCTGCAGGCGTTCCTGTTCAGGCCCAGGACGCTGACCTACAGGCTCGCAACGGGGTTCTCGGTCGCGGCCGGCCTGGGAATCGCCGTCTTCTTCGTCTACTGGCTCGGTGCGCACGAGGCCAGGACCGATGGGGTCGCCTCCAGCCCCGAAGAGGCCAGTGGAGCGCTCGTCGAGAGGGATGAAGCGGGCACGTCGGACCGTGCCCTGGTCATCACTCTGAGGCCAGGACCGGCCACCCATGTGAGGCTCGTGGGTGACTTCAACGGGTGGCAGGAGGACGGCCTGGCACTCACGGATGCGGACGGCGATGGACTGTGGACGGTCACTCTCGATGTGGCGCCCGGCCGCTACAGCTACCGGATCCTGGTGGACGGGGAGAGATGGGTTTCCGATCCCGGCGCGGACGTGCAGGTGGACGACGGGTTCGGCGGCATCGACAGCGTCCGCTACGTCCTCTGATACCAGGTGGCGCTTCCGGAGAATTCTCTGCTCTCGGCTTCCTGATGCGTGCTAGGATCCGGCGCCGTGAGACCCGGTGCCCATTTCCGCGCCCTCGGTGCCCTGATCGTCCTGGCCGTGTTGGCACCGTGCTCGGCGCAGGCATCCTCGGCATTGCTTGAGGTAGGGACGTCCGTGGGGCTGGGCTACGACTCCAACAACGCGCTCCTCGCCAGCCCGACTCCGGTTCCGTCTCCGGGCCGCTGGGTCGTCGAGGAGGAGCCTCGCGAGGCTGGATTGGCCGGCCTGACGGCCTCCATGGAAGGCTGGGTGCGACCGGTGACATGGCTCACTCTGGGCTTCGATCACGTGCTCGTCTTCGAGCAGTTCTTCGACACCGAGAGCCTGCTTGCGCCCGGCACGGACATGTGGCTCAGGCTCAGGCCCGTGGAGCCGTTCTCGGTGCAGCTCGGCGCGGCCTATGGCTACAACCGCCACTCCTTTTTACCGGAACAGAGGTACCATCAGCCGGGCGCTTTCATCGAGCTGTCGCTGCACGGTGAGGCTCACGTCCTGAGCCTCGGTTACGCGCTGTCGCACAGGATCCTCGTGGGAATGGACCACGACTCGGAGACCGAGCAGGTGATCGACCTCGCCTGGCGTGCAAGGCTTTTGGGCGGTGTCCTCGAGCTGGGTCTCGGTGTGTGGGCCGGGCGCATCCGCGGAACGCAGGACTACATGCAGCTCGACTCGATCGGGGCAGAGCTTCTCGTGTCCTTCGAGCACCGCAGGATCGCGGGCGGTGTCTCCTATTGCCCATCGGGCGTGAGGCTCGAAGAGGGGGTGGGTCTGGCCAGCGACCTGACTCTCTGGTTCGGCGTCGACTGGACCTCTTTTCTCGGCACGTCTCTCAGGTACGGGTACGAGCGGCTGGACGATCTTCGCGACTTGCCGGATGGCACCGAGTACGAGCGCCACGTGGTCATGCTCCTTTTCGAGTTCTCGTGGAAGTGGCGCAAGACCGATGGCCCCGTGTCCTTGCCTCGAGGCGAGGAAGGCATTCTCGTGGACGGGGAGCGGGTGACGGTGACCCTGCACGCGCCGGACGCCTCGTCGGTGACGCTGACCGGTTCGCACGACGGCTGGAAGTCATCGATACCTCTGGATGGACCCGACAGCGATGGGATGTGGACCGTGACCGTGAGCCTTCCGGTGGGCCGTCACGAGGTCACCTGCCTGGTGGATGGCCAGACAAAGGCTCCGTTTGGAGCGCCTTCCTACACGGACGACGGGTTCGGGGGGAGAAACGCCGTGGTCCTGATCTCCCCCTGAGGTATCATCACCTTTCCTGTCAATAATTATCTCCTGTCCTCTTGTAACCATTCTCTGGCCTGGACGCTAGAACACCTTGAAAACCTCGAGAGGTGAAGCATGAGGACATCGGTTCGAACAATATCCTTTCTGTTTGCCGCCATGGGCATTCTCCCGTGGGCCGGGTGCGGCTCCAGCTCCTCGGTCACAGGAGAAGACGCCACAACGGACGTTCCTGGCGACCAGGTGACCACGGATTCGCTGCCAGATTCGCCGCTGGACTGGATCGTGGATCCCACCGTGGAGATCTACGATGACTGTGTGGGCATCGGTGAGGCCTGCACCATCGACCCCGAGTGCTGCACCGGGTTCTGCTACCTCGGGTTCTGCTCCACTGTCACGGGCACCTGCGAGGGCCCCGGGGTGGAGTGCGACTCGGGCGCGGACTGCTGCTCCGGGGCATGCGAGACCGAGCCGGACGGCGTACGACGCTGCCAGCTCATCGGCGGGTGCTCTACGGCAGGTACGGCCTGCGAGGTGGCCGCCGACTGCTGCTCGCTGTCGTGCGTCTCGGGCGAGTGCTCGGACACGGGCACGTGCCTGGTCATCGGCGACGACTGCACGGACAGCGTCCAGTGCTGCTCCAACCTGTGCGACACCACGTGCCAGGACCCGCCCCCCGTGTGCCTGGCCGAGGGCGAGGTCTGCGGTGACTCGGCCAACTGCTGCTCGCGAAACTGCGAGGCGGGTGCGGACAGCATCTCGCGCTGCGCCGCGAGCTACCTGTGCCGCGCAGGCGGCGAGGTGTGTCTCGAGGACGACGACTGCTGCGCCATGCTCTGCGAGGGGGGCTACTGTGCGATCCTGGCGAACTGTACGGTGGTGGGCGAGCCATGCGAGGGTTACCGCGAGTGCTGCTCGGGAGCCTGCGCGGACTCGGGCACGGGCATACTGACCTGCCAGTACCTGAGCGGGTGTCGCTCGTTCCTCGAGATCTGCGACGATGACTCGGACTGCTGCTCCGGCTCCTGCACCCTGGACGAAAGCGACGGCGTGCTGCGCTGCGAGCGGCCCGGTGGATGCCTGCCCGCCGGCGAGCTGTGCTGGTCGGGCTCCGCCAACAACTGCTGCGGCGGGCACGAGCTGTGTCTGCCCACCATCGCGGGCGTGTCGCGCTGCTTCGCCTCGGACACCTGCCTTCCCAACGGGGATCCATGTGCCTTCGCCGACGAGTGCTGCTGCGGCCTGTGCTCGCCCGATACCGAGGGCGCCCTGGTTTGCTGCCCGGGCGACGTCACCTGCGTGCCCCTGGATGGTTTCTGCACGACGGACCTGGACTGCTGCGAGTACAACTGCATCGACGGGCAGTGCTTCCCGCCCGACACGACCTGCATTCCCCTGGGAGGCCCCTGCACTACGGACGAGGACTGCTGCTCGGATCACTGCGACCCCGGGACCCATACCTGCTCGGTGGTCATCATCTGACGGTCCCCGGGCGCGACCGTCCACGGCTCGCGCCACCCCTCGACACGACGGCGTGCTTCATTATGTGTATCCTCGATGAAGGTCCTGCGATCCGTGCTTCTCGCGTCGGCCATGGCCGCGGCTTTGTGGCCGGCAACGGCGCGGGCCGCCCAGGACGAAGGAACGATGAGCGGTGTATCGACCCTGCTTCTCGATGCGGACATCGGACGGTCCATGGGGCAGGCCGCGATCTGGGGCCTGAGGATGGGTCTCATCGTGGGCTGGGTGGTCAACGGGATCTTCGTGTGGACGGCGGACAGGGACCGCTTCGCGCCGTACCCAGCCATGGGGCTCGCCGGGTGGCTGGCCTTCGAGTGGGCCGCGTCCGAGGCGCCGCCTTTGGGCGATGGTCTCGACGTGGCCTCGAGCGCCTCGGCCGTTTCCTACGCCCTGAGGGCCAACATGGCCGTGATGGCGGGTTTCATGCTCGTCTCGGCCTCGACGTCGGGCTGCAGCCCGCTCGAGCCGCAGGGCGCCATGCAGTGCTTCGAGCGAGCCGAGGTGCAGTACTCGCTGTCGTGGCGTTCGGGGTTCGCGAGGCTCATGTCGCGATCCGTCAACCTGCTCGCCGACCTGGTCCACAGGAGATACCACGGGGATGACCCCAGGACCTGGCAACTGCTTCTGGCCCCGGTGATGCACCTGGGCAGGATCACGGGGGGAGGCGCCGGCGTCCAGTTCACGCTGTGAAGCTCGCGCTTGACGCCTCGCGACACCGGTCGCTTCAATGGGCCCCG
>JBFYZU010000147.1:0-3461 GCA_041309365.1 Myxococcota bacterium
GCATTCCTCATGCAGTGGGACGTGGACCTGCCCTTCCCTTCCCCGCCACCCAACGTGAAGATGACCTTCCAGGCGGCCAAGGCATCCATGGGCACAGCCGAGCTCTCTTGCAAGAAGTGACAGCAGGGTCGGGCGAATGGACCTGACCGGACAGAGGCTGGCAGACCGCTACGACGTCGTCAGGCTCCTGGGTGAGGGTGGCATGGGCCAGGTGTACGAGGCCCGCCACGTGGAGCTCGACAAGCGGGTGGCCATCAAGGTCCTCGAGAAGGAACTCGTGGACGATGGGGAGCTCAGGGAGCGGTTCCGAAGGGAGGCGCGGATCACCGCATCGCTTCACCACGCCAACATCATCGAGGTGATGGACTTCGGCCTGACCGACGGCGGGCAGCCCTTCATCGTGATGGAGCTCCTGGAAGGCGAGAGCCTGGCGCAGCTTCTGGAGCGCGAGGGGGCTCTTCCGGTGAAGGAGTGCCTCGAGATCATGTCCCAGCTCATGAGCGGGCTCGCCGAGGCGCACGCGAGGGGCATCATCCACCGCGACCTCAAGCCCGACAACGTGTTTCTCGACCGGGGCAAGGGCCAGGGCCAGGTGGCCCGGTTGCTGGACTTCGGCATCTCCAAGCTCAGCGGCACGGGAGAGGAGGATCTGCAGCTCACGCGCACGGGAACCGTGATGGGGACACCGTACTACATGTCCCCCGAGCAGGTCATGGGCAACCAGGAGCTCGACGTCCGCTCGGATGTCTACTCTGCCGGGGTCATCCTCTACGAGATGCTGACGGGCCGCCGCCCCTTCGAGGGATCCACCCACAACGAAGTCGTGGTGCGGATCGTGTCGGACGAGGTGAAAGACCCCTGTTCGCTTCGACCCGACATGGGCGAGGCGCTCGCTTCGATCCTCCGGAAGGCCATGAGCAAGGACCGCGAGGACCGGTACGCCACGGCCGAAGCACTCGCCAGGGCCATCGAGTGCATGGATCCCGGAGAGCCGGCACGGAGCCTCACGGAGGTGTCCGTCGTCGAGGGCCCGGCTGCCCCTTCTCGCAGGCCACCGGCATGGGTTTTCCCGGCAGTCGTTGGCAGTGCATCGCTCGTGCTCCTCGTGGCGGTCCTGGGGATCGCGGTCATCGCCATCGCGGTCAAGAGCTGCGACGAGCCAGAGATGGTGACCATCACGCCCAGGGGCCTGCCACCCGACTCGGGGATACTCCTCGATGGCACCCTGCTGCCGGGCGAGCCTTTCGAGATCCCCATGGGGGAAGATCCTGTGACGTTCTCGGTAGAGGCCGAAGGTTACGAGACATCGAGCTTCAAGGTGATCCCCAGCGGCGACCAGCAGGTGCGTATCGTGCTCACGAAATCCCCGCCTTCGGCACAGGCCGCGACGTCCCAGGACGAGGCCGATTCCCAGAGCGCTGACGGCACGAAGAAGCAACCCAGGAAGAAGTCCCCGAACCCGTTCCGAAAGATCATCCGCAAGCTGAAGAACTGAGAGCCTCGCCCCTCGTGCCACGGGCATCCCGGATCGTCCCCGCGGACCATGGCGAATGCGGCCCTACTGTGCGCTGCACGAGCAGCCCGAGGTGATGTCGCACACGGACGAACCGTCCTTGCCCACGATGGTGATCTTCTCGAAGCCCACCATCTCGTAGCCCATGCAGGCCGCGACCACCATGGCCTCGATGTCCATCATCCTCTGCTCCGTGCAGGTCAGCGTGACGTCCTTGAGATCGGATGACACGCTCGCGAGCTCGCAGTCGGAAGGGGCGCTGTCATTGTAGGACTTGATGAACCCCTCGCGCGAAGCCGTGGTCTTGGCCATGTCGCTGCAGTTGCAGCACCCGCCCGCGAGCGCCGCGACAGCGACTCCCAGGACGAACGGGACGACGAACCTCGTGTGGATCATCTTCTCCTCCTCGATCTTGCACAGCACATACAGCTGCAATCCCGGAGCCGTCCGGTGCAGATCTCGCCCGAAGCGCATCATGGCAAGAACGAGCGTCCGGTTGCTGGTCATGCGGCCTCTTCGACGGATGCTCTCCATTGTGACGAGGTTCGGCTGTTCCGTCAACGAGATCAGGCGACTCGAGCCTGGAATCGGACCGTGCGAAATCCAGTATTTATGTATCAGTTCTTACATAACGAATTTCTCTGTACTCCGATCTGGCCGAGATGATATGTAAAAAGGTCAACCTCAAGGAGACCCACGATGACCGAGATATCCCGATGTTCCAAGACTGCCTTGATCCTGCTCACCCTCTCGATCTGCCTTCTGTGTGGTGAAGCGCACGCCCGCACCGATGGCGTGCTGAGCGCCTGGTTCGGCGGCAGCTACGCCCACATGCTCGAGAAGACCGGGAGCGGCAAGGCGGACATGGGGGGGTTCGCCCTGGATCTCACGGGCACCATCTGGGCCAAGAAGTTTCTGGGCCTGCGCTACGACATGCTCCAGATCGAAGGGATCTTCGGCAAGGACCTGAGCTGGTTTCACATCGGAGGCAACTTCGGGATCGTGCTCGACTTCAGGTACGTGCACCTCACCACGGGCGCTGGCCTCTTTCTGAACCGGCTCAAGGTGAAAGGCGACGGCGACACTTCCTTCAGGGTGCCTGCAGGCGTCGGCTTCCGCTGGCCCGTGGAGGTCGGCGTGAGCTTCTGGCGAATCGGCCTCTATGGCGGCCTGCAGTTCGACTTCATCGCGGCCAAGCACCGGGTGAGCCTGAATTCTCTCTTGGGCGACGAGACAACGGCCTTCGGAGGCCTGAGGCTCAACTTCGGAGACAAGGGCGTGAGGCTGGATCTCCGGTACAACTTCCGGATGCTGGACGACGACGCCGGTGCACATGCCGTGTTCCTGCTCGTCGACCTCGTCTCGCTCATCAGGAAGGCCGGTGACGAAAAACACGATGGAGGCGGGGGCGGCGGGGATGACGGCTACACTCCTCTACCACCTGACGAGACCCCTTACGTGCCGCCTGCCGAGACCTACAGCTCCGCCCTCGAGAAGAGCGTGGCCAGCTGGCTCGATGCCCTCGACGTGCTCGACGACACGATGAGCAACGCCAGGATGGAAAAGGCCGTGAAGAAGTCCGGCTTCGACAACCTGTACGACACGCAGGAGCTCGACGGGGTGCCCGTGATGATCGTGGTTCCGGACTCCCTGGAGCAGATCTTCACGATGGCATTCACGGATGACGCTTGCGAGGACATGCGCGCCCTCAACAGCGCCGAGGTCGTCCTCGCATACTGCTACGACCTGGGAGAGAGCGGGATCATCGACGAGAACGATCTCGACGCCTTCTGGAAAGCCTCCACCGCGGCCCTCGGGGACCAGTACGGCCAACCAGCGGGAGGCTCTCCTTCCCCGAGCGTCGGCGGGTGGGCCAAGAACCTGTGGGACACGCACACCACGGGCCACATGGCCTACACGTACGCGACCCGGTCCACCACGAAGCCCT
>JBFYZU010000148.1:0-23527 GCA_041309365.1 Myxococcota bacterium
GACGGGATGAGCGCCGCCCTGCGCTCATTACCCCCCGAAGAGATCTTCAGTCCCGAGAACATCACGACCGACTTCTACCTGATGGAGTACACGAGGAAGACCGACAACTACACCGCAGGTCAGATGCTCCTGGCAGGATACACGATGGTCGACCTGCCCCTGGGAGCGGGACTCCGGCTGCTCGGAGGCGTCCGGTTCGAGCACTCGGACCAGAACGTCGAGACCTTCGAGCTGTTCAACCCCGAGGGAGAGGTGATCTCGGCGAGCCTCGTCACCCACGACTGGCTCCCTGCGGCGGCCCTCACCTGGGTCCTTCCCAAGGGACACCAGCTCAGGATCGGCTTCTCGCGGACCGTATCGCGGCCCGATTTTCGCGAGCTGTCTCCGGCGACCTTCAACGACGTGACAGGAGGTCGGCAGGTGTTCGGCAACCCGGACCTGATGCGGGCCATCATCACGAACGTGGATCTCAGGTGGGAGTGGTACTTCGCCCCCGGAGAGGGTCTCTCGGTGGCCGTCTTCTACAAGAACTTCGAGGATCCGATAGAGCAGGTGGTGAAGATCGCGGCGGAGCACACCATAACCTGGGAGAACGCGAAAGGTGCCAACAACGTGGGGGTCGAGGTGGAGCTGCGCAAGAGTTTCGACTTCATGCACGCCCGGCTTGCCGATCTCTACATCGCCTTCAATGCGACGCTGGTCTTCTCCAGGATCCAGCTCGGTGACACCGAGGGCGACATCCAGACGTCCAACAAGAGGCCCCTGCAGGGGCAGTCGCCCTGGGTGTTCAACGTGCAGCTCGGCTATGACAACGTGGACATCGGGACGACCGTGGTCCTTCTCTACAACGTGTTCGGGCCCAGGATCTCCGACGTGGGCGCACTCGGGTTGCCCGACGTCTACGAGCAACCCTTCCATCAGGTCGATCTGGTCTACAGGCAGAAGCTCGCTCACGGCTTCGGGATAGGGTTCAAGGCGCACAACATCCTGGATCTGCCCATCATCTTCAAGCAGGGGAACATCACCGTGCTCAGCGGTCATTCCGGCAGGCAGTTCAGCCTCAGCGTCTCGAAGACCTTCTGACCGTCGACAGACACGACAACGGCTGATATGGATCCGTGCCAATGCCATGGCAACGGGTCTTTCGGTGACATCGGCGGATACGACGAAGCGCAGGATGGATCTCGCGTCCGTGGCGATATGGGCCTTGGGATACGCGCTCGTGCTTTGCACCCTGAGAGTCGTGGTGCTGGCCGCGTTCGGCACGGCAGGACCGGATCCTGTGTCCCTGGCAGGCTCGTTTCTCAGGCTGCCGGGCCATCTCTTGGCCGGCACCGGCCTGGGCTTTCTCGTGCTTCTCACGCGCAGGTCGAGGTTCTGGTCGTTCCCGCTGGTCGTGTGCGCCGTGTTCGCCAACCTGTTCGCGGATCACTACGAGGCCATCCTGGCAAAGATCCCGGGGCCCGAGATCTGGGGGTACATCGCCCAGGCGCCTCACATGAAGGACTCCATCGTGAGCCAGGCGCCGCCCCTGTGGGTCTCGATCGAGCTGGTCGTGGTCAGCGGGCTTCTGGCAGGCCTGGCACACGTGCTCTGGCAAAGGCCCAGGCGCCAGACAGGCATGGCAGGCCGGTCGGCGCTCGTCGCCGTGCTTGGCGCCTGCGTGGCGTTCGTCGCAGTGATGCACGCGCGTCCGGACCTTGCCAAAGAGCGGCTGCGCAACGAGGTCAGGATGCCCACCCTGTGGGTGCTCGTTGCGGGGTTTGGCAAGGGCGGCGTGCAAGTCACGGATCGCGTCACCAGAAACCAGGCTCGTGCGCTGCAGGCGATGATGGGTATCGAGAGGCCCTTCGCCAGCGGAGCCAAGGAGGCACCCATGTGCAGCGCCGTGCCCCGCGCGCCGCGGCGGGCGCCCGGAGGGCGCAGCGTGATCGTGGTGGTGCTCGAGAGCGTGGGCTTTTGGGAGATGGAGGCCAGCCCGGGCGGGGAGCCCCTGTTGCCCCAGCTCCGAAGGGTAGCCATGGCAGGTTTCAGCGCAAGGCGCATGCAGGCCGTGGGCACGCAGACGTGCCAGTCTCTCACCGCGCTCTATTCGGGCCAGATGGCCCAGCCCTGGGACGTGGTCCACTGGCGGGAACCCCTGCCTCGCTTCGGGGGACTGCCGGCCACGCTCTTGGAGCACGGCTACCGCACGGCGTACTTCCACGGTGCAGGGCTCGGGTTCGAGAAGAAGAGGGAGTTCCTTCGAATGGTGGGCATGAGGACCCTGTTCGAGCTGGACGCGCGGGTGGACGAGCCGAGGTACGGCTGGGGATGGTCGGACGCCTACACCTTCGGCAGGTTCGAGGACTGGATCGAGGAGCACGTCGCGACCAGGCCCGACCAGCCCCTGTTCGCCGTGATCGCGAGCCTGTCCGCGCATCACCCGTACCATCTCCCGGCGGACTGGACGAGGCGGTTCGCAACCGATGGGGGCAAGAAGGGCGACTTCCACGAGACTCTCCGGTACACGGACGAGATGCTGGGACGGTTCTTCGACTGGTACCTGGAGCACGAGGCAGCCAGAGGAACCTACCTGGTGGTCACCTCGGATCACGCCCCGCTGTATGACAACACCCTGGCCATCGCCCAGGGTCGGAACCTGCGCTTCGACGTGCCCTTCGTGGTCGTGGGACCTCCCGGCGACGGGCTCGACAGGCGAAAGAGCGCGGAGGGGAGGCTCGCCAGCCAGATGGACGTGCCCGCCACCATCGGGGGGCTGCTGGGGATCCACCCCGGGCCCTGCGATCAGGGCCTCGACCTGCTCGAGGAGAAATGGCCGGAGGATCGCATCGTGGCCGGCGTGGGAGGTCGCGAGCTCGACGAGCTGTACATGTGGAGCTCTGCGGGGAGCGCGCTTTACAGGCGCCGGGCAGGCGCGCTCACCGTCCTGGCCGGCAGCGCCGAGCCCTTCCGGTCGTTTCTGGATCTGTTCTTGCCCGTGACGCGGTACCTGCTCGAGAACGACGCCCACGTGCCCTGACCCCTGTCAGAGCGACTCGAGCATGCTCGCGATGGCCATGAAGTCGGCGGGCGGCTCTTTCGTGAACGACAGCCACGACCCGGTGGATGGGTGGGAGAGCTCCAGGTGCGTGGCGTGGAGCATGGTCCGCGATGCCTTCTCGCAGATCGTGCGCAGCGGGCCCTTGCGCGGCAACCTGCCGTAGACCGGATCGCCGATGATGGGAAAGCCGGATTCGGACATGTGGACGCGGATCTGGTGGGTGCGCCCGGTGCCCAGCACGCAGCGCACCTCGGAGGCCTGATCCGCGAAGCGTCTGACGAGCCTGTAGCGGGTCAGGGCGCGAGGCTCGCCGTCCAGGCGCGAGGTGAAGCGCTTGCGGTCCTTCGGGTGCCTGCCGTAGGGCGTTTCGATGGTGCCCTCGGCCGGTGGGGCGCCGCACACGAGGGCAAGGTACTCGCGCGTCACATGCCTGGCCGCGATCATGGCCGAGAGCTTGCGCAGGGCCTCCTCGGTCCGTGCCACGATCAGAAGACCGGACGTGTCCTTGTCCAGGCGGTGGACGATGCCGGGCCGGCCCGGCTCGCCGCACTGGATCCCGCGGTGGAACATGAGGGCGTTGACCAGTGTGCCGTCGTGGTTGCCCGCGGCCGGGTGCACCACCATCCCGGCAGGCTTGTCGACCACGATGATGTGATCGTCCTCGTGGACGATGTCGATGGGGATGTCCTGGGCCACCACGCGCGACGGAGGCGAGGGCGGGATGAAGATGGTGATGGCCTGGCCCGGACAAACCCTGGCCGCGGGCCGCGTCTGCTGTCCGTCGAGCAGCAGCTCGCCGTCGTCGATGAGCGCCTTGACCTGGGTGCGAGTGAGCCTGTCTTGGGCCAGCGAGGCCGCGACCCTGTCTATCCGCTGGCCTTTTTGGCCGTCGGGAACGACGAGGTCGAGGACGTCTTCGGTGGTATCGGCTATTCAGGCACCTTGGTGCCGCAGCCCGCGCAGAACTTGCCGGCGGTCTCCTGGCCGCAGTTGGGGCAGAAGCGCTTGGCCGCGACCATGGGCTTTCCGCACTCGGCGCAGAACTTGCCCGGGATCACCACGGCGCCGCAGGACGGGCACTTGACGCCCGCGCCGCTGGTGCCCTGTCCGCCGGGCCCGCCCGGCATTGCCGTGGCGGGCTGCATCTGGCCGGCCACGCCCAGGCCACCTGCCTGGGGAGCACCTTGCTGGAAGCCGCCCATGGGCCCCTGCGGGCCCTGCTGGTAGGGGTTCATGGCCTGCTGCTGGAACATGCCCGCCATGCCGAAGCCGACGCCCAGGGCCGCGCCGCCGAGCATGGCGTTGCCGCCGCCGCCCTCTCCGCCGCCGCCCCGGCTCATGCCCTCTCCGGCGCCCATCATGGCCTTGCCCGCTGCGAACTGCTGGAAGCCCTGCATGCCGCCGGCCATGCGCACGTAGGCCGCGTCGGTGTACAGCTTCTTGAGGTTGTCACGGTCGTCGTCGGAGATGTTGATGACGAAGTTTCCGGAGCGGACCACCTGCACGCCGTAGCTCTCGATGTGCGGGCGAACTCCCTCGATGACCTGCTGCTCGATCTCCTCGGTGTAGGCGCCCGAGGTGACGTCCAGAAGCGGCCACTTCTGCTTGACGAGCAGCTCGGCGATCCGGTCGCGGATGACCTTGAGGGTCTGCTCGCGGAACCACGACAGGAAGCTCTCGTTGTCCCCCTTCTGCATGCCGGCCAGCCCCACGATGAGCTTCTGCGGGTCGACCACGCGGATGGAGAACGTGCCGTGCACCATGGTGACCACGGGCACGCCGCTCTTGGGATCCTCCACCGCGCCGATCTTGCCGCCGAACTTGATGTTGGGGATCTCGCGGGTGGACACGAAGAAGATCTCGGCCTTGAACACGTTGCCGCCCGTGAAGCTGTCCACCAGATTGGACAAAAACGGCAGGTTGGCCGATTGCATGGTGTGACGGCCGGGTGGCATGATGGCGTGGACCTGGCCGTTTCGGAAGAACACGGCCACCTCGTCCGCATCCACCGTGAGCTGAGACCCGAACGGAACCGTCTCGTCCTGGTGCTTGTAGATGATGAAGTTCTTCGCCTCGTCCGCACGGGCGATCATCATCTCCTGTACGCCGCGCTTGACAAATCCGAGAACCATGTGCCTCTCCTTGTCTCTTGTCTGGTGGGGCCGTCGCCCCCGCGTTGCAACCAGACAATGTTTATCATAGTTTGCATGCGAGATCGATGATGGTCCCGGGTAAAAACGAGGGCCAGGGTCCGACCCTGGCCGACCGGATCTGGGTGGGCCGGGAGGTGGCCCTGCTGTGGGCCGGCCAGGTGCTCAGCCAGGCCGGGGACTCGGTGTACATGATCGCGCTCATGTGGATGATGCTCGACCTGACGGGGTCGAAGGCCGTCACGGGGCTCGCGGCCATGAGCGCGTACCTTCCCACGCTCGTTCTGGGCCTTGTGGCAGGGGTCGTGGCGGACCGGTACAACCGCAGGACGACCATGGTCGTCGCGGACCTGACAAGGGCCTCGCTCGTCATGGTCATCCCCCTCATGGCCTGGGCCGGCAGGCTCGAAGGCGGGCAGGGCGCCCTGGTGCTCGGGATCGTGACCTTCCTCGTGGCCTGCGTGTCCACACTGTTCAACCCGGCCCGCGACGCACTCATCCCCGACATCGCGGCCGAGGGCCGTCTCACCCTGGCCAACGGCCTGATCCAGACCTCCTGGCAGCTCGCCATGTTCGTCGGCCCGCTCCTCGCCGGGCTCCTCATCCCGGTCATGGGCATCACCTGGCTGTTCTCGTTCGACTCGGCGACGTTCGTGCTCTCGATGCTGTTCATCCTGCTTCTGCCCTCGACGGTGGGACGTGTCCGGCCTCGGTCGGGGCCAGGGTCGGGCGCCTGGAGCCGGGCCGCACAGGGTCTGCGACACGTGTTCACCGACCCGCGTCTCAGGGGTCTCGCGTGGATCACGGCCACCTACAACCTCCTGCTCATGGGTCTGGCCTTCGTGGGCACGCCCGTGTACGTGCGCGAGGTGCTCGACGGCAGGCCCGAGACCTATGCCTGGTTGCAGGCCGTGTACGCGGGAGGGATGCTGCCCGGCGTGGCTTTGGCCCACGTGCTCTCGCGCAGGTTCAGGGCCGGGACTCTCGTGCTCGTGGGGATCATCCTCGACGGGCTCACGTTCACGCCCTTTTTCTTCATACGCACGGTGCCCGTGGCGCTCCTTTTCATGGGCCTTCACTCGGTCGTGATCCCGCTCATCCTGGTTCCCAGGACCACCCTGGTACAGGCGCTGGTCCCGAGGGAGCTGTGGGGCCGGGTGTTCTCGATCGTCAACGTGTGCATCGTCGGGTTCTCCGCCCTCGGTGCGGCCATGGTGGGGCTCGTGGCCGAGCTTCTGCCGGTGCCCTGGCTATTTCTGATCTTCGGGTCGCTGTCGGCGATGGTGGGCGTGGTGGGATTTGCCGACCGCAGCTTCGCCCGGGCGGGTGTGCCGGAGATACCGGTGCGCTAGAAGCACGTGCCAGGACGACGACGGCTGCACGGTGCGGCCGAAATGGCGCCTCGGATGGGCCGTCCTACATGTACGTGCCGAGCCAGGCGATGACCTCGGTCCACCACAGACGCGCGTTCTGGGGCTTGCTCACGAAGTGGTCCTCGTCGGGGAAGACGATGAGCCTGGATGGAACGTCGAGGCGCTTGAGCGACGTGTACATCTGCAACCCCTGGCTCACGGGCACCCTGAAGTCGCCAGCCCCGTGCGAGACCAGCGTGGGCGTCTTGGCGTTCTCGATGAAGAAGCTCGGGGAGAACTTCTCGTACATCTCCGGGTTCTCCCAGGGGGTTCCGTCGTACTCCCACTCGGGGAACCACAGCTCCTCTGTGCTGCCGTACATGGAGCGCAGGTCGTAGACGCCCGCGTGAGACACCATGGCATTGAACCGGTCCGTGTGCGTGACGATCCAGTTGGCCATGTACCCGCCGTAGGATGCGCCCGCCCCGCCCAGCCTGTCGCCGTCGACGAACGGGTAGGTGGCCGTCACGTGGTCCACTCCCTTCATGATGTCCTCGTAGGGCCAGTCGCCCCAGTGCTGGGTCACGTCGTCGCAGAAGGCCTGGCCGTAGCCGCTCGACCCGTGGAAGTCTATCATGACCACGACCCAACCCGGCGCGGCGAACATCTGCGCATTCCACCTGTAGTGGAAGCTGTCCGCCCACATGCCCTGGGGCCCGCCGTGAAGGAGGAAGACGGCCGGGTACTTCGCGCCCGGGTCGAACCCGGGAGGCACGAGCAGCTGCCCGTGCACCCTGTCGCCCTTGGCACCCTCGAACCAGAAGTCCTGCACATCGTTCATCTCGAGCTCGGCCACGAGGCTCGCGTTGAACCAGGTGAGGCGCACCGGGTCCGTCTTCTTCTTGCCAATGTCGAGCCGGAACAGATCCGCTGGCCTGTTCACCGCCTCCTGGGCGAACACGAGGCTCTTGCCGTCGAAAGTGGGCATGGCGTCCGTGTTCGTGTGGGGGCCTATGAGCTCGGTGACCTTGCCATCTGCCACGTCCATCCTGGACAGCGGGTAGCGCCCCTCCTCGGGGGCCCAGAAGAAGATGGACTTGCCGTCGGGCGACCACCGGAAGTCGTCGATGGACAGATCGAGTCCGGGAGCGGGGAAGCGGGTCTCGCCCGTGGCGAGGTCGTAGAGCGCGAGCCTGCGCGTGTCCGCCTCGAAGCCGGGCCGCTCCATGGACAGATAGGCGAGGGTCTTGCCGTCGGGCGAGAAAAGAGGGGCCGCGTCGGCTCCGTCGCCTGGGCTCACGCGCTTGCGCTCGCCGCCCGAGGCCGGGATCAGGAACACGTCGTTTTGCGTGTTGTACGCTGGCGTCGCGGTCTCGTTCATGACGAAGGCGATCTGCGTCCCGTCCGGGCTCCAGACGAAGTCGTGCGAAGATCCCAGGTCCACCGGCGGGACGTCGTGATCGAACGGGGTGAGATCGATGACCTTGCCCTCGCCGCTTTCGCTCGTGACGAACACGTGCCCGCGCACGCCCACGTGCCAGGAGTTCCAGACCCGGAAGAGCAGGTCGTCGATGATCTTGGCCTGCACCGGCCCTTCGGCCTCCTCCGCCTTGCTCGCGAGGCAGGCTTCATCCGCCCCGCACGCTGGCCAGACCTCCGACGAGAAGGCGAAGCGGGTCGAGTCGGGGCTCCATGCGAAGGACGAGACGCCCGTGGGCCAGTTGGTGACCATGCGCGCCTCGCCGCCGTCGAGCGGGATGACCCATATCTGGGGCAGGCCGCTGCGCGTGGAGAGGAAGGCCAGCGATCCTCCGTCCGGGCTGAACCGGGCGGACCAGTCCTTCGCGTCCTGTGGGTTCGTGAACACCCTGGCCTGGGCGTCGGCGTCCACGCTGTCCACGTAGATGCGCGACCATCCCCTGTTCTTCGTCATGCTGTACCAGGACACGGTGAAGGCCACGAGCTTTCCGTCCGGCGACAGGTCGGGATCCGACACGCGCGCCATCTTCCACAGATCTGTGACCGTGAGCGGGCGCTTGCCCTGTTCTCCGGTGGCGGCGTTCGCGCAGAGGATCAGGGCCACGGACACCAGTGCGGCGTGCTGGGTGGAGGTCATCTCTAGCTCCTCTTCGGTATTCGCTCACGTTGTTATCGGCCATGCGCCCGCTGTTTTCAAGACGAGGCCAGACAGAGGGTGTACAGGCAACGGACCGCCTCGAGCCTGAACCACGGATCCGCTGCGCCTGTCATGACCTCGCGGGCCATCTGCCCGGCCCATGGCTGGTCCGAGATACGCATGTGCCTGAGCGCCACGGCGCCCAGGTAGTCGTCGCCGGAGGCCAGGAGCCGGCCGAGGAGCTCCGTACGTCCCTTCGCGTCGCCGTCTCTTTGCATGCCGTCCAGGACCTGGGACGCCACGAACGAGACCTTGCCCTCGGCCACGCCGTGTGCCTCGAGGGTCGTCGCCCCGGTCCGTCCGACCCTCGAGGACTGCATCATGAAGATGGCCTCGGGGCTCTGCCGGTCCACCATGGCCTCGAGCACCTTGTCTCGCAGGCTCGGGTTGCCTTCGACCACGGCCCTATCGAGAAGCGGGAGGGTCCGCTCGTCCGGGTGCGAGGCCAGAAGCCTCCACTCGAAGAACGCATAGATCTCCCAGGGGCCCGTCTTGTTCTCGAACACCTCCTCGACCTGTGGTCTGGTCTCGTCGCGGCCCAGGTGGTAGAGGGTGACGGCAGCGCTCGCGCGGACGGGCTCCGACTCCGACTCGAGAAGGGGCGAAAGCAAGGTCACGGCACGCTGCGTGCCGGCACGGCCCACCGCGGCCACCGCGAGGCTGGCCTCTGTCGGCGAATCCTCGGCGAGGGCGTCTTCGAGCAGGGCCTCGAGCTCGTCCATCCGATCCGTGGCAGGGACGTCGACGAGGGCCCTCAATGCCGCGAGCCGCACGTTGCGATCCTCGCTCGACGCGGCCGACACCAAACATGCCCCGGCCGAGGGATGGCCGAGAAACGACAAGAGCTGGACGGCCCCTATCGCCACCCCCGGCTCCGTGGACACGGCCGCCAAGCAGGCCAGAGGCACGGTGCCCGGCCCGGCGGTCTCGCGCAACAGGCCGACGAACCTCGCGCGGTCGAGCGCCGTGGATGTCGTATTCCAGGTGGCCTCGAGCTTTTCCGCGGTTCCGGCCGGTGCCTCTTCGCGGCCGATGAGAGCGGCCATGGCCTCTGGCCTGCCGGAGGCCGCGAGCAGCGCGCTGGCCGCCGGATCCGTGCTGTGGCGCAGCACTCCGGCCGCACGCGACCTCACGGCCTCGTGGGGGCTCTCGAGGAGCGCGGCCGCAACGGCTGCGCCTGCGGCCGGGTTCGTGGCCATGGCATCGAGGATCTGCCTCAGCATGAGCTGGGACTGGGCGTAGCTTTCCGCCAGGCGGCCCAGCAGGGCCGTGGATTGAGCGGTGCCGATGCGCGCCAGCGCCACCAGGGCGGCGCGCCTGAGCGCCGGGTGCTCCCTCTGGGCGACGAGCCTCTCGAGGTCTGCCAGGGGGGCGTCCTTGCCCGGGGCGCCCAGCGAGTCCACGAGATCGACGAGCCTCGTCTCCGGCACGAGCGTGTCGGGCGGCAGGTCAACGGTACGATCGATGGCCTGAGCGGTCATCCACCCGGCCGGCGGGCGCTCGGTTCTTGCGCCGACCACCAGCAAGGGATCCGGCCTCATCTCGGGGGCGAAGGAGCTCAGGATGATGTCCTCGAGAAGGAGCGCGTCGTGCGCGGTCGCCGGGCGTGACAGGTACGCGTCCATGGCCTCAAGAGTCCGGCCCTGGTGACACAGAAGCGCCGTGCGCAGGTCGGCCAGGGCGAGGTCGGCCGGGTCCTGGCTCGCCACATCAATGGCCTCGGCATGGCGCCCGGCCCGCACGAGCCCGATGGCCCTGTCGAGAGAGGACTCGCGTTTCGGCCGGCACGCCTGGGGCATGGTCACGAGAACGACGAGGACCAGCGCCAACATCGTGCGAGGCGCGTGAGAGGGGTCTCGAGAGGGGATGCGCATGGCGCCCTCCTTGGGTGAAAGCGTGGCCTCAGCGGGACGCCTTCTCGAACTCCTCGAGCAGCTTTCGCTGCTTGCGCGAGAGCTTGCGTGGCACGGTCACCCTCAAAATGACGTGCAGGTCGCCCCGGCCGCTGCCCTGGACGCGGGGCATGCCCTCGCCCCGGATCACGATCTCCTCGCCGGGCTGCGCCCCCTCGGGGACCTCGACCCCGACCGTGCCATCGATGCTCTCCACCGCGATGCTGGTGCCCAGAGCGGCCCGCACGAAGTCCACGTCCGCCTGGACGAAAAGGTCGAGGCCCTCGCGGTGGATGCGTTCGTGAGGCTCCACGGTGACGCCCACGTAGAGGTCTCCAGGCGGGCCGCCTCTGAGGCCAGGCTCCCCCTGGCCCGAGACGCGGATGATCTGCCCGTTGTCTATTCCACAGGGGATCTTGACCTCGATGTGGTTCTCGTGCACGGACTCGCCCGTTCCCCTGCAGGCGCTGCACTGCTCCTTGATGATCCGTCCGGTGCCGTTGCAGCTCGGGCAGGTCGTGGTCAGGACGAATGCGCCCCTGGAGTGGACCACCTGGCCCTGCCCGTTGCAGCCGGGACAGACCTCTGGCGAAGTGCCCGGCGCCGTGCCGGAGCCTTCGCAGGAGGGGCAGACCCCGTGGTACTGGATGGCGATCTTGCAGCTCGTCCCCCTGAAGGCGTCCTCGAGGCCGATCGTGACCTTGCGCTTGATGTCCCTGCCCCTGAGCGGGCCGCTCCACTCGCCCGAGCTGTGTCGCTCGTAGCCGAACCCCGAGGAGCGGCCGAATCCGAATCCGAAGAAATCCCGGAACAGATCCCCGAAGATCGTGGAGGTCATGATGTCGTCGATGTTCATCCCGCCCACGCCCTGAAACCCGGATCCCGCGAGGCCGTCGTGTCCGAACGCATCGTACACGCGCCTCTTCTCGCCGTCCGTCAGCACCTGGAAAGCCTCTGACGCCTCCTTGAACCGTTCCTCGGCCTCCTCGTTGCCGGGGTTGCGGTCGGGATGGTACTTGAGCGCCAGCTTCTTGTAGGCACGCTTGATCTCTTCGATCGAGGCATTCCTGGCGACGCCCAGGACATCGTAGTAGTCGCGCTTGGCCATGGATTTCGACAAGGCCCAAGGTTATCCACGGGGGGTGTTATGTCAATCGGCAAGCGTTGCAAACGCTGAGCGTTGCAAATGCCCGGCGAGTCTCCTACATTCGTGCCAGCCGCCCCTGGCGGTCGGGGAGGGAAGATGACGGACAGGCTCAAGGACACTTTTCTCGAGATGCTCCGCAGGGCTGCGACGGACCTGCCGCCCGACGTGCAGCTGGCTCTCGAGAGGGCGCACGGCAAGGAGGAGAAAGGGAGCACGGCGAAGCGTGCCATGGCGATCCTGCTCGAGAACGTGCAGTTGGCCAGGGAGCAGTCGAGGCCCATGTGCCAGGACACGGGTACCAACACGTGGTGGATCCACAGGCCTTCGGACATCCCGGAGAAGGACTTGGTGCAGGCCGTGCACGAGGCCACGCGCAGGGCCACCCGCCTGGGTTACCTCAGGCCCAACTCCGTGGACTCCATCACGGGCAAGAACAGCGGCGACAACATCGGCCTCTTTCACCCCGTGATCCACGTACACGAGGTCAGGGGCCGCGATCTCGCCATGGACCTGCTGCTCAAGGGAGGCGGCTGCGAGAACGTGTCCGCCCAGATGGCTTTGCCCGACGTGTCCATCGGCGCGGGCAGGGATCTCGACGGTGTGCGCCGGGCCGTGCTCAAGATGGTGGACGTGGCGCAGGGGCGCGGGTGCGCACCCGGAGCCCTGGGCGTGTGCATCGGCGGCGACCGGGCAACGGGCTTCTCGGTGGCCAAGCGCCAGCTCATGCGCCAGCTCGACGATGCGAGCCCGGACCCGGCCCTGGCGCGGCTGGAGAGAAGGCTCGTCACCGAGTGCAACAGGCTCGAGATAGGTCCCATGGGCTTCGGCGGCAGGACCACTGTGCTCGGCGTCAAGATCGCCGCGGCCCACAGGCTGCCGGCGTCGTTCTTCGTGACGATGGCCTACAGCTGCTGGAGCCTGCGCAGGGCGCACGCCCGGATACGCGGGCAGAAGGTGACCTTCTTGGACCGGTCCTTTCTCGCAGAGGGAGCGTGAAGCATGAAGCGCATCGATCTGCCCGTCGACGAGAAGACCATCCGTGGCCTGCGGGTGGGCGACGAGGTGAGCCTTCACGGTGTCATCGTCACGGCCCGCGACGCGGCCCACAAGCTCATGATCGAGGATCGGCCGGACATCGTGAGGCCCTACCTCGAAGGAGGCGTCATCTATCACTGCGGCCCCATCATGCTCAGAAAGGGCAAGACGTGGAGCGTGGTGAGCGCGGGCCCCACCACGAGCATCAGGGAAGAGCCCTACGAGGCGGACGTGATGGCCGAGTACGGCGTGCGGGCCGTCATCGGCAAGGGTGGCATGGGCCCCAGGACCCTTGCCGGGCTCAAGGCCCACGGCGCCGTGTACCTGCACGCCGTGGGCGGGGCTGCCGTCTATCTCGCCGGGTTCGTACGCCGGATCAGGGGCGTTCTCATGCTCGAGGAGCTGGGCTTACCCGAGGCGTTCTGGCTCATGGAGGTGGACGGCTTCCCTGCCGTGGTGACCATGGACTCCAGGGGGGGGAGCCTGCACGAGAAGGTCAGGTCCGGCTCGAGCGCCTGCCTGGATGCCCTGATCCAGGGCCGATGAGCCCGGACCCGGAACCCGTCTTCCTGCTCAAGACCGGCGAGCTCTACCTCAAGGGCGACAACAGGCACCTGTTCTTGAAGAAGCTCGTGGCGGATCTCGCGAGGGTGGCAGCCAGGTCGGGCGCCACGGTCGTCGATCACGTGGGCAAGCTCGCCGTGCGAGGCGCCGGGCACGACCTTGCACTGCTCGATGCCCTCGGGCGCGTGTTCGGCATCGTGAGCATCGAGATCGCCACGAGCGTGCCCACCGACGAGGGCGCCATCGTGGACCAGGCCGTGGTTCTGGCGTCCGAACGAGTCCGCGAGGCGGCCGGCGCCCTGGCCTCGTTCAGGATACACGCAAGACGGAGCCACAAGGGGTTCGCGCTGAGCTCCGTGGAGGTGAACCGGATCGCTGGGGCGGCCGTTGCCGTGGCCACGGGCCTTTCCGTGAACCTCGACGAGCCGGACCTGACGATCTGGATCGAGGTGGACAGCCCGCGGACGTACCTGTACTCGCGTCGCGTGCCGGCTGCCGGAGGGCTTCCGGCAGGGAGCGCCGGCCGGGCCGTGCTCCTGCTCTCCGGCGGCATCGATTCGCCCGTGGCAGGGTGGCTCGCCATGCGCCGCGGGCTCGCCATCTCGGCCGTGCACTTCCATTCACCGCCGCACACCGGCCCGGCGGCTCTGGGCAAGGTCGAAGACCTGGCCCGCGCTCTCGCCGCCTGGCAGGGACGGATGGATCTTTTCCTCGTGCCCTTCACGGCCGCCCAGGAGGCGGTCCGGGACGCCGTGCGGGAGGACTACCGCGTGCTGGCCTACCGGAGGCTCATGATGCGCGTGGCCTGCGTCCTCGCCGGCCGGACGCGCGCCTCGGCGGTGGTCACTGGCGAGAACCTCGCCCAGGTGGCCAGCCAGACCATCGAGAACCTGGGCTGTGTGGAGCGGGCCTGCGAGCTGACCGTGCTCAGGCCTCTCGTCACCTACGACAAGTCCGAGGTGATCGAGCGGGCCCGCGATCTTCGCACCTTCGACATCTCCATCCGTACCGGTGAGGACTGCTGCTCGTTGTTCGTGCCGCGACATCCCGTGACGCGAGGCCGGCCCGGAGTGTGCGTCTCCGAGGAAGCGAAGCTCGACCTGGACACCCTGGTGCGGGCGTGCGTCGAGGGGACCGTCACCGAGACCATCGTTTCCTGAGCCAGGGGATTTCTACCAGTTGAGGTACTCGACCGTGTCGAGCAGCGTGAGAGTACCGGCCACGAGGTCGAACTGGACGCCACCGGCGATGAGCACGTTGCCGCCGTTCATCTCGGCGGCCGCGCACAGGGCGCGCTCGTTGTTCATGGACATGGCCAGAACCGCATCCTGGACGAGCTCGCCGGTGAGATCCACGCTCTCGTACACGTCCACCGCGTCGGTCGTCGTGAAGGACACGTCCGAGATGCCGCCGATGACCAGGACCTGTCCGGCCCGCGCCCCGCTGGCGAGCCTGATGGCCTCGCCCAGACCATGGGGCGTGTCCACCCGCGTGACGTCCGGCACGATGGCCGGAGGGACCGCATCCGTGGTCAGTGTGAAGTCGGGGGTCACCGATGGTGGGCAGATCCACGTGGGGATGGGCGTGGTGCCGTCCGTGTCCAGGTACTCGTTGGTGGGGGTGGGAGTTCCCGCGGTCAGGTCGTTGCACCTGGCGCCGTACCAGCCGACGACGGCCGCGGTGTTTCCCGCGGCTCCCACCTCGAGCGCCCTGGCGAAAAGGCGCACGAGCTCGGGACGAGGCGCGTCGTCGAACCCGTTGAACAGGACCGGCCCGACGCTCCACTCGTCGCCGTCCGTGTTGGGCTGCCACCTTTCGACGATGGTGACGTTGGCGTTGGAATGCCCCTCGCTGCCTGGCCAGGCCGCTCCTCCGAGCTCCCACGCGAAGCCGTCCAAGAACACGCTGGAAGGTGCGGTGTGCCGGGCCGCGCTCAGGGGAAGGCCGCTGAGGAAATCATAGCCGCCGGCCACGGAGTCCATGCTGAACACGTCGATGGAGCGGGCGACGTTGGGGTCGCCGATTCCCTGGGGCCCGAATCCTCCCGACAGGTGCACGCGGTATCCATTGATGCTCGAGGCGGTGCTCGTCATGATCACGGCCGAGTGGCCGAAGCGCGCGAAGTTGAGCCGGCCCACCACTGCCGGGTTGTCCGATGATCCCACGAAGTCGCCGGCCGCCAGGTCGCCGTCGCGCTCCGGATCCGAGGCAGCGGCCCCTGCTTCGGGGTCGAAGAGCTCGAACGTGTTGAGCACGTCGGCGCTCGCCGTGGGCACGATGTCCACGATCTCGTAGCCCGCCCAGGAAGGGGCCAAAGGATCGTCCCTGATGACCATCGTGGCGCTCTTGACGCCGCCGGCCACGAGGACGCGTCCGTCCGCCAGTCTCGTGGCCGTGTGCATCGCGCGAGGCTCCATCATGTCGCCCGCGGCCACGGGTCGGGGTGTCGCCGAGCCCTGGTCGAACACGTAGGCCCTGGCCGTGGCGGTGAGCGCGAAGCAGTGGTACTGGGCGTCCGCGTAGAGAGTGGGGCAGGCTGTCGAAGCGCCTCCCGTGAAGCCTCCCGTGAGGAGCACGCGGCCGTCCTGCTCGGCCAGCGCCGTGGCAGCGAGGCCGAAGACCGGCTCGTCGAGCGTCGAGCCCAGAAGCGAGACGGAGCCCTCTGGCATGAGCGTCATCTGTACGAACCGCCTCTCGCCCTCGACGAGGGTGACGCCGTCCGCGCGTCCGGAGTAGCGCACCACCGACGAGGCGTCGTGGGCGTCGACCTCGACGAAGAGCGGGCAGCCGTAAGGCAGGTCCGAGAGCACGGCCTCGCGGTAGCCGTTGCTGTCGAGATCCGTCATGTCCGCCACCATGAACTCGCCCTGTACCGGGCCCGAGGAAGGCCGGCACGAAGACGAGGTGGCCGCGTACGGCGTGATCGTGATCACGAGCCTCGTCACCTCTGCCGGCAGGCCGGGGCCGTCCTTGTAGTTCACGCCGATTCCCAGCGGCCCTTCCGTCGAGCCCTCGTTGCAACCCTGGGCCACGAGGCCCAGGATCGCCAGCGTCAGGGCCGAGCTTCTCAGCATGCATGTCGTCATGTCTCGATACACCTTCCTGTCGCCGCGCCCACGATGGGGTACGGCCTGCCGGATCAGCCGATCCGTCACAGGAGGATAGTCCACGGCAAGCGGATTTTCAACGTTTGTGTCCCAGGGCAGCTTCGTAGATGTCCCTGGCGCCGAGTCCGGTCATGCGTGCGAGCACGGCGCAGGCCCTCTTTAAGCCCGCGCCCGCCCTGGCCAGCTCCTGTGCGTGGGATGCGGCCTCGTCGAGACCCTCTGTTGCCGGCTCCTCGTCGAGGGGTCCGGCAGGCATGACCACCAGCGTGAACTCCCCCCTGGGCTCGTCGGGCAAAGCCTCCATGAGCCTGGCCGGCCCGGCCAGGAGGTACTCCTCGTGTATCTTGGTCATCTCCCTGGCCAACAGGACGCGGCAGCCGGGCACGTGGCGATCCAGGTCGGCGAGGGTGTTGCGCACGCGTCCTGGAGCTTCGTAGAGGATGACCGCCCGGCGCTCGTGCGCCAGGCGCCCGAGCTGCTCCTGCCTGGCCCGCCCGGTCCTCTCCATGTAGCCCTCGAACACGAATGGCCCCTCCCAGCCGCTGACGCTCAGCGCGGTCACGGCGGCGCAGGGGCCGGGCAGGGGGATTATCGCGAACCCGGCCTGGCGCACGATCTCCACCAGCCGGGCCCCCGGGTCGCTCACCCCGGGCGTGCCCGCGTCCGTCACGTAGGCCACGTCGCGGCCCGATCCCAGCATGTCCACCACGGCCGGTGCTCCCCTGGTCTCGTTGAAGCGGTGCAGAGACACGGGTCTCGTGCCGATGCCGTGGCGATCCAGTAGCTTCCTGGTCCGGCGCGTGTCCTCGGCCACGATGGCCTGGCATCGTCGCAGCACCTCGATGGCGCGCAAGGTCACGTCACCCAGGTTGCCCAGCGGGGTCGGCACCAGGTAGAGGGTGCCCCTCTTGTCAGAGGTCGATGATGTCATCGTCGAAATGACCCGGCATGGTCGTCTCCAGATGCTCGCGCAGCTTCCGCAGCAGGCGCGCTTCTATCTGCCTCACTCGCTCTCGCGTGATCCCGTAGCGATCTCCCAGCTCCTGCAGCGTCACGGGCTCGGCGGCCGTGAGCCTCTCCTCGAAGATCACCCTGTCCTTGCCATCGAGGCGCTCGCCGAACTGTGCCAGCCGCTCGGCCAGCTCGTGGTTGAACCTGTCGAGGGCCACGATCTCGTCCTGGCCCACCTGGTCCCCGTCCGTCAGGAGGTCGAGACGGGTGGCCGTCCGATCCGAGCTCGAATCGCCGATGGGCGCATCCAGGCTGACCTCCGTGGACGAGAGCCGCTTGTCCATCTCGATGACCTCGTGCTCGTCCACGTCCAGCTCCTCGGCGATGATGGACGTGTCCGGCGCGATGCCCATGGACTCGAGCTTGCGCTTCTCCTTGTGCAGGTTGAAGAACAGCTTTCGCTGCGCCTGGGTCGTCCCGATCTTCACCAGCCGCCAGTTGTTCAGGACGTAGCGCAGGATGTAGGCCCTTATCCACCATGCGGCGTACGACGAGAACTTCACGCCGCGGTAGGGATCGAACTTCTTGACGGCCATGAGAAGGCCGATGTTGCCTTCCTGGATGAGATCCATGACGTTGCGGTAGGCCTTCCGGTAATCGAACGCGATCTTGACGACGAGCCTCAGGTTGGCCGTGACCATGCGCCTCGCCGCGTCCGGATCGCCCTGCTCGTACACCGCGATGGCGAGCGTACGCTCCTCCTCGGCCGTGAGCAGCGGGTACGCGCGGACCTCGTGCATGTACATCTGCAGCGGGTCCAGCGTGACGATCTCGGTGCTTCCCCTGGACGGGAGGGGCACCAGGTCCTTCTGCCGCGGCCGCTGGGCCAGCGCCGTGCTCGGATCCCGGTCGGTTCTCACCGGCAATGGCCTTGCATCCGGCCCTGTCCCCTGCGGATCCGGGATGTCTTGCTCGTCACTCATCGAACAAGCCCGATTTATAGTAAACCTCCGTCTTCGTTGCAAATTCGCTCGCAGGGAGCGGGATTGCCGCTCGTGGGATCTTGACTTGGGCCATGCCTGGCATCCATGATTGTCGTGCGTCGCGCGGGCACTGGACCGAGGCGACGGTGAGGCCCCCCGAGAGACGGTGCCGGGCGTTTCGAGAGGGCGGGGGAGCCACCCATCCCGGCTCGGCGAAGAGCGCGATGAACGACGAGATCGGAAACGGACTGCATATCGCCGTCGGGATCCTCGCCCAGGCGGGGAGGGCGGCGTGAAGGCCGGACCCGTGGGTTACGCGGCGACCGTCGGTGCGTCGCTGGGTGGAGGCGTGCTGGGAGGTGCCCTGCTGGGCACTGCCGAGGCGGCATGGATCGCGGCCCACTCGGCCACGCACGTGGCGCCGGGGCTCTTCGGCTTCGCCATCCTGCTGTACGGCGGAGCCGGAGCCATCTGGGGGGCGGGCCTGGGCATCGCCGTGGCCACGGTGCGCAAGCTCATGGGCCGCAGCGAGGGAACGCGCGGGGCGTTCTTCACCGTGGCCTGTGGCCTGATCGTGGTGTTCATGGGCTTTCCGGTGGCGAAGTTTCTCATCGGTCGGGACGTGTACATGGAGAGGCTCGCCTGGAGCTCGCCCACCGGCCTGGGGATCCAGGCCGCCACCCTGGTTTCTCTGTGCGCGCTGTTCTTTTTCATGACGGCTGGCGTGTCACGTGTTTTAGACCGCCTCCCGCACTGGGTGTCCGGGCCGATCGCGACTCCCGTGCTTCTGGCCGCGGCCGGTGTCGTCCTCATGCTCCTGCCGGCGGGTGGTCTCGAGAGCGAGCCACGCAAGGGCGACAGGCCCGGCGGGCCCAACATCGTTCTCGTGATGGTGGACACGCTGAGGGCCGATGTCACCGATCCCTACGGTGGGCCCGGGCTGACCCCGAACCTGGGAAGGCTCGCGCGAAGAGGCGTGACGTTCACCAACGCTCGCGCCAACTCATCCTGGACCAGGCCATCGGTGGCCACGGTCATGAGCGGAAGGTATCCTTCCAGTCACGGGGCCATGTTCAAGATGGATGGGCTTCCCGACGGCGTGGACACCATCGCCGAGCAGCTGTCCGCGTCCGGGTACGCGACCAAGGGCATCGTGTCGAACTACGTGACCGCGCCCTACTTCAACTTCGGCCAGGGATTCGACAGCTACACCTACCTCGAGCCCTCGTACTTCTTCGGCGCCAACGACGTGACCAGCAAGCTCAACCTCTACGAGCTCATGCGCAAGCTCGATCAGAAGCTCTTCCCGGGGTCCATCAAGCCCAACGCCCAGTACCGAGAGGGGTCACAGGTGACCGACGCGGCTCTATCCTGGCTCTCCGGATGGGAATCGCGGGCCCGGAAAGGGGATCGCTACTTCCTGTTCGTCCAGTACATGGATCCGCACGACCCCTACTTCTCCCATCCCGACGACGGAGCCGCACCCTCGCGCAAGTCCATGCCATCTCCGCCAGCGGCCATGAAAGACAGGATGTGGTCCTTGTACAAGGGAGAGGTGCGCTACTGGGACGAGCATTTCGGCCGGCTGCTCGACGGGCTCGTGAAGAGCCCAAGCTTCGAGGACACCCTGATCGTGGTGTTCGCCGATCACGGCGAGGAGTTCCTCGAGCACGGAGGATGGTGGCACGGCGACACCATGTACGACGAGGCCATCCGCGTGCCGCTCGTGATCCGGCTGCCGGGTGACGAGGCCGGTGGGCAGGAGGTTGCAGACCTCGTGTCCCTGGTCGACGTGGCGCCCACCCTCGTGCGTCTCGGCGGCGGCGTGGTTCCCGAGGGCTACCAGGGCCAGGACCTGTTCGAGACGCACCTGTCTCCCGTGTTCGGCGAGGAGCAGCACGTGGGCAACGATCTGCAGTCGCTCGTGTACCGGCGCCAGGGCGGGAACGTCTTCAAGGTCATCGCCTGCAACGAGAAGAACCCCAGGGGGCTCCCGGCCAGATCCCTGTTCGACCTGACCGCGGATCCTGCCGAGAAGCAGAACCTGTCAGCGAGCCAGCCGGAGGAGCTCCAGCTGGCCCTGTCCATGCTCGTGGCGGCAATGAAGACGGCCGCCCAGGGAGCAGTCGCGGGCAAGTCCGTGCAGATAGACGAAGCCTCCCAGCATCGCCTCAAGGAGCTGGGCTATATCCACGACGACGAAAAATGACACACGGAGGGACGGGCTCGGCTCCCTGCGCCTCGAACCTGGCTCTGCATCCGGCGAGTATCGAGGGTCAGAACGTGCCACCGACGCCGATGAGCACAAAGTCCGCTGTGACGATGGGGGTGACCGTGACGAAGCCCGCGGCGGGCTTGTCTTCGGCCTTCTCGGCCGGGGATTCCTTGGACTTCTTCTTGACGATGGCGAAACCCACGCCCATTCCCACGGCTGCGGCGGTGAGCACGCTCGCCACGGGGATGAGGACGTTGGTGATGGTCTTCATGCTCTCGCCCTCGTCCTTGTAGTGATCCTCGCAGGCGCTGTTGCCGAGGCAACCGTCGAACTCGTCCTTGGCCTGCTGGACCTGCAGCCCTGCGCCCACGACGCCGCCCCATGCGCCCAGGCCGGCCGCGCCCGATGCGATGGTCCCCGCCAAAAGCCCCGTGGCCAGCTTCTGCTCCTTGGTCCTGGGCTTCTTGTCCTTGGGCGGTTTCTTGTCTTTCGGTGGCTTCTTGCCGGTGTCGCCCGTATCGCCCGTATCGCCCGTGTCGCCGGTGTCGCCGGTGTCGCCCGTGTCGCCGGTGTCGCCCGTGTCGCCGGTCCCGCCGTCCTTGGACTCCAGGGCGATGACGTACTCCTTCTTGTCACCGCCGGCCAGCTTGAGATCCCGCTTGTACTTCACGTAGCCCGCCGCCGTGATCTCGAGCTGGTACACGCCCGAGTCGAGGGTCAGGTTCTTCTTGAGTGGGGTGATCCCCACCTTCTCGTCGTCTATCCAGACCGTGGCGCCGTCGACATTCACCTCGAGCTTGATGGATGCCGTGAGCTTGGAGATCTGCGTGACCATCTCCTCCACCTCGGCCTTCTTGTCCTCGGGGATCTCGTCGCCGCCCTGCTCGAGGTAGCTGTCCAGCGCGTTCTTGGCGTCCACGAACCTGTTGAGGTTGAAGTAGCAGACCGCGATGGTGTGGAACAGCTTCCAGTTGGGCTTGGCCTCGTAGGATTCGAGGAACTCCGCAAGGGCGGCCTTGTAGTTGCCCGCCTCGAACAGGGCCACGCCCTGCATGTAGTGCTCCTTGGCCTCGTCCTGCGCGGCTGCGGGTGCCGAGAACAGCATCAGTAGGCCGAGGACGCCGGCCATGGCGATGAAACTGCGCATTGCGGCGCCTCCCTGTCGTGTGCCGGGAACTGCCTACTCGGGGTACTCGAGCTCGATGCTCTTGCGCTTGCCCGAGTAGATGCTGCCGGTCTTCTTCTTCTTCACCTTCTCGGGCGGCTCCGGTGGGGTCGTATCGATGGTGAATGTGGGCTTGTCGACAGGCTTCTCCGGAGTGACCTCCAGAGGCGTTGCCTTGCTCACCTTCTTCGTCTTCGACCCCGAGCCGTCCTTCTCGGGCTGCAAATCTACCTTAACGGTCTTGGGGGCGTCAAGGATGAGCACGGATTCCCATTCCTGGTATCCATCGGCGATCACGCTCAGCTTTCTTTCCCTGGTGAGCTTGGGGACCTCGGCGGGCAGGGAGGTGAGCACCACGCCGTCCAGGGTCACCTCGGCGCCCTCGGGCATGCCGAGCAGTGTGAGCAGGACCTTGGGTGCCGCCATCTCCTCCGGCGTGAGCGCCGGTGGATCCTCGACCTCGTCGGGTTCCTTCACCGGATCCACCTTCTGCGCGGCCACCTGGTCGGTGGGCCCGTCCTTGTCGCCTCTGCCCTTGAGGAGCGACGGGATGACCAGGGCCGCCGCCACCCCGCCACCAATCACGAGCACGAGGACGATCACCACCGCCGCGATGATCGGTGCCTTGCTCTTCCTGGGAACAACCTCGGAATCCGCGGTCACCGACCAGTCCGTGGCCCCGGTCTGCACGCCGGGAGTCGGGAACTGCACGACCGGGCCCGAGCCCGTGGGGAGGGGCGATGGCGCCATCAGCGTCTGCGACGACCCGAGCTCCGCGTTCGTCATCATGTGGGGCATGGGCGCTCCCATGCCTCCCTGGGTCTGGATGAGGCCGGGGACCTTGGAGGAACGCCCCATCCATGCCGGTGCGAACGGCCTGAGCGCTTCCATGAACCTGATGGCATTGGGATAGCGCAGCGCCGGTTGCTTGGCGATGGCCATCATGATGACGTTCTCGAGCTCGACCGGGATGTCGGGGTTGTACGTGCGTGGCATGGGCGCTTCCTCGGTGAGGATGGCCGCGAGCAACGCGTTGTAGTTGTCTCCCGTGAAGGGCAAGGCGCCGGTGAGCATCTCGTAGAGGATGACGCCCGCGGCGTAGATGTCGATGCGGTGATCCTGCTCCTTCTTGCCGGCAGCCTGCTCCGGGGCCATGTAGTAGGGCGTGCCGAGGACCGTCCCGGTCCTCGTCAGGTGCATGTCCTGGACCTCGGGCGACTTGAGCTTGGAGATCCCGAAGTCCAGTATCTTGACGAACTGCCTGCCGCTCTTGTTGAGGATGTGCACGTTGTCCGGCTTGAGGTCGCGGTGGATCACTCCTGCGGCGTGCACCGCGTTCAGGGCATCGAGCACCTGCGTGCAGATGGCCACGGCCTCCGGGACGGTGAAGACGCGCTCCTGCATGAGATCCGTGAGCGCATGCCCCTCGAGGAACTCCATGACGATGAACGGGGCCCCGTTGTGCGAGCCCATGTCCGTGATCTCGATGATGTGCTCGTGGCCAATGGCCGCGGAGGTGCGCGCCTCGTTGTAGAACCGCTCCACGAGGTCGCCGATCTGCGACACGTCGGGGGGGGACGGACACCCGGGCCATGAGCCAATTGGTGCAGTCGTCCAGCTTGGCCGAGAACCACCCCACGTTGCGATACCTGTCGTTCATGTATCCGACCATGGCGTCCAGTGTGTTCGACGCTCGGTACGCCACGGCGGCCGGGATGCCCAGCAGCCCGAAGTAGAAGAGCGGGGA
>JBFYZU010000149.1:0-2535 GCA_041309365.1 Myxococcota bacterium
CTGGGCGAGGAGGAAGTACGCGAGATGCTCGACTACCTGGGACTGCGCGACCTGTCCCTGGATGCCACCTGGCCGGACGACGACTGCGGCAGCCTCCACGACAGGCTCCCGGACGACTCGCCGGATCCAGAGCTCATCGCCACGAGCGCCCAGGAGATGGAGTTCCTGCGCGCCCAGGTCGACGTCGCGCTCGCCAGGCTCACGGAGCGCGAGAGGCTCGTCGTGACCGAGAGGATCATGTCCGACGACCCGCCGTCCCTTTCGGAGCTCGGGGAACGCCTGGGCGTGTCACGGGAGAGGGTGAGGCAGATCGAGGTGTGCGCACGCGAGAAGCTCGGCCACATCCTCTCTTCTCAGCATGGCCCCCGGTGGGAGAGCGAGACCCGCGCAGCCTGACGGTCGCAGTCGTTGCCGTAGGTCGTGCCGTCGCACCCGCAGACCGGATCCCAGTAGTCGAAGCAACCCAGTGGCACGACGATGCACTCGCCCTGCATTCCGGGGACCCCGCACATTCCGGTCGGGAACTCGCAGAACTGCTCGGGCAGGCACCATGGCATGGTCGGCAGGCCGCAGGCCGGGCCGCACTCGCCCCGGTGATCGATCCACATCTCATCCTTCATGCGCTCGCAGTCGTTGGCGTAGGTCGTGCCGTCGCACCCGCAGACCGGATCCCACAGGAATCCGCAGTCGTCGCGGATGGGCATGCACGTGCCCGTGACGCCGTCCAGCCAGCAGGAGTCCTCGGGCACCTCGCACATCTGGCCGTCGGGGCATTCGGCGAGCCACGGCGCGCAGGCGATGCCCGTCCCGCACTCGCCCGCGTGCATGAGCTGCACCCCGACCTGACGCCTCTCGCACTGGTTCCCGTAGGTCAGGCCGTCGCACCCGCACTCGGGCATGTAGTACTCGGGACACCCCCAGGTCGGGATCTCCACGCACTCGCCGTACGCGTCGTCCGGATCGCACACTCCTGCGGGCACCTCGCAGAAGTACCCGGGCAGGCAGGTGGACGGGCTCCCGCCGCCGCAGCCGTCAGGCGGAACGTCGTACGGAGGATCGGGGATCGTGTCCGCCACGCTGTCCACCGTCGTGTCCACGCCCTCGTCCCACGCCGTGTCGGCCGTGGTGTCCGCTGCCGAGTCCGATGTGCCCGCGTCCCCCGTGAACGTCTGGGACCCGTAGCAGGCTCCCAGGGCCGAGGCCGCGCCCAGCAAGACCAGCGTCATCGCCATCCTCATGTTCGTCCTCCATGCCGGCATTGCCGGCCAGGGTCCAGCTCCATTATGGCCGCAAAGCTCCTCGCGTTCCAGCAGCGGCGTGCCTCGCGCCCTACCCGCCCGTGGTCTCGTAGGCGCCCCGGTCCACGCCGTCTCCCTGCGGCCTCTCGGTGCCATGGATGTCGCTGTCGGGCACCAGGCCCATCTCGCCCACGCCGAGGCCCGAGTCCACGGCAGGGCTCGTGGAGAGCAAGGCCAGGCCGAAGGCGTCCCCCGCCAGCGGGCCCGTGACCTGGGGGGGGCTGCACAGGTCGTGCGGGCCGAAGGGGCAGTCGCCGTCGTGCTTGGTGCCATCTATCAAGCCGTAGTCCTGGTCCAGGACCGCCGCGGCGCACTCGGAGTAGAAAAAGCAGGTCGTATCGAACGGGTCGAGAAACTCCGTGGCACCGATGAAGACGTTGTTTCGCGATACGATGCTCGCCGTGGCGCCGCACCCGCTGCCCACGATCATCAGGCAGTCTCCCTCGCTGTACAGGGTGGAGTTGACCATCGTGATGGTATCCGCCTCGCCGAAGACCAGGGAGAGAGCGTTGCCCATGGCGCGGCACGGGTCCACGTCGTGGGTGAACGACTTTTCATCGAAGTAGCCGCAGTTTCCCACCATCACGGTGTTCACGATGTGCGTCTCGCCGAAGGTCTTCACCTGGTTTCCCGCGTTCCCCTCGGCGCGCGTCGAGTCGACGGTGATGGTCCCGCCCTGGTCGTGGTAGAGGAGATCCAGGCCGTCGGACGTGTTGTGGGAGATGTCGCAACCCCGAAAGACCCAATCGCCGCCCGTGGACCCGGTACCGAGCCCGTCGCCGTACCCTCCCGCGCTCTGGCCCCAGCACCCGGTGGGCTCGCCTCCCGGGAAGGTCTCGCCGCACCCGTTGTACTCGATGGTGACGTGGTCGAAGGTGATGGTGCCCGTGTTCGAGTCGTCCCCTTCCACGTCGCCGTCGAACCCGGCCCAGCCGTTGCCCGCGATTCGGACACGCTCCAGGGTCCAGTCCGTGAGCCGGCCCGCGAGGATCCCCCTGTTGGCCATGCCGTGGATGTCGAGGTCGGCGAGAAGGACGCCGGACGAGTCGGTGGCCGTCACCCCCACGGGAGCCCAGTTTCCGAACGGGTAGCCCATGCGGTTGCAGGCGATGGCACCGGAGTGAAACTCCACGCACCCCTCGTGGTCCGTGATCTCCAGGCAGCGCACGTGCACGTTGTCGCTCCCGGTCAGGTCCACGACGGTGTGCGACCTCTCCACGCCCCAGAGCACGGGCAT
>JBFYZU010000150.1:0-2599 GCA_041309365.1 Myxococcota bacterium
CGATACCAGGGAATCGACGAGTGGTTCTCGGGGGGGACGTGGGTCCACCCTTTGGTGAGGGGGATCGGAGTTGGGAGAACGTTGATCACCAGGGCATTGACCCAAGCAGGCGCCTCGGGAATCGAGAAAGTGTATGGCAACATATCAGCCGACAATCGACACTCCCTGGCAATGTGCGAGCGGGCCGGGTTCTGCAGAGTCGATAGACCCGATATGGCCTCCATCATCGAGCAATCTTACCGGAAAAGAGTTGGGTTGAGTAAAAAGCAGATCATCGTCTGCTACGAATTTCCGAAGCGTCCAACGTGAACGATTCATCATGTCGGGCCAGCTCATCACGATCATCGTACCTTTCGCGAAAGAGCTTCGATGGTGAGTGAGTGTGAATCGGTGGCGGTACTGTTCACGGGGCCGGAGAAGACGAGGCGGCCGCCGGCGGAGCCGCCCTCGGGGCCGAGGTCGATCATGTGGTCGGCACAGCGGATGACGTCGAGGTTGTGCTCGATGACGATGACGGTGTTGCCGGCGTCGACGAGGCGGGAGAGGACGGTGAGGAGCTTCTGGACGTCGGCGAAGTGCAGGCCCGTGGTGGGCTCGTCGAGCAGGTAGACGGTGCGGCCGGTGCCGCGCTTGGAGAGCTCGCGGGAGAGCTTGATGCGCTGGGCCTCGCCGCCCGAGAGGGTCGGGGCCGGCTGGCCGAGGTGGACGTAGTCGAGGCCCACGTCGGAGAGCGTGGCAAGGATGCGCTTGAGGGCCGGGTAGGGGGAGAAGAGCTCCAGGGCGTCGGCCACGGAGGTCTCGAGCACGTCGTGGATGGAGCGGCCCCGGTAGCGGATCTCGAGGGTGGCGTCGTTGTAGCGAAGGCCGCGGCAGGTGTCGCAGGTCACGAAGACGTCGGGGAGAAAGTGCATCTCGACCCGGCGGATGCCGTCGCCCTGGCAGGACTCGCAGCGGCCGCCCTTCACGTTGAAGCTGAAGCGGCCCGGGCTGTAGCCCCGGGCGCGGGACTCGGGCAGGGTGGAGAAGATCTCGCGGATCTCGTCGAAGGCCTTGGTGTAGGTGGCCGGGTTGGAGCGGGGGGTGCGACCGATGGGGCTCTGGTCGATGCGCACCACCTTGTCCACGAGGTCGAGGCCCGTGACCGAGGAGTGCCTGCCCACGCGCATGGACGAGCCGTGCAGGTGGCGCATGAGGGCAGGGTAGAGGATGGCGTTCACGAGGGAGGACTTGCCCGCGCCCGAGACGCCCGTGACCACGGTGAAGACGCCCAGGGGGAAGGACACGTCGATGCCCTCGAGGTTGTTCTCCCTGGCGCCGTGGACCGTGAGGTGGGCCGTCGGGGTGCGACGGCGGGCGGGGGGCGCGATGGAGAGGCGGCCCGAGAGGTAGCTGCCGGTGAGGGTCGAGGAGCGCGCGAGGGCCCTGGGCGTGCCCTGGAACACGACCTTGCCGCCGAGGCGGCCCGCGCCCGGGCCGAAGTCCACGACGTGGTCGGCCGAGCGGATGGTGGTGGCGTCGTGCTCCACCACGATGACGGTGTTTCCCAGGTCGCGCAGCCGGGTCAGGGTGCGCACGAGCCGCTTCATGTCGCGGGCATGCAGGCCGATGGAGGGCTCGTCGAGCACGTAGGTCACGCCGGAGAGCTCGGAGCCCACCTGGCTCGCGAGACGGATGCGCTGGGCCTCGCCGCCCGAGAGCGACGGGCCGGAGCGGTCCAGGGTGAGGTAGCCCAGGCCCACGTCGGCGAGAAAGCGCAGGCGGGCGCAGACCTCCCTCGCGACCTCGTGGGCGATGGCGCGGTGGGCCGGGGTGAGGTCCAGGGACTCGACGTGCGCGAGGGCCTCGACGACCGTCATGGAGCAGACGTCGGTGATGGACCGGCCCGCGACGCGCACGGCGCGGCTCTCGGGGCGAAGGCGCGTGCCCGAGCAGGCGTCGCAGGGGACGTGGGAGAGGTACTGGCGGTAGTACTCGCGCTGGGACTCGCTCTGGGTCTGCTCGTAGCGGCGGTAGAGCTGGTTGAGCACGCCCTCGAAGCGCATGGCGAAGGTGCCTTTCGAGCCGCTGTGCCCCACCCAGCTCACCTTCACGCGGCTCTCGCCCGTGCCATACAGCAGGATGTGCCGGTGCCTGGCCGGCAGGCGTCCGAAGGGGCGGTGAAGGTCGATGCCGTACTTCTCGGCCACGGCCTCGAAGATGCCGCCGGTCCAGGAGCTCTCGCGGGCGAGCACGTTGCGGTACGGGGCGAGGGCCCCCCCGGCGATGGACAGGGTGGGGTCAGGGACCACGAGGCCGGGGTCCATCTGCATGCGGTCGCCCAGGCCGTTGCACTCGGGGCAGCAGCCCAGGGGGGTGTTGAAGCTGAAGGACCTCGGCTCGAGCTGGGGGAAGGCGTGGCCGCAGCAGGTGCGCTTCTCGGAGAAGGCGCGCTCGTCGCCGCCGTCGACGGCGAGCACGACCTGGCCGCCCGACTCGCGCAGGGCGAGCTCCACGGACTCGGTGATGCGGGCCTTCTCGGCAGGGCCGATGCGCACGCGGTCCACCACGATCTCGATGGTGTGCTTGCGGCGCTTGTCGAGCCGGGGGAGGGCCTGGTCGA
>JBFYZU010000151.1:0-25850 GCA_041309365.1 Myxococcota bacterium
GCAGAGGCAGCCGGGAGCGTGTGTAACTTGGCAAGAGAACTCATGGCAACGCCACCTCGACCTTTCCGCCCGCCAACCTGTAGGCCCGCGACCAGCCGTGGGCGACCCCCGATACCCAGAACGGGACGTCGTGGGGCCCTGCGAGAAGCATCTCCGAGGGCTCCCTCGCGTCGACGATCACGGTCCCGTCGTGAGCGAGGTTCAGGTAGACGTCACCGGCGTGGTAACGGATTGCCTCTATCCTCCTGTCCACGGACACGTCACCGATGACCGAGAAAGAGGCCTGGTCCTCGAGGGAGATGGCGATGAGGCTCCTGAACGCCGACAGGTAGGCGACCGACCCGTACACGTCCAACGAGCGCAAACCGCCCCCAAGCGGCGCTGAAGGGGCTGCCAGCCACGAGCTGTCCTCGTCCCCCGAGATGAGCTCGCACAGGCACGGGGCCACGTCCACGACCTCCCAGCCACCGTGCCAGGAAGGCACGATCCACGAAAACCGGGTCAGGACGGGGCTCGATGGATCCGAGATGTCCGTCTCACCGATCCCGAGCCTGGTGATGTGGAAAAGCCTGTCACCCACGATCTCGACGCCCATGACCTTGCCGCACGCCGGGTACGATGCGATCTCGACCAGATCCTGCGGGGTACCGGCATCGAGGAGCCTGACCCGATGGCCGGCAGCGACCGCGACCAGGTCGCCCTCCATGTCGATGTCCACGGCCGCATCGAAGGTGGGCAGCGTGTCCTGCACGACCGGGGAGTATGGGTTGGTCACGTCCACCGAGACGATGGAGCTGGCCCTGGCCACGAGCAGCGTGTCGTCGCCATCGGCCTCGATGTCGCGCGCCCCGTACGCATGCTGTCTGATGACTGGGGCGCTCACATGCTCCACGTCGTAGTAGAGGGATCGGCTGCCGGTATCAGGGGTACAATAATGACAGGTGACCGCTGCATTTCCATCCTCCCATCTCGATTCTGTCGTCCGTGGAGATCGTGGATAGGATGTATCGGGTCGAAGATGGTGTCAATCGGACCATCGGATCATCGGCGCTTCTCGTCCGGCGAGGCGGATGGGAGCGGAGGCGACGACTGGAACCGGGACGTGCGAGGTCAGGGCGCGGCCGGGGGGGGAGGGGCGGCGACCGGGGCGACGGGGACCGGGGGCTGGCCCGGGGTCGCTGGAGCGGCAGAGGGCGCTGCCTGGCCCGAGAGGTCGATCTTGACCTTGTCGAGGCTCTTCTCGTTCACCTCGACCTTGTACTTGGCCTTCAGGTCCGCGATGAGCTTGGTCATGAAGTCCTTCTTCTTGTCCTGCCAGATGCGCTGGCGGATGCTGGGCTCCATCTCCTGCACCGTCTTTTCCACGGATGGCCTGCGGTTGACCACCCACAGGACGTGGAACCCCTGGCTCGTCTTGACCACCTCGGGGTAGAGGTTGCCGGGGTCCTTGCGCTCGATCACGCGGAGCACGTAGTACTTGCCGTCGACGGGCAGGACCTTGGGGTAGGTGGTCTGCGCCTCGCGCAGGCTGAACGCCGCCCGCGTCAGGTCCGTGGCCAGCTTGCCGTCCACGCCCTCGAACAGGCCATCCAGGTCGAACAGGGGCGTGTCGCCGCCGAGACCCAGCTCGGGCTTGTTGTACTTGGCCGCGAGCTTCCTGTACTGGGCGTCCGTGAGCCCCGGCATCATGCACTTGCCCAGGGCCTCCCTGGCGGCTTCCTGGTCGTCGGTCACGATGAGGCTCGCCCTGACGAGGATCTCCACTTTGAAGGCCGCGGTGGCCAGCTCGAGGGGCACGACCTCCTCTGCGGTCCAGACCTTGCCCTCGGCGTTGAAGTACCGCAGATCGCCACCGCGCTTCTTCGTCTCCGGATCCTGGCTCTTCTCGCCGGCGAGCACCTTGAACTTGCGCAGATCCATGCCCTCGGCCTTGACCTGATCGAACAGGGTCTTGGCCTCGGCCTCGTCGGCCACCACGATGTGGTAGGCGCGCACCAGGGTGGGCTGGTTGTACTCCTCGAAGTGCTCCTCGTAGTACTTCTCGATCTCGTCCATGGCGATGGAGGTGAGGGGCATCTCGTCGGCCACGTACTTGGTCTGGATCTGGTTGTAGAGGATCCTCTTCTCGTGGCCGACCACCCGCTTGTTCTTGTCCAGTCCCCTGGTCCTGGCCTCCATGACGAGCAGCTCGCGGTCCACCATGGCGTCCACGAGCTCGGTGAGCTTCTGCTGGTCCTCGAACATGCCGGGCCTCATGTGCTTGCCCAGCCGCTCCTCGATGTCGCCGATGGTGATCTTCGTGTCGCCCACCTGGGCCACGACCTTCTCGAGCCTCGCCTGGCTGTCGCTGGGCTCGGGCGCGGCACCGCCCGGCAATGCCATGATCGCCGGGATGAAGACGATGAGAGCTGCGTAGCGCTTTGTCCATCTGAACATGGGAGCACCTCCCTAGCAGGATAGCTGCTGGTGGCCCGAATATAGCCGAATGCTGCACCTTTTCAAGATGGGCCAGTGTTGACTTGTGCTCGGATGTGCCGATAGTTTCGGGACCATGTTTGGAATCGACAACGAAGACAGCGGGACCGATGTGAACGAGAGCCGGGCCGTGGTGCTCGACGCGAGCGGCAAGCCCATCTCCGGCGAAGAGCCCTCGTCGCAGATCGCCACGGGCGCCGAGCTGCCGGAGAACGTCTTCATCGTGCCCATCCACGAGCCCATCCTCTTTCCGGGGATGACCATCCCCCTGGTGTTCGCCGAGGGCATGGCCCGGGACGTCATGGAGCACGCCGCGGGCCAGTCGCAGGTGGTGGGCTTCTTGCCGTGGCGCGAGGCGGACGAGCAGCTCGACAAGGACACCGCGCTGGATCTGGAGAAGATGCTGGGCGTGGGCGTCCTGGCCCGGATCCTCAGGACGCTGAACCTGCCCGACGGCAACAAGTCCTACCTCGTGGCCTGCACGGGCCGCTTCCAGATAGAAAGGCTCGTGCGCGCGGCCCCGCCGCCCGTGGCCCATATCCAGCTCGTGGACGACGTGCTGTCGGACACGCCGGAGTTCGAGGGGGCCTGGCGCGCCGCGCGCCAGACCCTGCGCGAGCTCGTCAACGAGATCCCCAACCTGCCCGAGCAGTTCACCATGGCGGCGGTGAACATCGACAGCCCGTCCATGCTCACCGACTTCGTGGGCGCCCACCTGGACCTGAAAAGGGACCGCAGGCTGGCGATCCTCTCCGAGCTGGATCTCGGGGCCAGGCTCAGGATCGTCGTGGAGCTCCTCGTCACGGAGCTCGAGATGGTGCGGCTCGCCACGCGCATCCGCGACGAGATCCGCAAGAAGGTGGAGAAGGCCCAGAAGGAGTACTACCTGCGCGAGCAGCTCAAGGCCATCCGCAAGGAGCTCGGCGAGGAGGTGGACCAGCGGGAGATGGCCATCAAGGAGCTGCGCGAGCGCATCGCGGCCCAGACCTTCCCCGAGGCGGCGCTCAAGCGCATCGAGGAGGAGATGCGCCGCTTCGAGGTCCTGAGCCCCGAGAGCCCCGAGCACGCCGTGGTGCGAAACTACCTCGAGTGGCTCACGGATCTGCCCTGGAGCCGGGAGACCAAGGACAACCGCGACATCGAACGCGCCCACGCCGTGCTCGACGCGGATCACTACGGCCTCGAGGAGGTCAAGGAGCGCATCCTCGAGTACCTCGCGGTGCGCAAGCTCAAGGCCGACGAGCAGGGCGCCATCCTGTGCTTCGCCGGCCCGCCGGGCGTGGGCAAGACGAGCCTGGGCCAGAGCATCGCGCGTGCCATGGACCGCAAGTTCTACAGGTTCTCCCTGGGAGGCATGCGCGACGAGGCGGAGATCAAGGGGCACAGGCGCACCTACATCGGCGCCATGCCGGGCAAGATCCTGCAGGGCCTCAAGACCGTGGGCGTCCGGAACCCCGTGTTCATGCTCGACGAGATCGACAAGCTGGGGTCGGACTGGCGCGGCGATCCGTCCAGCGCCATGCTCGAGGTGCTGGATCCCGCACAGAACCACGGCTTTCTCGACCACTACCTGGACGTGCCGTTCGACCTGACCCGCGTCATGTTCATCTGCACGGCCAACGTGAAGATGAGCATCCCGGCCCCGCTGCTCGACCGCATGGAGATCATCGACCTGCCCGGCTACATCCTCGAGGAGAAGGTCGAGATCGCGGCCCGCTACCTGTTCCCCCGCCAGCGCGACAAGCACGGGCTGCGGCCCGGGCAGCTGACCATCGGCAAGAAGACGCTGGTGCCCATCATCGGCGGCTGGACAGCGGAGGCGGGCGTGCGCGAGCTGGAGCGCCGCATCGGGCAGATCTGCCGCAAGGTGGCCGCCAAGGTGGCCGCCGACGAGATCACCTCCGCCACGGTGAGCACCGCGAAGCTGCCGGACTACCTCGGGCCTGTGGAGTACACCCAGGAGGTCCTCAAGAGGCCGCTCAAGCCGGGCGTGTCCGTGGGCCTGGCCTGGACCCCCGTGGGCGGACAGATCATGTTCATCGAGAGCTCGCGCTTCCCGGGCAAGGGGGGGTTCCGCGTCACCGGGCAGCTCGGCCAGGTCATGGAGGAGAGCACCGAGATCGCGCTCTCCTACGTGCGCGCCCACGCCGGCGAGTTCGGCGTGGACGTCCAGAGCCTGACCGGCCACGACATCCACGTGCACTTCCCGGCGGGCGCCGTGCCCAAGGACGGGCCCAGCGCGGGCATCGCCATCACGACCTGCCTGGTGTCGCTGCTCGGGTTCGGAGACAAGGGCCGGCGCATCAGGCGGCGCCTCGCCATGACCGGCGAGATGACCCTGCGCGGCGAGGTCCTGCCCGTGGGAGGCATCCGCGAGAAGGTGCTCGGGGCCAAGCGGGCCGGCGTGCGCGAGATCATCCTCCCCGCGGAGAACCGCCGCAACGTGCTGCAGATCCCGGCCCACATCATCGAGGGGCTCACCTTCCACTACGCGGAGCACTACCGCGAGGTGTTCGCCATCGCCTTCGGGGACGAGGCCGAGCCCGTGGAGGCCCGCGGCTCGAAGGCCGGCAAGAAGGGGTCGAAGGCCCGGTCGAGGCAGAAGGCCGCCCGGGTCCAGCGCAAGGGCGGACGCAAGGGCAAGAAGGCCCGATAGGGCCGCCTCGAGGATCGTCCCGGCGCCGGGAGCGCCGGCAGGAGTTGGACATGGACCACATCAGGATAGTGGGGGGAAGGCTCATCGATCCGTCGAGCGGGATCGACGCGCCTCGCGACGTCCTTCTGGCCGACGGCGTCGTGAGCGCCGTGGAAAAGCCGGGCAAGCTGCCCGCGCCAGGGCAGGGCGACAGGACCGTGGATGCCTCGGGCCGGTGGGTGGTGCCCGGGCTCGTGGACATGCACGTGCACCTGCGCGAGCCCGGAGACGAGCACAAGGAGGACATCGCCAGCGGCCTGGGGGCCGCGGTCAAGGGCGGGTTCTCGAGCGTGTGCGCGATGCCCAACACCGACCCGGTCAACGACACGCGCGCGGTCACGGAGATGATCCGCCGCAAGGCCGAGAGGCTGGGCCTCGCGCGCCTCTACCCGGTGGCGGCCATCACCCGCGCCCTGGCGGGCAAGGAGCTCACGGAGATGGGCGACCTGACCGACGCGGGCGCCGTGGCGTTCAGCGACGACGGGCGGTGCGTGTCCGGTTCGGGCACCATGCGCTGCGCCCTGGAGTACGCGCTGAGCTTCGGGACCGTGATCATCCAGCACGCCCAGGACCCGGACCTGTCCGCGGGAGGCCTGACCCACGAGGGGCCCCTGGGAACCAGGCTCGGGATGGGAGGCTGGCCCTCGGCCGCCGAGGAGGTGATCGTGGCGCGCGACATCGTCCTGGCGAGGCTCACGGGCAGCCGCTACCACGTGGCGCACGTGTCCTGCGCCGGCACGGTGGGTATGCTCCGACAGGCGAAGGCAGAGGGCCTCCCGGTGAGCTCGGAGGTCACGGTCAACCACCTGCTCCTCACCGATGCGGACACGGCCGGCTACGACACGCTCACCAAGGTCAGCCCGCCCTTCAGGACGGCCGGGGACCGGCAGGCCCTCCTCGACGGCCTGAGAGAAGGCGTCATCGACGCGGTCGTGACGGATCACGCGCCGCACGCGCTCCTCGACAAGGAGGGGGACTACCGGAGCGCCTCGTTCGGGATCTCGGGCCTGGACACGTCCGTGAGCCTGATGCTCGGTCTCGTCGAGAGCGGGGATCTCACGCCCATGCAGATGATCCGGGCCATGAGCACGGCTCCGGCGCGCGTGCTGGGCCTGCCCGCGGGAACCCTGTCCGTGGGCGCGGCCGGCGACGTGACCGTCATCGACCCCGCGGACCCGCACGTCATCGACCCGAAGACCTTCGTCTCGAAGGGCAAGAACACGCCGTTCGCAGGCCGTCGGGTTCCCGGGCGGGCGGTCATGACCATCGTGGCCGGCCGCGTCGTGTTCGAGCGACAGGGCTGATCCCGGCCGGCTGCCTCGCCAGGAGGAGACATGAAGTCGTTCACGAAGAGGCTCGTGCTCGAGGTGCCCGCCCGCATGGACTTCGTCAACATCACCGGCGAGGTGCACGAGGCCGTGAAGAGAAGCGGCGTGCGCGAGGGCCTGTGCCTGGTCAACTCCATGCACATCACGGCCTCGGTCTTCATCAACGACGACGAGCCGGGCCTGCACGAGGACTACAAGCGGTGGCTCGAAAAGCTCGCCCCCCACGACCCGTCCCTCTACCTTCACAACCGCACGGGCGAGGACAACGGCGACGCGCACCACAAGCGCCAGATCATGGGCCGGGAGGTGGTGGTGGCCATCACGGACGGCAGGCTCGACCTGGGCACCTGGGAGAGGATCTTCTACGGCGAGTTCGATGGCAGGCGGGAAAAGCGCATCCTCGTCAAGATCATCGGGGAGTGAGAGCCCCGTTCCTTGGTTACAGTACGGTTGCATCCTCCGGCTTTGAGCCCGCCCGGAGTTGGCGTATACTCATCGCTGATCGCAACGGCTGTTTCGCGCAGCAGCAAGGAGACGTGCCATGCAGACCAGATTCGCACTGGTAGGCCTCGTTCTCGCCCTGGCGGCCTGCGACGCCCAGAACACGGGCTTTTCCTGGGACGCCATCTCCGGCGACTCGGCCGTGGACTGGAGCTGGGACGTCCCCCACGACGGCTCGGACGTCACGGGCCCCACCACCGTGATGCGGGGCACGGTCTACAGCCCTGGCCACATCGTGCCCATCTCCGGGGCGCTCGTGTACTTCGGGTTCTCCGAGCCCCCTGCCATCCCCTCGGGCGCCTACCCGGAGACATGCGAGGATCCGCCGTCCCCGTTCTTCACGCTCAGCGCCCCCAACGGCGCTTTCGAGCTCATGGTCTCGCCCGGCACCTACAAGCTCGTGGTCCAGAAGGGCCAGTTCCGCAGGGTCCGCGACATCACCGTGCCGGAGGGCGGCGGGCCCGTGGACATCGACACCGAGCTCACGACCCTTCCCAACCGCAACGGCACGGGCGACACGATTCCGTCCATGGCCCTGGTGTTCGCCATGGGCGGCGGCGATCACATCGAGGACGTGCTGGCCAAGCTCACCATGGGCAGCCTCGGCTCGGACAACGCCCTGGTGCTCGGCACGGAGCAGTTCGACATCTACAACATCAGCCCGTACCAGGCCAACACGGCGCTTCTGGGCAACCTCTCGACCATGCTTGAGTACCACATCATCTTCTTCCCCTGCACCATCGACGGCTCTCCCCAGCTCAACGACCCCACGGGCCCGCTGTCCGACGCCACGGTGAAGGCCAACATCAGGGCGTTTCTGGACGCGGGAGGCAAGGTCTACGCCACGGACATGATGTACGACGTGTTCGAGCAGGTGCTGCCCATCTACGTGGACATCTGCGGCGACGACGCGACCATGAACGACGGCGACGAGACCGCCTGGTCCTACACCGAGACGGCCTACGGCTGGACCTCCAGCGGATGGAGCAGCGACTCGGACCTGTCCGCCTGGCTCGACGCCATCGGCGTGGGCGCCGCGGACATCGACTTCATGGACAACTTCGTGTGGATAGAGGGGCTGTACGCCGCGCCGCCCGACGCGCCGCCCGGCGACCCGGTCACGCCCAAGGTGTGGGTCTACGGCGACTTCGTCCTCGATGCGGGCCGCACCCTGCCCTTGACCGTCACCTTCCCCGTGGGTGCGGGGAAGGTCCTCTTCTCCACCTACCACACCGTGGGCGATGGCGGGTACGCGGAGATCCTTCCCCAGGAGTACGTCCTCGTCTATCTCATCATGGAGATAGGCGTCTGCCAGTCCGGCCTCTACTAGCGGCACTTCGCAGGCCGGGCATCTCATGTCTTTCGTCAGCATCTCGGGCTATATAGGTGTCTAGCGTTGCACCGGGCCGGCACGCCGGCCTCGGGTCGCGCCCCCACGCGATCTTTTTTGTCCTTCTGCCGTGAAGCCGGGCTGCTCGGGTCGTCGTGCGTCAGGGCTGGTACTCGTACGCGCCCATGTCGGCCCACGAGGGCGTGCCTGCGCCGGTGTCGGTCGTGGCGGGATCGTCCACGCGGGAGTTTCCCTCGATGTCCAGGGCGGGCACGGCGCTGCCGTCGGCAGCGTCGATGCAGGGGGACGAGGCCAGAAGGTGCAGGTCGTCCGGTCCGGCGAACAGGGGGTCTGCGTCGATGTTGCCCGTGCCGGCGGCGCCACCCTGCACGTCGGAGTGGCTCACGAGGCACGAGGCCGTGGCCGCGAGGCCCATCTCCTGGGCCGTGTCGCCCCAGAGGATGCTGCCCGTCACGAGGCCCGTGCCTTCCTGGATCCAGATCCCGCCCGCGGTCGCGGCCGAGCCGGCGGTCACGGTCGAGCCCGTCACCGTGCACGCCTGGCCGGCCGAGTGGATGGAGCCGCCCGAGGCGACGGCCGTGTTGCCTCGAAACACGCTCGTCGAGATGTCGAGCGTGGCCTCGTTGCTCGACGCCAGGGCGCCGCCGTCGCCGCCCGCCGCGTTGTCCGCGAAGAAGCAGCCGACGATGGAGGTGGTCCCGCCGGACACGTGCAGGGCGCCGCCGTCGTTTCCCGCCTCGTTGCCCCAGAACAGGCAGCTTTCGATCGTGAACGAGCTTCCCTCCCAGCCCATGATGGCCCCGCCGTCCGTCGAGGCCCGGTTGTCCGTGAACGTGCAGCCCACGATGGTGGGCGAGGCTGCCCAGGCGAACAGGCCCGCGCCGCCGCTGTTCGGGAAGCCCGCCGAGGCGTGGCCTCCCGTGACCGTGAACCCGTCCAGGACGGCGTCCGAGGCCGCGGTGACGACGTGGTACACCCGCTCGGTCGATCCGGGGCTGGCACCGCCGTCGATGCGCGTGACGTGCAGGGCTGCGTCGCGCTCCTCCCTGGCGCCCTCCACCCCGGTGAACCCGCCGTACACGTCCACGCCGGCGCGCAGCCTGACCGTGTCCGTGGCCGCGCCCGAGTACACGTGGTAGGTGCCCTGGGCCACCCACACCTCGCAGCGCGGCGGGGCAGAAGGCAAAGCGAGCGCGTCGCGCGCCGCGTCGATTCCCTCCTGCAGCGTCCTTATCGCCGTGTCCCACGTGGCGCCGTCCCCGCCGGCAGGCGCCGAGGCGAGGACCAGGGCGCCGCAGACCTCGCACGAGCCGCCGATGGTGCCCGCCTCGCAGCGGCACAGCGCCCTGTCGGCCGTCACCTCCTCGCACTCCACGCCGGGGCTGCACTCGTAGAGCAGCCCCTCGTGGGTGCCGCAGGAGTCGTAGGAGTGGACGGCCCCGGACACGCACCGGGTGGACGCGCGAGGCACGCAGGCCCCGTCACCAATGTCCAGGCCGTCGTTGGCCGCCAGGTCGGTGCCCGTGTCCGCCGGGTACGAGCCCGGACCGCGAGCGCACCCGGCCGCGAGCGCACAGCACAGCGCTGCCGCGGTTCTCGATGTGCCCATGTCAGGGTTTGATAGCACGGCACGTGGCCGAGGGCAAAGCCCGTGGCGATGGATCCGCCTTGCGCGCAAGAAGGCGGGTGTGCGGCGCAGGAGCCGGGGTTGCGCGACCCGGTGCGAGTCCCTAAGATGTTCGACCAGGAGGGAACCATGATGATGCGCACGATGGTGGCGGTGGCCCTTGTCGCAGGGATGCTATGGCCGGGGATGGCTCTTGCCGAGGACGTGGTGGACAAGGATCTCGTTCAGACCAAGGAGGCGTCCGAGGCCGCCGACGACCAGGCCGACGGCTGGCATTTTCACCTGGACCTGAGCGGGAGCTTCAACCTGAGCCACAACCGCGCCGTGGTGGACAAGCCCAGCGGCGTGAGCATCGCGCTCGGGGGAGGGTTCGGGACGGGCCTTTTGTTTTTGTCCGGCCCGCACGAGTGGTCCCTCTCTCTGGGCTGGAAATTCGGGCTCGCCCGCACGCCGGACCTCGGCACCATGACCAAGAGCCAGGACGAGTTCTTCCTGCAGACGCGCTACCTGTACTCGTTCCCCAAGGTCAAGTGGCTGGGCGTGTTCGCCAAGTTCAGGATGGAGTCCGCGCTCCTGCCGGGCTGGGTGGTCGTGCTCACCGACACGGACGTGACCAGCCTCAACTACTGGGGCACGGTCGTGGACTCGCACAGCTACGTGTCCGGGGACAAGGTGAACCTCACGAGCTCCTTCTCGCCGCTTCTCCTCAAGGAGAAGGCCGGCCTCATGGCAACGCCCGTGGACAGAAAGGAGGTCAAGGTCCAGGTCGACCTGGGCCTGGGCTCCCACCAGCTCGTCCTTTTCGACGACAACTTCCGCATCGCGGACGATTCCGGCACGCCCGAGATGGAGCTCAGGCTCCTCCGGCCCTACACGCAGATCGGCGTGGCCATGGAGGCACGCATCTCGGGGACCCCGCACGAGGTCCTGGAGTACGCGGCCGGCGCCGCGCTCATGCAGCCGTTCTACACGTCCATCGACTCCACGCTCGAGGGCGGCGAGCTGTTGAACGTCCGGATCGACGGCCTGCTCAGGTTCAAGCTCGTCAAGTACGTGATGCTGGACCTGACCCTGGACGCCAGGCACTACCCGCTCGTGGTGGACAAGTGGCAGGTGACCACGAACCTGCTCATCACGTTCCACTACGAGGCCTTCGCGAAGCACCTGGCAAAGCCCGAGCCGGCGGCGCCCGCCGCACCGTGAGCTCTCACTTCAGGATGTAGCCCAGCTTCTCGAGCTGCTCGGTCACCTCGGCGTCCAGAGGCTCTGGGTCCGCGGATGGGGATGCAAAGGCGCCCATGGCGAGGGTTTGCGTGGCGAGGTGCGTGCGCATGAGCGCGTGCAGCACGGGGTGCGCCGAGGTCGAGAGCTCTTCCTCTGCCCCGTGGCCCAGCACGAGCAGGATCTCGTCCGCTGGCCTGCGCAGGATCTTGAAGGGCCCCATCACGAGCCCCCAGCGCCCTGCCCAGTGCTGCATGAGAAGGCCCCTGCGGACGCTGTCGGGCCCGGCGGCCAGACCGAGCAGGTCCTCTCCGGGCATGCCCTCGGGCACTGCCACGCCGAGCGCCCCGAGCACCGTGGGCAGGACGTCCACGTGCCCTGCCGTCGTCCCCACGCTGCGGCCTTCGACCTGGCCGGGCTCGTGCACCATGAGCGGCACGCGCACCTGCTCGTACCACAGCCCCGTGCCGTGGCCGATGTGGCCGTGCTCGTAGAACTCCTCGCCGTGGTCCGACGTGTAGATGAGAAGAGCCCTGCCCATGAGCCCGGCCTTCTCGAAGGCCGCGAGCAGCCTCTTCATGATCCTGTCGTGATAGGCCGCGTCGGCCCTGTACAGGGCCCTGATGTGGTCCGTCTCGCGCCGGTCGAGCTTTCTCGTCCGGCCGCTGGTCAAATCCTTGATGAGCTGCGCCGTCTCGCGCGGGACGATCCGCGAGGCCAGCGTCGTCTTGCCGAGGAACTGCTCGAAAAAGTCGTCGGGCGGGGTGTAGGGCGCGTGCGCGCCCATGAGGTGCACGTAGACGAACAGCGGGCCCTCCGGGAGATCCCCGGCGCACCATTTCTCGACCTCGTCGAGCACCACGGCGTCGTCCATGGAGGCGTTCCACGGGTCGATGAACCTGTCGTCGGTCCAGCCTCGCCGCAGGCCGAAGGCCGGGCTGAAGAAGAAGTTGGAAAGGAAGGCCACCGTGGTGACCCCTGCCTTCTCCAGCATCTCCGAAAGGAGCGGGACGCTCTTTGCGATGGGCGCCTTGCGGGCCAGGCCTCCGTGCTCCTCTGGATAGAGCCCCGTGAGGATCGTGCCCACCGAGGGCTTGGTGTAGCTGGCATGGGCCGTGGCCCCCATGTAGAGCGTTGATCGCTCCGCCAGCCCGGCCAGGGTGGGCATGGGCACGCCGAAGCTCGAGCCCTCCGACGGGTAGAGGTCCTGGCGCATGGTGTCGGTCATGACGAGGATGACCACCTCGCGCCGGGTGGAAGTCAGGGCCGCGCCCTTCGCTGCGACCGGCACGTGCTGCACCCTGACGCAGACCGGGCCCTCGGCCGAGGGGGGAAGCGAGGCGACGATCTCGAACGCCCGGGGGTCCGGCCCATCGTTGATCACGGTCCTCGCATCCTGGCCGGCTCCCGGTGTGACCTTCTCCTGCGCGCCGGTGTCGCCCAGCGCGACCACGCGGGCTGCGGCGAGCCGGCTCTCGTGGCCATCGAGCCTGACGACCAGCTTCTCCCCCGGGCCGAGGAGCTCTCGGGTGATCACGCTCGCTCCCGGCTCGAGCACGACACCCCCCTGTCCGGTGGAGCAGCCCTGGGCGGGAGGCGGACCATCGAGCGGCGCCGTGCCCGGCATGGTGAGCCACACGCCCGCGACGATCGCCGGCTTCGTGGACCTGATCCGCAGGTCCACGTCCACGCCCTCGCCTTCATCGAAGCACTGCCATGAGGCGTTCGTGGGCCCGGGCCCCACGGCGCGGTCGATTCCCCTCGTCCCCACCGGACCGATGCGCAGCATGGCGGGTGCGTCCGAGGCCGCGAGAACGTGCACGCACCGGCCGGACAGGTCCTGGGCCGCGAGCCTGAGCACCAGGGACTTCTCGCCCAGGGCGATGCCAGAGAGCCCGCCTGCCTGGACCGGCTCGAAGGACCGCATGTCCGACGTGTCCCTGAGGATCCACAGCCCGGACGGGCGTGACAGGTCGGCGAACCGCGATCCGTCGAAGAGGCCCATCTGCACGAGGTCGGGCCTGTCGAGGAGCTCCTCGGGCTCGGGTGCAAGAGGGTCGTCCTGGGCCGCGAGCGCAAGAGCGGCGTCGTGGGCCTCGACGGCCGGGGGCTCGAGGCCGGCGGGCTTGGCCCGGTCGGGGCACCCGGTCGCCATGGCCGCCACCGCGACGATCGTGCATGCGAGCGCGCCGCTGCGCCGGCCCCTGTCGCGTACCATGGTCCCTCCCTGTGCTGGGCCCCGTCCCCGGGCCCGTCGATCGTGCGGGCTCACTCGCTGCAGGCCGGGTCGTCGGGCATGCAGGCGAAGCGGACGTGCATGTGGTCGTCGTGGCCCTTCTCGTGACGGATGATGCCCAGCTGCTTGCCCTCCTCGGCCGGGTACTGGAAGACCGTGGTGAGGAACTCGGCTGTGGCGCCCTTCTTGTCGAAGTGCTTGTAGAGGATCTTCTGGATGTAGGTGTCGATGAAGATGTACTTGACCTGGCCGCTGTCCACCAGACACTGGACGAAGCTCGCCGTGCGTGTGACGTCCAGGTTGTCCTGCGTGGCCACGAAGAACTTCTCGGGCTCGATGCTCGCGTGGTAGTAGCTCAGGTCCACGTCCCGGCCGCTCTGGTGGGACTTGTGGGGGAACAGCTTGCCTCCTCCCTTCTTGCTCAGGTGCCCCACGACCATGTCGTGCGTGCCCGAGAAGCGCCTCTGCACGTGGGCCACGCACTTGATGATGCTGGTGATCGTCTCGCTGGTGGCGTAGGCCAGGGCCGGGTTGCGGACGATGTAGCCAGGTCCGGGCGGCATCTGTTCTCCTGCCACGAGCTTGCCGGCGTTGGGTGTGCCCACGCTCCTCGTGTCGTTCTTCGTGACCGGGAGCGGGACCTCCACCAGGTCGCCCACGTCGAGCTTGTCCTTGGCCAGAAGGAAGTTGTAGGCGAGCAGATCGTCGAGGTCCACGCCGTACAGGTTGGCCACCTGCTTGGGTGTGTTGCCCTTCTTGACCCTGAGCGCGGCCACGCGCTCGCCCAGGTCGGGGCGATCCGCGTGGATCACGAGCTTCATGCCGGGCACGAGCACGGGCAGGCCGTCTTGTTCCGCGCTCGCGGATTTTTTCTTGGCCGCCTTGCCCTTGGGCTTGACGGGCTTGGCCAGGCCGAGCTTGGCCGCGTTCCACTTGGCCACGACCTGCGGCTTCACGTGGTACTTCTTACCGATGGACCAGAGGGTCTCGCCCTTCGTGACCTTGTGCTTGATGAACTTGCTGTCGCTGCCGCTCGGCTTTCCGGGCACGCTCAGGATGGTGCCCGGGATGAGGCTCACGGAATCGACGTCCATGCTCGCGGTCGCGGGGCCCGGCTCGTCCGCTGCGACCACGCCCAGCTCGTCCGTGTTCCACTTGACGATGATGGCCGGCTTGACGTGAAACTTCTTGCCGATGGACCAGAGGCTGTCGCCCTTCACGACCTTGTAGCTCACCATCTTCTTGTTGCCGGAAGGCTTGCCCGGGATCTTGAGCACCATGCCGACCTTGAGGCTGAAGGCCGCCTTCTCGATCGTCCCCGGATCCACGCTCTTGGCCATCTCCTCCATCTGCTTTTGCAGGCTCTCGTTCCATCCCAGGATGTCGTCGATCTGCACGCCGTAGCGCTTGGAGATGGAGGACAGGGTGTCGCCCTTCTCGACCTCGTGGTCGATGGTGACCATCTCGGCCTTGGCGGCCGAGCTCTCGCCGATGAGCAGCATGAGTGGAAGGGGCATGAGCAAGCCTGCCCTGAGCCGTGACGAGTCCATGTCAGACGAAGTTATGTTCCGGCAGTGCGCCCCGTCAACTTTTTGCTCCCTGCCGGCAGTCGCGATCCTGCTACCTTCGTGCTTCAGACCACCTGCGCTCCAGCGCGCTCGAGCATGCCGATGAGCGCCAGCATGGGCAGGCCGGAGATGGCCGTGGGATCGTCGCCTATGGCGCTCTCGAAAAGCGCCATGCCCCGGCTCTCGAACCTGTAGCTCCCTGCGCAGTCCAGAGGATCGTCCGCGCGGACGTATCTCGCGGCCTGCTCCCTGGTCAGCGGGCGCATCGTGAGGGTCCACCTCTGCACGTGCGAGACGAGCCCGCCGCCCTCGCGGGTGTCGAGGAGCGCCACCGCGGTCCAGAGCTCGTGCGTTCTGCCCTGCATTCGCGTGAGCTGCTCCACCGCCCGCTCGAACGTGCCGGGCTTGTCGAGCCTCTCTCCCCCGAGCCAGGCCATCTGGTCGGATCCGATGATCAGGCTCGAGGCGAACGCGTCCGCGACGCTGCGCGCCTTGCGCTCGGCCAGCGCCAGCGTGCCCTCGCGAGGGTGAGTGCCCGGCGCCAGATCCTCGCCGCACGAAGGAGACGCCACCTCGTACTTCATCCCCAGCCTGTCCATGAGCATGCGCCGGTGCCGGGATGTCGATGCGAGAACTACCCTCATGGTCGAGGATGTATAGGCGACTCGCAGATGGCCTGCAAGACCCGATCATGGCCATGATCCACGTAACATACCGATATCGATTGGGAAATCCGAGGCCCTGGCCGCGATCCTTTAACCTTTCGACATTGCAGGCGATCTGGCGGGTCCTGGGCCGGTCTTGCGCCCCGTGACCAGGAGACACGAATATTTTTCCCATGTATCCGGGATGTTGGGACACATGCCTTTACCATGTCCCTGCCGGGCACTACCATTGATGACGTGGACGAGGGACGAGCGTCGTCCCCATAAGAGCACGGATGGGAACGCAGGCGAAGATGAGCTCCAGGCTCGGGGCCCTTGCGGGTACGGGATCCGAGGACAGGCACGACCGGCTCGTGCGGCCTCCGGCCATTCCCCGGGCCATCCCGGTGCCGGATCGGGTCCTGCAGCAGGAGCTCCCCTTCGCGTCCGTGGCGCCGCACGTCTACGTGCACGAGGGCGCCCGCCAGCAGCTCCTCGGCAGCCTCACCCAGCACCTCGGCTCACCCGTGATGCTCCAGATCACCGACAACCGGCAGCGCATGTTCACGGGCCGCCGCGCGGGACCCCACTGGCGCGTGAGGCTGCACCACATGTTCCTCGATGCGGACCAGCTCGTGGTCCGTGCCCTGGCCGACTACCTCGAGAAGGGAGACCAGGCCTCCTCGACCATCATCGATCGCTTCATCCAGGCATCGGCCCACAGGATCCGCAAGGTCCCGCGCCGGCGCAAGCCCATCCTGCTGGAGTGGCAGGGCCGCGTCCACGATCTCGCGCAGATCCGCGACCGCCTCGACAGGCGCTACTTCAAGGGCAAGCTCGACGTTCCCATCACCTGGGGCCGCCACGACGCGGGCCGCAGCCGCTCGAGCATCAAGCTCGGCTCCTACAACCCGGAGTACAGGCTCATCCGGATCCACAGGGCGCTGGACCAGGGCTGGGTCCCGCGCTTCTTCGTCGAGAGCGTCGTGTACCACGAGATGTGCCACGCCCTGCTGCACGCCATGGAGGGCACCGAGGAGGGGGTCCGTCACTCCCGGCGCTTTGCCCGGCTCGAGGCCGGCTTCAAGGATCACGAACGCGCCATGGCATGGCAGCGCAAGAACCTCGCCAGGCTTCTGCGCTACTGATCCTGCTGGAACTCCTCGAGCTCCATCCTGGCCCTGCCGCAGCAAGCGTCCTTGCGCACCCTTTCGAATAGCTTCTCCGCCTTGCCCTTCCTGCCGGCCACGTAGAGGAGCTTGGCCTCGAGGAGCGTCGCCAGCGGCGCGAGGGTTTCTGGCAGGTCGGGGACACCGATGCCCTGGACCATCGACAGGGCCTTCTCGTGCTTGCCCTCTGCCGCGAGGACCTCTGCCTCGGCCAGGGCCACGATGGCCTCGTCCCTGTCCGTGGCGGCCCTCGCGAGCCGGTCGAGCTCGGGCCTCGCCTTCGCCCGCCGGTCGGGGTTCGACACCAGCACGTGAACGAGCATGAAGTGCGTGCCTGCCAGGGTGCGCGGGTCGGCCGCGATCCTGGCGAGCGCGGGCAGGATCGCGGCATCCTCGCCGACGTGGAACCCCGACTCCGCGAACCCGAGCATCACGGCGTACTCGTCCTCGCGCCGCGCCGCGCGCATGGCCTCGTGGTAGGCCTGGAATGCGACGCCCCAGGCCCTCCTCGCCACGTGGATCTGGCCCAGCCTGTGCTTCATCAGGCCCGGCGGGGCCCAGATCCTGAGCAGGAGCTGGCCGTGGTACGTCCCGAGGAGGTCGTCGGGCTTGCCCGTGACGAGCTTGCGGCGAAGCTCGGCGTCGAACGCCGGCAGCTTTCTCATGGCCACGACGGGAAGGACGAAGAAGTGCACGACGGACATGGCGAGCATCGCGGGCACCACGATCCAGGGGTCGAGCTGCAGGCGGACGGTCAGGATGCCCACGGCCAGGACGAGCCCGTAGGCCACGAGGTTTCCGGGCTGGATGAGCCAGCTCGCCTTCATGGTTGCGCGAGGTCCATCGGCAATGCGTCCGTCCCCTTCGACAGCCGGTCGGGCCTTGTCGTTCCTTCCCGCTTCATCGGGAGCGAAGGATCAGCGGGCCACCGAGCATCCACAGCCGCCGTGGCTGGTGATGGTGCCGTCGATGGTGTCCGTCTGGGCATCGGGCAGGGTCGTGGTGTCGGCCTCGACGTCCACGGCCGTGTCCACGCTCTCGTCGGAAGGGACGTCCGCACCAGGATCCTCGAGGCTGTCCAGGGTGGTATCCTCGATCGCGTCCACCGTCACGTCGGGCGCAGCAGGCGCCGTGATGATGGCCTGGACTCCCAGCACCATGGTCTCCGAGTTGTGCACGTACGTGAAGTAGTAGGTGGTGTTGGGCTCCACGGGCGGGTCGCTGAACATGGTGTAGCTCACCCTCTCCGGGGAAGCGTCGTAGCGGAAGTCGTAGTCGTCGATGGTGACGGACCACCCTTCCAGGGTGAAGTGCACGGGCGAGTTGCGGTTCACGTAGACCGTGTAGCCTCCACCGATGCTGAGCTGGTCGAAGTTGGCGGTCACGCGCGTGGCCGTCGGCGGCGCGTGCATCGAGAACTGCACCCCCGAGGGCACGTCGGCGCTGCCGTAGCCGACCGCGAGGAACACGTGCGAGTCGCCGTCCTCCATGGGAAGTATGCGCTCGCAGCCCACGAGGGTGTGCTCTGCGACCGCGTTCTCCACGTCCGTCACGTCGGCCGTGGTGAGCACGCCCGAGGTGCGCAGCGCCGAGGCCTGGCTGAGGAGCACCCGCCCCGCCTCGTCGAAGTCCACCTCCCTGGTGCTGCTCGAGAGCAGGGCCAGAGCGAGCCTGTCCGTCTTGTCCTGCCCGATGGCCGTGCGGATCTGCCAGAGCGTGGAGCTTATGATCGGGCTGTCGTAGTGGCCCTCGCCGTAGAGCCCGTCCGGGCAGCTCGCGAAGTGGCTCACGTCGCGGATGCCCAGCTCGCCGGGAGTGCCCATGCCGGCGTACTCGCCTATCACGGATGTTCCGATGAGCGTGGCCGCCCAGTAGTCGGCCAGACCCTCGTCGATGCCCTGGGGGCTGTGGTCAGGCCCCAGCCCGTCGAAGGCCCACCCCGAGATCCGGTTCAGGCTGTGGTTGATGCCGTGTCCGAACTCGTGGTACAGGATGGCCGCGTCCCAGGCGTAGTCCTGCGCGCCCTGCCCGATGGTGACGTCGGCGCACCCGTCGTCGTCCTGGTCGCCGTACCACGCGTTCTCGTAGTCCATGTTCACGTGCACGTCCATGTAGCGGTGCCCGTCGCACGTGATGGCGTGGCCGTAGGTGTCCTCCATGTGCGTGTTGATCTTGTCCATGTGGTAGTAGGCCATGACCTCTGCGAACTGGTCCGTGGTGACCCCTTCCACGGGCGTGAAGAAGTAGTCCCCGGACGCGTCCGGGACGGCCGTCTGCTCCCTGTCCGGGCACATGTCCCACCCTGAGCCGGGCAGGCAGCGCCAGGCCCTCGCGTAGGTGCCGACGAGGTGCGAGTCGGAGCTCATGTTCGGCAAGGTCACCGTCAGAAGCGACGGCGAGGCCACGGGGTTGGGATCGTACACCTGCGCCTGCCGGTAATAGATCATGGTGTCGTAGGCGTGGAGGATCTGCCCGCTGTGGGCATCCACGAGCACCTCGGGCCGCTCCGGCCCCGAGCTGGACGTGAACCGCAAGGCCCAGGCGAGAGGCGCCGTGGCGCCCGGCATGGGCACGTAGACGAGCCCGAAGCCGGTCGTGGGCCTGAGCTCGGGCATCTGTCCCATCACGATGGCGGCCGCCTGGTCCACGCTCATGCAAGGCTCGGGATCCGCGAAGGAGTCGATCCAGGCGTATCCCGAGGAGACCTGCAGCACGTTGCCGGCCCGGTCCACGGTCAACACCACGTCGCCGGCCTGCACCGGCACCCCGTCGTGGATCTGCTCGAGCCTCACGTAGCTCAGGCCAGAGAGGGAGACCACGGTCCCGGGGCCGAGGTCCCACTGGGGGTCCAAGCCCATGAGGCCGGACCACGTCTCGAGGAAGCTCGCCGCTGCAGAGGCCGGATCGACCGTCGACGTCGGGCTCACGAATCGCCCCGCGAACGTCAACCCGTGCCCGGCGTCGTCGAGCTCCAGGATCGTCTGCGGGCCGTGGGCCGCGACGAACGACTGCAGCGGCTGCTCGGGATCGAAGGCGACCGCGGGCGGAGCCGACAGAAGGAGCGTCAGCGTTGCAGCCATGATTGCGTTCTTTACCATCGGGTTCGCTCCAGTCTATATTCGGCCCCGAAGGTGCGCTGCGAGGCCTGGTCGCTTTCTGTCCACACTGTAGTGCAGTTTCGCAGCGTGAACAGTGTAGATGTCTACTGGCATAGTCAAGGGGTTCTATGGGCGCAACCTCTTCGATCTCGCGTGCCACGTTCTCTTGGCCCTGGCCCTGGTGGGCTCGACCCTGGCATCCGGGTTGGGCTGGCCTGGCATCGACCCCGTTTCGGCCCAGGACATCGGCTCGGGCCGGATGAGAGGCATCACCCTCGGCATGATCGAGGATAACCGCGCGGACATCAAGGGTTATGGCACGCAAGGGAGCTACATGGCCCTGAAGGAGGTGGTGGAGCTGGGTGCAGGATGGACCAGCATCACGCCTTACTCGACCATGATCTCGCGCGACGACGTGCAGATCATCCCCTACTTCGAGTACCCGCGCGAGGAGCTGGAGCAGAGGGTGCGCGTCACGATCCGCCAGGCTCACGAGCAGGGACTCGCGGTGCTTCTCATCCCGCACGTCTACCCCTGGGACTGGAGCTGGCGCGGGGATCTCAACCCGGGCGGCGGCCCCTCGGGTACGCCCTCGGGATGGCAGAGCTGGCTCGACTCCTACTCGGAGTACCTCCTGGACTGGGCCGATATCGCCCAGCAGGAGGGCGTGGAGATGCTGAGCATCGGCGTGGAGTTCAAGACGGCCTCCTGGAGGCACCGCGACAGGTTCGAGATCCTGGCCCGGCAGGTGCGCGAGCGCTACCACGGCCTGCTCGTGTACTCGGCCAACTGGGACGAGGTGGACGAGGTGGGGTTCTGGCACTGCGTGGACGTGATCGGCCTGAACGCCTTCTACCCCCTGTCCTACCTGGAGCAGCCCGACGCGGCCGACATGATGCGCAACGCCGAGGCCTTCGCCGACACCCTGGAGCTGTTGAGCGTCGTGTACGGCAAGCCCGTGATCTTCACGGAGGTCGGTTTCAAGGCGCTCGCGGACACCTACCGCGAGCCCTGGATCTGGCCGGAGGACCTGGGTGACGTGCCTGCGGACGACGCCATGCAGGCCCTGCTGTTCGACATCACCTTTGCCGCCTACTGGCATCGGCCGTGGTTCGGCGGGCTGTTCGTATGGAAGTTTCTGGCCGATCCGGCGGACGACACCCAGGAGCCTCCCTTCGGGTTCTCTCCGAGGCTCAAGCCCGCGCAGGACGTGATCGAGTCCTGGTTCATGAACGGCCCCGATCCTCTCTGACGTCCCCGCTGTCCCGATCGACCCGGATGCGTGGAGCATCGGCGCGCGGGTCGAGCCTCTCTTGCACGTCGTGGTTCGCTGGAATCGGGCGCTTCGTCAGGTGCGATCCGGGGCCGGGCCGATGAGCTTGAGGAGGCGGCGCTCCACCTCCTCCACCGTGGGCGCATCGATGACCGCGTCGGGCCTCCGTCCGTCCACGTGCTTGCCCGCCAGCTCCGCGCTCCATCCGCCTGTACAGCTCAGCGCGATGAGGGTCTTTCCCTGCTGCCAGCCGGCGGCCAGCTCGCTCAAGGTTCCCGCGCCGCCCGCCACCGCTACCAGCACGTCCGAGGTCTGCACGACGAGCACGTTGCGCATGATCCCGATGTTGGATGGGATGATGACGTCCACGTACGGGTTGGCGTCCGTGCGGAACATGCCGGGCAGGATGCCGATGGTCACGCCGCAGTTTCTGCCGCCCAGTGCGTGACGCTCATCGACGAACCCGTGGCACGCGTGCTCCATGACTCCGCCCATGCCGCCGCACACCAGGTGCGCGCCGGCGCGGCAGATGGCCGCCCCGATGGCCTGGGCCTGCTGGGCCGTCTCGCTCTTGACGTCCGCGGAACCGATGACGCCCACCACGCTCCTCCGGTAGCGGGTCGTCGGCGAAGAGCTCTGTCTTTCGTCGTCGGTCATGCCCCTCTTTTACCAGAGGGCGGATGACGATTCCAGGCGCAACGAAGGGCTGGTTGAGGAGGGCGCCGTTCGAGGATAGAGTCGCCGTTTCCAGGACGTGGATACTCGATGGGCCTTCTTCACATGTGCCTGCCCGCGGCCCTCTCGTGCCTGCTGCTCGCGGCAGGCCCAGCCGGCTCCGCCGGCGATCCGCCGGCGGAGCTGGTCGCACCCTTCAAGGTGGGGTCGAAGGTGGGCCCGGACCACGTGATCGAGGACGTGCGGCAGGAATCGGCCGGCGCCATCCTCGTGCAGCTCTCGGGTCCTTCCGGGCAGGTGCTGGTGCACTTTCGCAGGCGGGACGACTCCTTGCCGGCGTTCGCGCGGACTGGCCGCTGCGACGTGGTCTACCGGTCGTCCTCGCCCGCGGGCTCCCGGACGCCCGAGGGGCTCGACCTGGCCATCCAGGAGCTGGTCGGCGCCGCGCGCCTGCACGACGAGGCCTGCGACGGGCTCCTGGCGCCGGCCACCGGCTCCACCCGCCCTGACCCCATGCAGATCCCCCTCGGCAGGACCCTACCCAGGGCGCTCCTGGTCCTTCTCGCCCTCGGCCTCGCCGGGGCCGCGGCAACGGCCGCTGCGCGCAGGCTCGAGGAGCGCCACCTGACCCCGATCTTCTGGTCCGCCGTGGGGTCGTTCACCGTGGCGGCCCTCCTTTTGCGTCTTCACGGCATCGACGCGCCCTTCTGCGAGAGCGCCACGACGTACCGCATCGAGCTGGCCTCCGAGCCCCTGTGGCGGCTCGTGACCATGACCTCGAACGACTTTCGCCACCCGCCGCTGGCTGCCATCCTGTTGCACGTGGCCCTCTGGTTCGGGCGCGCGGAGTGGATCGTGCGGCTGCCGTTCGTCCTGGCGTCCACCCTGTCCGTGCCCATGGGCGCCCGCCTCGGCGAGAGGCTCGCTGGCCGGCAGGCCGGAATTGCCGTGGCCGCGCTCCTGGCACTCTACCCCCCATTCATCGAGCACGGCCAAAGCGTGGGATCGCAGGCGCTCTGGCTCGCCCTCGCGCCCTGCGCGCTTTGCGCGCTTTGGGACCAGGCCCAGGCCCCATCGAAAAGGGGGTGGGTGACCCTGGCCGTGGTCAACGCGGCCTGCCTGTGGAGCAGCTACCTGTTCGTGCCCGTGGCGCTCGCCCAGCTCGTGCTGCTCGCCGGCTCGAGGACCCGAGGCTGGAGCGCGCGATGCCTGGGGCTGACCTTGGTCCTGGGCCTCGTGCCGCTCGTGGGCTTTGCAAGGGGCTTTGCAGGCGACATGTCCGTGAGGGACGTCTCGCGGGCGGTGCCCGATGCGGCCTGGGGTGACAGCACCGCAGGGGGCGTCGCGCTCGAGGCAGTGGTCGAAGGGGGCGTCGCGTTCGTGGCCACGCTCGCCATCCTGGCGCTTGCCGGGACCGTGCTTCTCGTGAGACGGGCGAGGCCTTCCAGGATCGCGGCCGTCACCGTGGCTGCCATGGCCTGGGTCACGCCGCTGGCCATCGTTCTCGCCACCCCCCTCACCCGCATGAGGGGTCGCTACGTGGACGTGGCCATGGTGCTTCTGGCCGTGCTCGGGGTGGCCGGTGCCTGCCTGGCCGGCCAGGGCCTTCCCTCCGGGGGGCGCGTGCGCGCCCTGGTGACAGCCGGCCTCTCGTGGGTGGCGGCCCTCGTGCTGCCCGTCCTGGCCGTGGCACCCGTTCTCGTGGCAGGGCCGTTGGCGCTCGTCGCGGAGCACCGGGTCTCCGACTACCCGGCGATCGCGCGCCACCTTATCTCTCGCGAGCCTCGCCCCCTGGTCATGGTCTTCGGCCACAGCCGCACGCTCGTGGGCTACTACCTGACGTCCCAGACGCCGCGAGGCGGTCAGAGCCGCGACACCTGGCTCTACGGCAGGTTCGAGCTGCGCGCCCTGGCTCCCATCAACGACATCGAGACGGACTACCGCGAGAGGTCGGAGCTCGAGCTCGCAGCGATGGTCAGCGAGAGCCCCGTGTGGCTCGTGGACGTGCAAGGCACGGAGAGGACCTGGCCCGGCCTCGAGCAGGCCGGCGGGTGTCGGCCCGAGCTCGAGCTCGAGACCGTGAGGCTGCTTCGGTGCCAGGGCCCCTGAGAATGGGGCTGGCAAGCGGGCCCGGGATCGATCAAGATCCTCGCGTGACCTGCGGCCTTCCAGCTTCGAGCGGCATCGTGACCTTGACCACGGACTTCGGGACCGCCGACGGGTACGCGGGTGCGGTCAAGGGTGTCATCCTCTCCGGAGCGCCCAGGGTGGCCGTGGTGGACGTCTCGCACGAGATCGCCGGCGGCGACGTGACGGGCGCGGCCTTCTGCGTGCGCGCGGCCGCAGGCACCTTCCCTCCTGGCACGGTGCACGTGGCCGTCGTGGATCCTGGAGTGGGCAGCGAGAGGAGGCCCGTGATCCTGGTTTCGGGCGGGCAGATCTTCGTGGGGCCGGACAACGGGATCTTCGCCCTCGCGGCGCCGGCGCCCCTTTGCGCCCACGTCATCGACGTGCCCGCCCTGGCCGCGGGCAGGCCCGTGTCATCGACCTTCCATGGCAGGGACGTTTTCGCGCCCGCGGCCGCTGCCCTGGCCTCGGAGCGGGCCCTGGCCGCCCTGGGCGAGGCCATCGATCCGGCATCCCTCGTGGGCCTCGGCATCGACCTGGCTTGGTCGGAAGAGGACGGCCGGGCCCTCGGCAGGATCGTGCACGTGGATCGCTTCGGAAACCTCGTCACCTCCTTGCCCGCGGATCTGGCGAGGCGCGCCTCGCGGCGCGAGGGAAGGGCAGGGCCCCACGCGGTGCTGGCCGGCCCGGGCTTCTACGACGCCATCCCCCGGGGGCGCGCCGCCTTCATCCCGGGATCCCTGGGGCTCATGGAGATCTGCGTGCGCGCGGACAGCGCGGCGCGGATCCTGGGCATCGGGCCGGGCGAGCAGGTGGTCATGCACGTGGAGCCGGGCCCATGACCAGGCACCTCGTCGCGATCGCGGCCGGGGGCCTGCTCCTGGCGGGGCAGGGGTGCAGCGTCGGCGAAGGGTGGGGGCGCATCGACGGGTGCATCCACCTGCCAGGCTGCAGCCTGGACCCGGACGGCGACCAGACCGAGGGGTACGAGACCTGCACCGAGGATCGGATGGACCTGCACCTGAAGCCGGACTTCTTCGCCGCCGAGGTGCTCGAGGACGGGTCCATCACCATCCGCGCGCAGGTCGGCGGCTACAGGCTGGGCGAGTCGGACGGCGTGCTCATCACCGTCCCCGATCACGCGTGGGCCGCGGAGCATGCCGCGGGCGACGTGGACGTCGTGCCGGAGGACGGGAGGCTCGCCGTGGCCCCGCTCGAGGACCTCCAGACCCTGCCGATCGAGCAGAGGTTCAAGGTCACCCTGTACGTCAACGGCTCCTGTCCGGACTCGAACGTCTCGTTCGCCCAGGGCGTGGGAGAGATCTGGTTCTTCTCGATGTACCAGGCGCGCGACCTGGGCGACGAGCGCGACGTGTCCTTGATCCACCTCGGCTTCGAGCTCGACTTCGTGGACCCCTGGCCCTTTCTCGAGCCAGGACCCTCGTCACCGCGCATCCACGCGGTGGGCGAGATGGAGTTCCACTACAAGCGCGGCTCGCCCGCACAGCAGTTCCCCTGATGAAGATCCCCCCCGACAGGACCTTCTTCGAGCAGGCCCGGCTCTTCGATCTGAGGTGGTGCTGCGAGGACTGCGTCTTTTTCCACGAGGCGTCCGGCCTCTGCGTGCACGGCTTCCCCAACGAGGACCACCGTCGAGCCCACTACGAACGGCCCGTCGAGTTCATCATCTCCTGCAAGGACTTCGAGCTTCGCTGAAAGGGAAGGGTCTCCCGCCGTGGAAGAGCACTTCGTCTACGTGGATTCCCATGACGCCCACACCTCCACCGCCACGGGGAGCGCCACCCTGTCAGTGGACCTGGACTCCGCCAGGCTCATCTGGGTGGAGCCTCATCTCTCGACTC
>JBFYZU010000152.1:0-7124 GCA_041309365.1 Myxococcota bacterium
TCATGTCCGGGTGCTCGAGACGGGCTATTTCTCTTTCTTCTTCTTCTTCTTCTTCGCTGCGGGCTCGATAGCTGGCGTCTTCTCGAACCACGTGTTCGCGAGCTCTATCACGACCGTGGCCTGGCCCTTGGACGGACCCTCGATGAGCAGATTTCCGGCCGCGGACTGAACGCATCCTGCGCCAGGCCCGGCGGATTCGCCCAAGGATACGCCGAGGACGCCACCTTCGGACACGTCGAGGATCAGCAGGTGGTGCTCCGTGGCGTCCGGATCGAAACCGAGGCTGGTGGCGAAGCATCCGGTCAGCGACGGGAGCGCCGCGTCGAGCGCCTTCTGCACGGCCGCGGCATCGAGTCCTGTGGGATCCTTGGCGAGCGTGGCCGTCACGGGTACCTGCGATGGCAAGGGCCAGGAGCCCTTGCGGTCCGGCTTGAAGCGCAGCGGCACCTGCCACGTGGTGCTGCCCTTGTCGAGCGGGTCCACCTTCATCTTCTTGAGGGCCACGGAGACGCACTTGACGAGCTTCTTGGACCTGGTCTCGTCGCCGGAGATCCCGACCTTGGTGACCTTGCCCTTGGTGCCGAAGGTGACCTGTGCCAGCATCCTTCCCGAGGGCTTGGCCTTGGGTGTGAGGGCGGACGCGTAGCAGGACTCCAGGGCGGGCATGACCCCGTCGATGGCTGAGAGCACCATGGCCTGCTCGGTGACCTGCGTTTTCGATATCGGGCAACCGGAGCTCTCTAAGCTCGGAGACACCGAGACAGAGCCGATGCTCGCGAGGCCGGAGAGGCTCATCCCGATCCGTCCGTCGCCCGCGATGTGCTCGAGGTGCGTGAGCGGCGCCACCTGCACGAGAAAGGGCAGGTCATTCTTGCTCTTGCCTGGCGTTCGGGATACCTCGAAATCCAGGGTCACGGCCAGCAAGGTGCTTTCGAGCCCGGGCGATGGGAAGGTCAGTATCCTTACATGTCCCACCACGCACTCACTCACAGGAGAGCTTATCACGCCGTTCTCGGTCAACGTCACCTGGCCGATCTTGCCGGTCGCGAGGACCTGGATCTCGACGACCACCTGGCCTCCCACCATGTCGTGATCCAGGGACAGGGCCTTGTCGAAGCATGCACCAAAGCTGCCCTGCTTCTTCCTGAGGATCTTGATGGCCCCGGTCAGGAAATCGTCGCTTGGGTCGCCGCTGACGACCTTGGGCTTTTTCATGGTGACACTGACGAGCGGCTTGGCGTCAGCCGGGTCGTAGAAGGCAGAGCAGATGGCTCCCCCTCCCTGGCCCTGGTCGGCTTGCGCGAGGGTCTGACCCGACCACGCGAGAACCACCGAGCACATGAGAAATCCGGGGATCGTCAGGCGGATCTTCCGTCTCGTCGTGATCATCTTGCCACCTTTCGTCTTCCGGCCTCGCCGTGCCGATGTGGCGAAGCCATTCGAACCCGCTTCCGCAAGCCTTCTCCTCCATCGACCGTCCACCGGCTTTCCATCTCGATGATGGCAGGCCTCCTTTTCACCGTGAGATCATACGATATCCCGGCGACACGGGCGAGCTCGTATCCGCCATGGTGGTCTCCTGATCGGACTCGCCGACACATATAGCCAACCAGGATCAGTTCCCCGTGATCGACACGACCCGAAGTCGTGTATCATGGGCCCACGAGCAGACAGGGGGCCAGCGTGGGACGAGAATGTAGCCTGGTCGATGATCGTGGTCGCGAGATAGGACATGGACACGCCTGCTGCCGGTCGGGCGTGCCGGTGGACCGAGCCTCGCTTGCCAGCTTCCGGAACATGACCTAACCTATGCGTGCATCGGCGCGGACACGCGGGCGCGTGTCGTGGATCGAGGAGGAGCCATGGGGCGATCGTTGCTGACGCCATTTCCCATCGTGGCGATGATCCTGGCTGGCTGCGACGGCAAGGGATCGGAAGGGCCGTCCGACACGTCCACCATAGACACCGTTGCAGACGGTCTGGCGGAGGTGGCGAGCGATACCGTGGAGGACTCGCCCGCCGATGTCGTGGACGACGATGGGAGCGACGCGGCCTGCGCCGGCGACGGTGAGATAGAGACCCCGTGCGCCTCGGACTGCGACTGCGCTGGCGAGCTCGTCTGCCGCGGCTATCCGGGCGAGCTGGCCTGTGCTGTGGGCTGCATCGCGAGCGCCGCGTGCACGCCCGCGCTGGTGGGCTGCGACACCACCTACTGCGACCTCAACGTGGGCGCGTGCCGCTGCGTGTGCGACGTGGATGGAGACTGCGACGGCGGGCACTGCCACCTTGGGTGGTGCGTCGGCTGCGCCACGGACGATCACTGCGCTCTTCTGGACTGCACCGTGGGGGTGCCCCGCTGCGACCTCGATACCGAGATGTGCGTGTGCGGGGGGGCGTGCGGCGACGGCCACTGCGACCCCGACGAGGCCGGAGCGTCGAGCTGCCCGGCAGACTGTCCATCGCCCTGCATCGAGGGCGAGGTGATGGGCTGGCCCTGCCAGGAGGGTGGTCTCGTGACCTTTTGCACCTGCACCGCCGGCGCCTTCGAGTGCGTGGACGACCCCGCGTCCCTGTGCCCCGCCGCGACGGCATGCGAGCGCGCGGGCGGCGAGTGTACCACCTCGGATGGCTACTGCGAGGGGACCCTGTCCGCCGATCCCATGGAGTGCTCGGGCGACTCGCCCGTATGCTGCGTCCCCGGCTCATGCACGGGAGCGGGCCGCCAGTACTACCCCTACTTCGGGGTCTGCTGCCCCGGGTTGCGGGCTTTGCCCTCGCTCGAGCCCACCGAGGACTACATGACCGGGACGGGCTGCCCCATCTGCATGGCCTCGTGCTGGATCCTGACCTGCGCCCCGTGCGGCGACGGCGCCTGCCAGCCCCACTTCGAGGAGAACCCCTGCAACTGCCCCGAGGACTGCCCCAGGCCTCCCTACGAGATCGGGTGCAGCTCCTACGACGAGGAGTGCGGCATCACCTACTGCAGGCAGGAAGGGACTGCTTGCCGGCAGCTCACGCCCGGCTGCGAGGCAGGCGCCTGCGTGGTCGCGGAGGAGCTTCACGAGGGTCGGATCTGCAGCCCCGTGACCCGTCGCTGCGAGATCTAGGACAAGTACCGGCTTCGCGTAGGTCGTGGGGGCTAGATTCAGGCGGCGACGGTCTCGGAATCGGCCTTGGGGCGCGCGAAGCGGGCGGCCTGGTTGAGGCGGATGGACAGCATCTTGGTGATGCCCGGCTCCTCCATGGTGACTCCGTAGAGCACGTCGGCGTTCTCCATTGTGATCTTGGAGTGGGTGATGAGGATGAACTGGGAGCGGTCCGTCATGGTGCGAAGCACCTGCATGAAGCGTCCCACGTTGACGTCATCGAGCGGGGCGTCCACCTCGTCGAGCAGGCAGAAGGGGCTGGGCCTGTACTGGAACATGGCGAAGATGAGAGCCACTGCCGTCATGGCCTTCTCGCCGCCCGACATCATATCGAGGTTCCCGAGCTTCTTGCCGGGAGGCTGGGCCACGATCTCCACGCCCGTGTCGAGCAGGTTGGACTCGTCGGTGAGCTCCAGATGTCCAGTGCCTCCATTGAACAGGACCGGGAACAGCTCCTGGAAACGCTCGTTGATGGTCGTGTAGGCTTCCTTGAACCGGCGTCGGCACTCCCGGTTCATCTTGGCGATGGCCTTCTCGAGATCGGCCAGGGCCCTCTCTATGTCGTCGCGCTGGGCCGTGAGCTCGTCGAAGCGCTTCTGCGATTCCTCGTACTCGTCGATGGCGAGCACGTTGACCGGTCCCATTCGCTCGATGAGGTGGCGCAGCTCGTCGCGGTGCTCCACCGTGGCCTTGTCGGGCGGCCGGCGAGCGTGGTGATCGCCCACGGCCGCGAGCAGATCCTCGCCCGTGCGTTCCCTGACGATGTCCTCGAGGCGCGTGACCTCGGCCTTGCACTGGATGAGCCCGCGCTCGTGATCGGAGATGACCTTGCCCAGCCTTTCGAGATCGACCCGCCGGGCGCGTACCTCGGCCTGGGCGTTCTCGATGTCGAGGCGCATGGCCTCCATGGTGTCGCGGATGGCGTCGAGCTCGCCGCGCAGGGCCGAGGCGGTTATCAGGCGATCGGATCTCTCCTCGGCGCTTCTGAACATCTGGCCCATCGTGCGGCCCTGCTGCCTGTACGATGACTCCAGCTCGACGCGTGCCCGCTCAATACCTGCGTCGGCTTCGGCCAGCCCTCTCAGGATGTCCTCGAGCCGCATCTCCATGCGCCGTCGCTCGTCCTTCTTTCCCTGGCAGACGACCTCCCATGCCCGGTGCTCCAGGGCCTGGGCTTCCACGCGCTCGCGAAGCGCATCCGACCGGTCGCGGGCCTCGGCCATGCACATCGAGAGACCTCGCCCCTCGCCCTCGAGGCGGGCCGTGGCATCCGCTCCCAGGTTGCGCTCCTCGGTGAGGGTGTCGATGCGGACGTTGGACGCGACGGCCTCCCGGGCGATGGCATCGAGACGGGCGTTCGAGCGCTGGGTCTCTCCCATGATGTCGCGACGTGTCTGAGAAAGGGTGATGAGCTTCTTCTCCAGTACGTGGATGCGCTCCGTGCCGCGCTCGACCTCGCGGGTGGCGCGCACGATGCGGTCGCGCTGGCGCGTGTGCAGGCTCATGGACCGGGCGAGACGCCTCTTGAGCTCCCCGACGCGCCTGCGCAAGACGCCCGCCTCGGCGCGCAGCGCGATGATCGGGGCGGCGCCGCGCTCCTCGTCGCGCCAGGTGACCTCGCCCCTCTTGCCCACCACCGTGCCATCGGGCGTGACGAACGTGAGAAACCCCTCGGTCTGCTCGTGCATCCGCACGGCCGTCTCCATGTCGGCGACGAGGTACACCCCCGCCAGCAGCCGGTCCACGAGAGCCGCGTCCGCGGCAGGCGCGTGCACGAGGTCGCGCAGCGGCTGCGCGCCGGCCACCTGCATTCCACCGAACGGGTCGGGGGACACGTGCGCCGCGCACCTGCGCGGCACGTACGAAGGACTCTTCGAGTCGAGCACCTCGGTGAAGCGGTGCCACGTGCCGACCTCCACGTGGTCCTCGACCACCAGTGCGTCAAGTAGCGGTTCCAGGACCGCCGCGACGGCCACCTCGCTCCCTTCCCGGCAGCCCAGGACCTCGGAGAGCGGGTAGACGCCCCCCCCGGCCGAGAGCTTCCGGCTCGCCTCCTGCACCAGCTTCGCAGGCCCCCTCGTCCTCTCCTTCCGGTCGATGCGCTCCTCGATGGCCTCCAGCCGGGACCTGCCCGCAGAAAGAGCTTCTGCGTCTGCCTCCACGATCCCGTCCTGCCACCGGATGGCCCCCTTGAAGGTGTCCACCGCCCGCAACCAGCCGGCCCTGCGGGAAACCTCTGCGCAACGCTCCATCTCCGCCAGTGCGATCTCGCCATCCACGCCCTCGAGCTTGCCCTCGACATCGCCCAGACGGCACACGATCCCCGACCTCTCCCCTTCGAGAGCCGAGAGCCGACCACGCTCGCTGTCGACGAGACGTCCGATCTCGTCCAGCCGCGCCGACAGTGCGGTCCTGCGCCTGGCATTCTCCACGACCAGCTCCCCGATCCGGTCCACCTCACGACACGATCGGTCGTAGAGGTCCCGGTGCCGGGCGAGCTCGCTCTCCAGCTCCTGCCCCTGCAGGAGCTGTTGCGCGATCCGCTCCTCCATCTCGCCAAGTGTGCTCTCGATCTCGATGCGTTCGCCTCCGAGGCTCTCCTTTCTCTGCCCGTGCTGCTGGTGATCCTCGGCCGTCGCGACGGCCCTCTGCCGCAGGTTCCCCATCTCCGCCACCCCGCGCTCCACCTGGCCTTCCAGGAGCGTGATCCTGTTGTTCTCGTTGAACAGGCTCTCCTGGGTGCGGCCATGCTCCATCTCCGTGGCGAAAAGTTTCCCGCGGCACTCCTCGATCCCGCTCTCCTTGACGGAGATCGAATTGGTCAGGCCCAGCCTCTCGTCCTCCAATCTCGCCAGCACCTTTGCGAGGTGCTTCTGTTCCAGGTACAGCTCGAGGAAGCGGTGGGTGGCGATGTGTAGCTCGCAGTCCACCATCTCGGCGTGATACTTCTGGTAACGTCTCGCTTTCTGGGCCTGACGCTTCAACGAGACGAGGTTCTTCTCTATCTCCGAGATCCGGTCGCAGGTGCGGGCCTGGTTCTGGCGCGTGCGCTCCATCTTGCGCTCCGCCTCGGCCTTGCGCACCTTGTAGGCGGTCACCCCGGCGGCCTCCTCGATGAGGCGCCTCTTGTCCTCCGGACGCGAGGTGACTATCCAGCCGATGCGGCCCTGCTCTATCATGGAATACGCGCCAGACGCGGCGCCCGTCCCCATGAACAGCTCCCGGATGTCGCGACGCCGGCAGGGCGTCTTGTTGATGTAGTACTCGCTGGTGCCGTCGCGAAAATAGCGGCGCGTGACCTGGACCTCGGCAAGGCCCAGGTACATGGGATGGCTGAGCCCGTCGCTGTTGTCGAAGGTGATGGTCACCTCGGCCATGGACTGGGGGCCCCGTGAATCGCTGCCCGAGAAGACCACGTCCTCGAGGTGCTGCCCTCGCAGCTTCTTCATGGACTGCTCGCCCATGGCCCAGCGGATGGCGTCGGCGATGTTGCTCTTGCCGCATCCGTTGGGCCCCACCACGGCGGTCACGTCCTGCTCGAAGTTGACCTCCGTGCGGTCCGCGAAGGATTTGAAGCCCTGTATCTGTACTCTCGCTATCTTCATGGTCTAGTGCCCCCACCCGTCCCTGCGGACGGTCGAGCGGGATATGCGATCATCCATATTGACCCCGACCTCGATGGGTACCGGTGCCAGTTTTATCAGCCCCCTGCGGGAAGTGTCAACGTGATATTCAATTGACGATAAATTGAGCATAATTGGCTCTCCTTGGACTCTAACTGGGATCCATCTGATCGCAATTTACTATGGACGGGTGCGGATGGGGCTCAACATGCCGTAAATGCTCGTGAAAACAGGGATCCGGATGGAGGGGCGGCCCCTCTCCACTCATGAGATCTTGCGTGCACGATACTGCACCGGAACGGGATGACTCAGAAGCCTCCGTCCGGGTAGGTCTGGTACACGTACTCGTCGAACA
>JBFYZU010000153.1:0-3651 GCA_041309365.1 Myxococcota bacterium
GGCGTACCGCAACGACACCGGGCCCTTCGGGTTCTACGACCAGTACCTGGCCTGCGTCGACCTGATGAACTTCTGGATGGAGATGATCGGCATCCCCGACATCGGCAGCTACGAGTACGACGACTACGAGGACGAGTACGTGCGCATCAGCCCGTACACGGACATGCCCTCCTCGGACGTGAACATCAAGACCGGCCTGGGCCGGCACGTGTACACGAGCTACCAGACGGGGCTCAACGGCATCTACCGGCTCGAGTACGTGGGCACCATCTACGACAAGATGTTCGCCCTGGAGGCCATGCTGGCCCGCGGCGGCGCCGCCAACTACTCGAACGACGACTACTTCTTCGTCAACTTCTACGACGTGTTCCCGGACGAGATCCGCTACATCCTCATGGGCCTGGTCACGGAGGAGCCGAAGTACTACGCCCCGCGCGTGGCCGACATCGACCCGGAGACCAAGCTCCCGATCCTGCAGTACGTGGACTTCTACAGGGGCAACTGCACCATCGAGAGCCCGGACGGCACGCCCGGATACGACGAGTGCAGGCCTCCGGCCCACGAGCTGTACGCGGGGATGCCCGTGCTCAACGACCAGAAGTCGTTCATGCTGCAGAACTACGGCCTGATCTACGGCCTGGCCTACCTGCCCACGTACTTCGATGCGTCACCGCAGGAGCTCTTGCACTTCTACAAGGTGGGCAGCCTGGACGACGCGGACATCGACCCCTCCCTGGTGGAGGGCGTGGACTACATCGTGTACACCTCGGACATCAACCACCAGACCTACATGGCCTTCCAGGTGGACAGCACCCCCGGCAAGGTGGGAGGGTCCATCGCCTTCGAGCTGCTCGCGAAGCTCAAGGAGACGCAGGCCAACCTCCCGGCCTGGGTGGCGTGCCGCGACGACGGCGACACCGGCACCAACTGCGGGTTCCCGGACGCCGGCAGCCTCGGCGAGGCCATCTACGACGCGAGGTTCGAGGTGACGGGGTTCGAGTCGCTCATCAACTACGCCATCGAGCTGCAGCACATGTACGGGATCAACTCCTACATGGGCTACTCTCCGAGCATGTGACGGGAGGTGGACGATGAGGAATCCAAATAGAGAGACAAGGAGCAACGCCATGAATTTCAAGGCAAGCTGGGTACCGGCCATGGGCCTCCTGCTCGCCCTGGCGGCCTGTCAGTCCACCCGTCCCGACCGCGACTGGGTCCAGACCAACATCGTGGACAAGGACCTGTTCACGGGCGAGTGGTACTACATCCGCACGATCGTGGATCACGATTACGAGTCGTGGTGGATGGGCTACTACGGCACGTTCACGGGTGACGCCTCCTCGGGCATGGAGCTGTGGAACGTGGAGCGCATCCGGTGGGTCGTGGACGAGAACTACCTCTACGCGCACAGGGCCGACCCGCTCGTCACGGGCGCCGACGAGGACGAGTTCGATCCCGACTACAGAGGCGGCGTGGTGGCCGCCTTCCCCGTGACCGGGCATCTGGACATCATCAGGTCCTACAACCCCGTCACGGGCGAGCGGCTCAACGTGGTCACTGAGGATCAGAACGAGCGGCCCTGGTACGAGCGCCAGTACATGCGCGTTGACTGGAGCCAGAACACGGTCACGGGCTTCTACTGGAACTCCCTGGACGCCTTCGGATCCGAGGGCATGATCACCCGCGAGGCCACCACGTTCACGTGCCTCGAGGGCTCGGACGTGCCGTTCGAGGACGGCGAGGGCTCGCAGGTGACCCTGCCGGTGTGCCGCGAGGAGTGGCTGCCCCAGGTGCGCTACACGGACCTCGAGTTCGACGCAGCCTACGGCGAGTACTACACGAGCGAGCTTCGCGAGGACGCCTGCAGGAACCCCATCACGGGCGAGGTCCCCGAGACCTGCGACGGAACCGGCCTTCCCTACATGTTCAGCTTCGTCAACCAGGAGATCTGGAGCCCCAGCTACGACGCCTTCGGGTATCTGGGCTACGCCCCGTTCTCCTCGGTGCGCGTGGCCGTGCGCAACACCTTCCTGAGGAGCCCCGAGTCGCCCAGCTACGAGTCCTACCTGGTGACCGACACCATGTGGGACCGCTTCGGCACGATCCGGCTCGAGCGTCCGACCTACACCGGAGGCGAGGGAGAGGACCCGATCCAGGGCATCGAGCAGCTCCAGGGCATGACGGATCTGAAGGACTACTGGGGCGCGCGCCACAACATGTGGGTCGACTACCGCAACGCATCGGGCGATGTCATCCCCGTGGCGGAGCGCTCGCTGCGGCGCACCACCTACTACCTGAACGCCGGGTTCCCGAAGTGGCTCGTGCCCACGGCCTACCGTATTGTCCACGACTGGAACCTGCAGTTCATGCGCGCCTATTACCTGAACCAGGGAAGGGCCCTGCCCGCCGACCCGTCCGGCTACGACTGCCGGCTGGTCCTCGGCGATGTCGAGAGCCTGGCCTCCGCCCCGCCGGACAGCTACAGCGCGTTCGACGACATCTACGCCAGCGGGAACCCACCGCGCTTCGAGGGCGAGGACTGCGTGCTGGCGCTCCGCGTCAACTCCGCGGACCTGCCCAGCGGCACCTACCCGGACAGCGTGGGCACCCGCATCATCGAGCGCGATGCGGACGGCGCCATCGATCCCGAGCTCTCCAACGTGGAGCCCTACGGCGAGATGATGGGCGACTTCCGCTTCCACTTCTTGTCCATCATCGACACGCCCGGCGCCGGGTTCAGCGGCGTGAGCCTTCCCATCATGGACATCCGCACGGGCGAGCTGGTGAGCTCCAACTGCAACGTGACTCTGGACAGCATCCAGGGCATGCAGACCAGCGTGCTCCTGAGCCTGGGCCTCACGGCATCCCTGTGCGCCGACGACGACCTCATCGAGTCGGGGCTTTGCGACTACCTGAACTCCCTGGACCAGGCCAGCCTGGACGAGATCATGACCGGCGAGGACGTGCGCGCCTACTTCGCCAACCTGGGCAAGGTGGAGCTGCCCGTGAGCCCGGTCGTGCCCGAGGCCCTGAACGGCCCGGAGTCGGCCTACAACCCCAGCGGGACCACCTCGGTCCTCACGGCCGCCATGCACGAGCACATGGGCGCCATGGCCGCGCGCGCAGAGCGCCTGCAAGGCCCCGAGGGCGAGATGCTCACCTTCTCGGACCGCGTGTACGATCTCGAGGACACCCGGCTCGAGAGCCTGATCTACGACAACCCGGAGACTCTGGCGCTCATGGCCGGCAAGCCCGGGATGGAGTACGCCGACGTGCACGGCATGGATCCGGGATCGGACGCCGTGCTCGACGAGATCTCGATCTTCCGCGCTCCCTTCGCCCAGCAGATGGTGATGGACAGCGCCCGCTCCGAGCGCATGAGCAGGCACTTCATGTACGAGCTCAACCCATTCATCGACTACGGGTACATGGAGAACGCCCGCGAGTTCATGGCGGCCGGCTACAACGTGCGCCAGGTGGCCATGTGGATCGGCCAGAACGTGTTCTACAACGTGATGCTGCACGAGATGGGCCACTCCATCGGCATGGAGCACAACTTCGGCGGCTCCATCGACTACAAGAACTACAAGGAGTGCTACTGGGACATCGCCGAGGATCACCCGTGGCCGGCGCCGGACGCCTTCGATCCCA